>CAMYNQ010000005.1 GCA_947259785.1 uncultured Chromatiaceae bacterium | reverse complement strand
GTTGAAATGCCGCGGATGGATGGCCTTACCTTCCTGAAAAACCTAATGCGTCTTCACCCGTTGCCCGTCGTTATGGTCTCGTCTCTAACTGAACAGGGGGCAGATGTCACTCTTAGAGCACTGGAAGCCGGTGCCATTGATTTTGTTACCAAACCAAAAATTGATCTTGCCGATGGCCTTATTGGCTATCAGGGCGAACTGATTGAAAAAATAAAAACTGCTGCAGCAGTGAGTAAAACGGCTTTATTGATGCGTGCTTCAAGTCTGAGTGGTACACAAAAAAAATCCGCTGATGTGGTGTTGGAGAAAACTGTTACCAAACACTATCGAAATCGAACCACTGATAGGCTAATTGCAATTGGAGCATCGACGGGAGGCACAGAGGCCATTAAGGACGTTCTGATTACCATGCCCCCTGATTCACCAGGCATTGTGATTGCTCAACATATCCCAGAGGCATTTAGTGAGCCTTTTGCAAAGCGAATGGATGGCCTTTGTGCAATTAATGTTCGGCATGCTGAAGACAATGAGCAGATCCTGCCCGGTCATGCCTATATAGCCCCGGGTAATGCCCATTTGATGGTGATTCGTGATGGCGCCAAGTATCGCTGTAAATTGAATGATGGCCCAGCAGTGAACAGGCATAAACCTGCTGTTGATGTTTTATTCAGGTCGGTTGCACAAAATGCGGGCCCTAATGCTGTTGGTGTGATTTTGACCGGTATGGGCGATGATGGCGCTACTGGTTTGTATGAAATGCATGAGGCTGGCGCCAAGACCATTGCTCAGGATGAAAAGACCAGCGTGGTTTGGGGTATGCCGGGTGAGGCGGTAAGCCGTGGTGGTGTTGATTTCATTTTGCCGCTTAATAAAGTCTGCAAAAAAGTTGTAGAGCTGGTTCAGGACTAATCTTTTAGGCAGTATGTTACGACTACTTTTTCTTTTCTGTTTATCTGGTATGAATATTGCCTTTAATCTTAATATGATTAACAAGTAAGTGGTGCCATGGACGCAGCGACTCACAATAGTTCATTCTTACTGGCTAGCCTGACCTCAGGGCAAGGGACCGGCATGTCTGCAGCTGGTTCTTCTCAAGCTGTTGATAATTATGGAAAATCAGGGCGGTCATCATTCTCTTCTTCGTTTGATCAGTCTACCCAAGCGTTGCAGTCAGAGGCTGAGCAGAACGGTCCGTTGCGTGCGGTTAACGGCCTGCTAACAGAGCATGCGGCAACAACGGGTACTGGATTGCCGTTACTTGAAGGGCAAGGTGTTGCCGCTGATATGAGTAATGAAGATGTTCTTTCACTAATTTCACAGCTACAGGGGGAGGGGGCAGAGGCGCTGGTGAACCGGCTAGCTAGTTTGCTGCAAGGGCAATCTGGACTGACTGGGTCGAAATTGGCCACTTCACAGCAGGCGCAACAAGTGGATGCTGTGTTTGCGAATATTCGTCAACTTCTTGGAAGTACAGGTTCGTCTGGTTCGTCATCCCAGCTTTCACAAACAATGATGGCAAATTTAGGCAGGGTAGAGCAGTTGGCTCAACAATCACAGTCTGCCGGTGTTGCTAAATTTGGAATGAATTTACGACAGGCATTTACTGAATCAGGGCTTAGCCAAACGGGCGAACGCAATGATTCAGTTTCAAATTCTGTTATCGCAAGGGACTTTACTGGTAATGCTGTGGTTACGCCAATGCCAGTATTGCTTGATCGTATGTCTGCTCTGTCGAACGAGCGGCAGTTAAGTGCTGGCCTGTTGGATAGCTTAGATACGACGGAGGTTCCTGACTCCATTGTTCAACTTGGAAAAACAGCGGGGCTGCAGGCAAGCAGTGGCTCGCGGCCTATGTCCAGTTTTATTCAAGCTCCATTAGCTGCACCGCAGTGGCAATCTGAATTTGGTGACAGGTTGATGATGATGTCCCGCGTCGCCACTCAGGGGCAAAATCAGGTCGCTGAAATCCGTCTTAATCCGGCCCATTTGGGACCCATCGAGGTTCGAGTTGTGATGAAGGATGATCTGGCATCAATTACATTTTCGGCGCAGCATGGTGTGGTTCGGGATGCCATTGAGTCATCATTGCCACGTCTACGGGAAATGTTTAACAACTCAGGTTTGATGCTGGCAGATGCCAATGTTTCTGAGCATTCTCTACGGGATCAGCACAAACAAGGGCGAGACTCTGAAACTGGGGATCAGCATGGTATGACTGACACAGACCTATCTATGAATGAACAAACAAAATTGATTTCACAAATAGACCTATCAGCAGTGACTTCTGCCAGGGCGCTGGATCTCTACGCTTAACTTAGTATTCTCCTCACTTTTGCAATGTTGGTGTCGTTTTATCGGCGCAGTGCTTTCTTTTAGAGTAAAAATAGAAGTCAAAAATACGTCACTTCTCGTTGTTTGCTTATAACTCATTGTAAATAAACAAATAAATTCCATGGCACATTAATTGCTAAATCTAAGCTAATACGATTTAGTGAGCTCAGAGGTGTGTGATGTCTGCAGAGAAAGATGGCGACAAAAAAGCTGCCACAGGCGGCGGCAAGAAAAAGCTGATTATCATGATTCTTGCGCTACTGCTGTTAGGCGGTGGTGGTGTGGGTGGGTCGCTCTATTTTATGGGGATGCTTGGTGGCGGCTCTGGTAAAGCAGCAGAAGAAAAGGAAGAGCATAAAGAAGTAAAAAATATTCCTATATATTTCGCCTTTCCTAAAGCATTCACCGTCAACTTTGAAACAGATCAGGGGCTACGCTTTCTTCAAGTGAGTGTCGAGATTATGAGTTATGACCAGGTCGCTATCGATGCGGTTGGGGCTCATATGCCAGTCATCAAGAATAATATAATTTTGCTGCTGAGCAATCAGACTTATGGCGACTTGATTAGCGTTGAAGGTAAGAAGGAAATTCGCCAAAGAATGTTGAATGAAATACAGGCAATCTTGGATAAATACAAAACTGAGTCCACCGTTGAAGAAGTTTATTTCACTAATTTTGTGATGCAATAATTTTATGTCAGTAAACGATTTATTATCCCAGGACGAAATCGATGCGCTATTGCATGGCGTAGATGATGGCGATGTTGCTACGGATGACGATATTTTTGACGGTGAGGCGAAGTCGTATGACTTCACTAGCCAGGACAGGATTGTGCGTGGGCGTATGCCTACGCTGGAAATGATTAATGAGCGTTTTGCTCGTTATTTCAGAACCAGCCTGTTCAATATGTTGCGAAGGTCTCCGGAAATTGCCGTTGGTGGCGTGCAAATGCTTAAGTTTGCAGAATATGTACACACCTTGTTTGTCCCTACTAGTTTGAATCTGGTTAATATAAAACCTTTGCGTGGTACCGGACTATTTGTCTTCGATCCCAAACTTGTTTTTATTGTCGTTGATAATTTTTTTGGTGGTAGTGGCAAGTTTTATAACAAAATTGAGGGACGTGAATTTACCAGCACTGAATACAGAATTATCGAGATTATGATGGAAAAGTGCTTTGCCGACATGGTTGAAGCCTGGTCACCGGTTCTTGATATTGAATTTGAATTCCAAAATTCAGAGGTGAACCCACATTTTGCCAATATTGTTAGTCCAACCGAGGTGGTGGTGATTAGCACTTTTCATGTCGAGCTTGATGGCGGTGGCGGCGACATCCATGTCACGATTCCGTATTCAATGCTTGAGCCAATTCGTGAGCTGCTCGATGCGGGCACAGTAAGTGACCGCTCAGAAGTTGATGAGCGTTGGATCACCGCGCTTGAAGAAGATATTAAGGATGCGAGCATAGATGTAAAGAGTGTTCTAGCGAATGTAGATGTCAGTCTAAAAGATATTGTAGACATGAAGGTTGGGGATATTATTCCTTTTGAATTTCCAGAGAACGTGACCTTAACAACGGACGATAATGTGCCAATTTATCGTGGAAAATTTGGGGTGCATCAGAATAACAATGCTATTCGTATTATCGAGCCGGTTAAATCAAATGTTCCTGTCGTTTCCCAGTTAGGAGTTAGCAAATGAATGACGAAACAGAAAATCCAGTTGCCAGCGAGGATGATGCAGCGGCAGAGGATGCCTGGGCTGCTGCCTTGGCCGAGCAGGAAACGGAAGAGGCCGCTCAGGTCGATGTCGAGCCTGCGCAGCTGGATGAGTTTACAGATGGCGGTTTTGGCACAGCTGATGAAAGCATGGAGGTGATCCTTGATATTCCAGTCACCATTTCGATGGAGATTGGTCGTACCAGTATCAGTATTCGTAATCTATTACAGCTGAATCAGGGATCTGTTGTTGAATTGGATCGTTTAGCTGGTGAACCTATGGATGTACTGGTGAATGGCACACTCATTGCTCATGGTGAGGTTGTTGTCGTCAATGAGAAATTTGGTATTCGTTTGACTGATGTGATCAGCGCACAAGAACGTATTAAAAAGCTTAAATAAACTGGTAGAGATGATGCAGTGAGGACTTTATCTGAAATAGCCAAGACAATGACAAAGTCATTTGTTTTTATGATACCGCTATTTTCCACTGTCGCTATTGCTGCAGAAGAAGCTAACGAGGTGGTTCAGAAAACATTACCCCACACCGGCAGTGAGCAGCTAATCAAGATGGTGCTTGGATTGTTGTTTGTATTAATGATGATCTTTCTGTTGGCATTTTTATTTAAGAAATATGTTGGTTCAAGTCTTATTGTCAACACGTCATTAAAAACAATTGCCGGCGTATCAGTTGGCCAGAAAGAAAGGGTTGTTCTGGTTCAAGCGGGTGAACGCCAAATTTTGGTAGGGGTCGCCCCTGGTCAGGTCAATATGCTTTATGCCCTTGAAAAGGGAGAAGAAGTAAGCGTTAACAATGAAATGCCAAAATCTGCTTTTGCGGAAAAACTTAAACAGAGCCTGACACGGCTGGATAAGAAATGAAGTCCTTGGTTGTTTTTATCTTTGCGTTGTTCCCCGTTATGGCCTATGCCGAACCAGGGTTAAATGCCCTGTCGATGAGTGTTAATCAAGATGGTACCGAGACTTACTCCCTGAGTATCCAGGTGCTGATATTGATGACGCTGCTGACTTTTATCCCAGCAGGCATCCTGGCGATGACCAGTTTCGTCCGAATTGTGATTGTGCTGGCCTTGTTGCGACAGGCCATCGGCACAATGTCGACGCCGACTAATCAGATTATTATCGGTCTGGCTCTGTTTATGACCTTTTTTGTCATGGCGCCAGTGTTTGACCGGGTTTATGACGAGGCTTTTCAACCCTATATGAACGAAGAAATTTCCAGCGAAGTTGCGCTTATGCAAGCAGGCAAGCCATTTAAGCGCTTTATGCTGGATCAGGTGAGAGAGACAGACTTAGCCTTATTTGTTGATATGTCCGGAACAGAAATTGATGAAGAAAATATTGATAATATCCCGTTCTCCGTTTTGGTGCCCGCCTTTCTTACCAGTGAGTTGAAGACAGCCTTTCAGATTGGTTTTATGATTTTCATTCCTTTCTTGATCATCGACTTGGTGGTAGCCAGTGTCCTGATGGCAATGGGCATGATGATGCTGTCGCCGCTGATTGTGTCACTGCCGTTTAAGATCATGATGTTTGTTCTGATCGATGGCTGGGTGCTGGTGCTGGGCACGTTAGCATCAAGTTTCTATGTGGCTTGAGGGTGACTGTTTATGACGCCTGAGATTGTATTAGATATAGGTAGAGAAGCACTTGAGGTTTTGACCATAATGGTGATGATTATATTGTTGCCAGCCCTGGCTGTTGGTCTAGTGGTCAGTGTTTTTCAAGCGGCAACCTCAGTGAATGAGCAAACGCTGAGTTTTATTCCAAAGTTGCTGGTGACTTTTGGTGTGATCATGGTTGCCGGGCCATGGCTTTTAAACCTGCTAGTGGACTATTTTCAAAGACTGATTTCGAATATTCCAAATGTCATAGGATGATAAGGCTGAATTGTGAATATCAATTATGATCAGCTTGTTAATGAATTAGTCTGGTATCTTTTACCTTTATTCAGGGTCGCGGCATTTGTTATGGCGGCACCTATCCTAAGTACCGCGATGATTCCAGTGAATGTCAGGATGATTATCTCGGTTGCTATTTCAATCGCTATATTTCCTTCTCTCACACCGGATAGTTCTGTTGATCCAGTGTCATTAGAAATGGTGTTGTTGATTTTTCAACAGGTCTTGATTGGTGTCTCACTTGGGTTTGTTATGCAATTTATTTTTGCAGCAGTGGTGATGGGCGGGCAGGTTATTGGTATGCAAATGGGGTTGGGATTTGCGCAGATGATGGATCCACAAACCGGCGTGAATGTTCCGGTAGTGAGTCAATTTTATAACATCATTGCCGTGTTGCTGTTTTTGTCGATTAATGGCCATTTGGTTCTTATACAGATCCTGGGTGAGAGTTTTAATTTGATCCCTATTGCTGGTGTTGGCTTGCCTCTGTCTGCAATTGAATCGCTGGTATATTTTTCTGCCTGGATTTTTTCAGGGGCTCTGATAATGGTTTTGCCAGCGGTGGTCGCGTTGCTGATGATAAATATGGTGATGGGTGTGATTACCCGTGCAACACCACAGATGAATATTTTTGCAGTGGGGTTTTCTATCACGATTACCGCAGGTTTTATTGTCATTATGGTGACTCTTTCAACGGCATTGCCACAGTTGGCGATGTTGTTTAATGAGGGGTTTATGTTTATGCGCAATATGCTGGTAGTGAGCTAAGGTCATGGCGGAATCTTCAGGCGGCCAAGAAAAAACAGAAGAACCCACGGATAAAAAAATTCGTGATGCGCGGGAGAAAGGTAACGTTGCCCGTTCTCGTGAACTGACTACGACAGTGATGATGTTATCTTCATCAGTTGGCTTGCTGATGTTCGGGCCCATGATTGTCTCAGGTCTTGGTAACGTGATGCGGAACAGCTTTGCTATCAAACGCGCTCATGTGTTTGATACGACATATATGATGGACACTTTCCTTGACTCTGTTTCACAGATGTTGGTTGCGTTAGCACCATTTGCTCTATTGTTGGTGATATCTGCGATTGCGGGTGCTATTGCCTTAAGCGGTTGGAATTTTAGTGTTAAGGCAATAGCGGTAAAGCCTTCCAAGCTCAACCCAATGTCTGGCATGAAAAGGATTTTTGGACCGCAAGGGTTGATGGAACTTGGTAAGGCCTTGGCTAAGTTTTTTGTTATCTCAACTATTGGGGTGGTTGTCTTGTATATGACCTCTAACCCGGTGCTTGGTTTGGGGCTAGAGCCGGTAAAAAAGGCGATTGCACATTCTGGCGAGTTGATTTTTTGGGGCTTCATGGCGGTGAGTGCTTCGTTGATAGTTGTTGCCGCTGTCGATGTGCCATTTCAGCTTTGGAATCACAAGCGTCAACTTAAGATGACTAAGCAAGAGGTCAAGAATGAAAATAAGGATACTGATGGTAGTCCTGAACTGAAAGGGCGAATTCGCCGCACGCAGATGGATATGGCAATGCGCCGGATGATGGAGTCTGTTCCTGAAGCCGATGTGATTATCACCAATCCTAGCCATTTCTCGGTAGCAATTAAATATGACCAGGAAAATATGCGGGCCCCCATTTTGGTTGCTAAAGGTGCTGACTTGATTGCCTTTGAAATCAGAAACGTGGCCAAGGAAGCTGGCGTACCAATTATGACATCACCAGCCCTTGCGCGTGCGGTGTTCTTTACCACTGAAATTGATGATGAAATACCTGAGGGTTTGTATCTGGCCGTGGCCAGAGTATTGGCCTATGTCTTTCATTTGCGGCAGCAGTTTAGTACAGGCAAGCCGGGTGATCATGAAATGGGTGATTTACCAATTCCTGATGAAATGCAGTTTGATGCCAGTGGTAAGCGGGACGTGTAGCGAGAGGTAATGAAGTATGGAAAATATTAAAAATATGCCTACATTGTCAGATCTGATGCGTCAGGGCTTGGGTGTACCAGTGATGCTGCTGCTCATGCTAGGTATGATGATTGTGCCTATGCCTGCGCTGGGCCTTGATGCCTTGTTTACGTTTAATATCTCCCTTTCTCTTATTGTCTTGTTGGCAGTTGTCTATGCCAAGCGTCCGCTTGAGTTTGCTGTTTTCCCCACCGTTATCCTGCTGGCAACATTATTGCGTTTGGGCTTGAATGTCGCTTCAACACGGGTGGTGTTGTTGGAGGGGCATACGGGCACTGATGCCGCAGGGAAGGTAATCGAGGCTTTTGGTGAGTTCGTTATTGGCGGTAACTATGCGGTTGGTCTGGTGGTGTTCGGTATTTTGGTGATTATTAATTTTGTTGTGGTGACCAAGGGTGCTGGGCGTGTCTCAGAAGTGTCGGCCCGTTTTACTTTGGATGCGATGCCAGGCAAACAAATGGCGATTGATGCTGACCTGAATGCCGGACTTTTGAACCAAGAAGAAGCCCAGGCGCGGCGTCAGGATGTTATTCAAGAGGCCGACTTTTATGGCTCTATGGATGGTGCAAGTAAGTTCGTTCGTGGTGATGCGGTTGCCGGTATTCTGATTCTGTTCATCAATATTATTGGTGGTTTATCGATCGGAATTGCTCAGCACGACATGCAGTTTTCAGATGCCGTTAGAAACTACACCTTGCTGACGATTGGTGATGGACTGGTGGCTCAAATTCCTTCCCTGGTGCTATCAACGGCGACTGCCATTATTGTAACTCGCGTTACCAGTTCGCAGGATATGGGTGGGCAGATCCTTGGTCAGCTATTTGATGACCCTCGTGTATTGGTAGTGACTGCCAGCATTCTCGGCTTGCTTGGCATCATCCCTGGCATGCCAAATCTGGCTTTTTTGACTTTAGCGGCAGTGTTTGCTGGTGCCGCCTATATGAAAATGCAAGCGCAGCGGAAACAGCAGGCAGTGGACGTTGCATCGAAAGAAATTAAGGCGACTGAAGAGCCTACCCCTGAGGTGAAGGAGCTGAGTTGGGATGATGTGGTTCCAGTCGATACCCTGGGTTTGGAAGTGGGTTATCGTTTGATTCCTCTGGTTGACAAAAACCAGGGAGGTCAGCTGATGGGGCGAATTAAAGGCATTCGCAGGAAGCTGACCCAAGACCTAGGCTTTTTGATTCCTTCGGTGCATATTCGCGATAATCTTGAACTGTCGCCTGATACTTATCGCATAACCCTGCTTGGCGCTACGGTGGGCGAGGCGACTATCCATCCAGACCGTGAGCTAGCCATTAATCCTGGCCAGGTCTATGGCGCTTTGCAAGGTATTCCCGGTAAAGACCCGGCCTTTGGTCTTGATGCGACCTGGATCGAACCTTCGCAGCGTGATCAGGCCCAGACCATGGGTTATACCGTGGTTGATCCAAGCACGGTTGTCGCAACGCATCTGAGTCATATTATTAGTAGCCATGGTTACGAGTTGCTGGGCCGTGAAGAGGTGCAGCAATTACTCGATAATGTCGCCAAGGTCGCGCCTAAGTTGGTTGAAGGGCTGGTGCCAGATATTTTGCCACTGGGTGGTGTGGTGAAGGTGTTACAGAGTCTGCTTGAGGACGGGATTCCAATCCGTGATATGCGCCGAATCGTCGAAACCTTGGCGGATGAGGGTGCCAGGAGTCAAGACCCCGCTATTTTGACGTCGATGGTCAGAATTGCGCTTGGTCGGTCAATTATTCAACAAATCAATGGGATAGCGTCAGAGTTGGCTGTGATTACGCTTGATCCTGCATTGGAACAGTTATTGCAAGAGTCTGTTAGGACAGCAGGAGGTGGCGGCCTTGGACTTGAACCCGGTCTGGCAGAAAATATGTTTTCTGCACTGGGTGAGGCGACACAGCGACAAGAGATGGACGGTCTGCCGGCGGTGTTATTAGTGTCGGCGTTGATCAGACCGGTATTGGCGCGCTTGATCAAGGCTTCAATTCCTGCCTTGAAAGTATTGTCTTATAACGAGATACCAGACGACAAGCAGATCAAGATCATGTCGACGGTGGGGGGGCAGCAAGCGCCGTCATTGAGTTAAAAGAAGTCGATGTGATTGAGATGCGGAGTGAGGTAAGCAGCGATGAAAATAAAACGTTTTTTTGCGTCTGACGTCAGGTCAGCGATGCGCATGGTTAAGGTAGAGCTGGGCGAAGATGCGGTCATCCTTTCCAATAAGCGTGTCAATGGTGGCATTGAAATTATTTCTGCCATTGATTATGACGAAAATGCCTTACGTAGCGAGGTTCAGCAGGAGCAAGCATCTGAAAAACGATCCACTGATATGGTTGCGGATGATGTTAGGCATCGGCAGAAACAAGATTATTCCGAATTGGCTCAACAACCCGGTGACAATGGCAATAATAATGTCAGAGAAATAAACAAAGAAAAACCGCAAGTGATATGGAGTCAGGAACCAACCCTGATGGAGATGCGTGGTGAAATGAAAACAATGCGCGGTTTGTTGGAAACACAGCTTGCTGAGCTGGCCCTGAAAGAGCATAAAATTTCGAACCCTTTTGAATATGAATTAAAGCAACGTATGGCTCGGCTTGGTTTGGGTTCAAAACTCGCCAGCGAGTTGCTTCAGTCTTTACCACTGGAGGGCTCTGCCGATGACTTATGGCGCCGGCTATTGGGTAAAATTGCAGTTAAGCTTTCAGTGACTGATGATGATATTTTAACTCAGGGTGGTGCAGTGGCCTTGATTGGTCCTACCGGGGTTGGCAAGACCACTACGGTTGCCAAGCTGGCGGCACGTTTCGCCATGCGTCATGGTTCACGCAGTGTGGCGTTAATCTCGACTGATAATTTCCGTATTGGTGCCCATGAGCAATTGAAGGCGTATGCCCGAATTTTGGACGTGCCTATTCGTTCTGCCAACTCGGCTGAAACACTGCAGGCGGCGCTGGATCATTTTTGCGATAAGCGGCTGGTATTAATTGATACGGCTGGCATGAGTCAGCGGGATCTACGTCTGACTGAGCAATTTTCCGTGTTGCAGGATGAGAGTGACAGAGTGAGAACCTATCTTGTGGCATCAACAACTTCCAGGCTGTCTAGTTTGCAAGAGGTGGTACGTGGTTTCAAAGGTGTTGATTTGAGCGGCTGTATTTTGACCAAGGTGGATGAAAGTACTTGCCTTGGCCACGCGCTTGATGTGGTGATTCAGCAGCAGCTACCGGTTGCCTATGTGAGTGATGGTCAACGTGTTCCCGAAGACTTGCAACCGGCCAGGGCGCATACCTTGGTGAGTCGAAGTGTGGCGGTAATGCAGGAAAGTGCAGACTTGATTGAAGATGAACTGATGACGGGGATTCAGGTTGCTGAGGTCGGTAGTTAATGCTCATGATGGAGAGTCAGATGGATCAGGCGGCAGGACTAAGAAAAGTGAGCAACCCGGGGCCGGTCAGGGTCATCGCGGTGGCGAGTGGCAAAGGTGGTGTCGGTAAAACCAATGTCTCAGTAAATTTGGGGCTGGCGATGGTGGCCGAGGGTAAGAAGGTCATGCTGATGGATGCTGATCTTGGTTTGGCCAATATAGATATTATGCTTGGTCTGCATCCTGAATATAATCTGTCTCATGTTATTAACGGTGAGCGTACGTTGGAAGAAATCATTGTTGATGGTCCCAATGGTTTACAGATTATTCCCGCGTCATCCGGTACTCAGAATATGGCAGAACTGACACCAGCCGAGCATGCCGGTGTAATTCAGGCTTTCAGCGAGGTTGGTCATGACCTGGATGTGCTGATTATTGACACTGCAGCAGGGATCGCTGATTCTGTGATTAGTTTCACCCGAGCGGCCCAGGAAGTGATCATTGTTGTCTGTGACGAACCTACGTCTATAACCGATGCTTATGCCCTGATAAAACTGTTGAATCGAGATTACGGAATTCAACGATTTAGGGTACTATCGAACATGGCTCACAGCATGCAAGAGGGTCGAGAGCTGTTTAATAAAATGGTTAAGGTTACTGATCGTTTTCTTGATGTGGCCTTGGATTTTATGGGAACAGTGCCTTACGATGAATATCTGAGAAAGGCATTGCAGAAACAAAGGGCGGTTATCGACGCGTATCCTAGAAGCAAAGCGGCCATGTCATTTAAGACCTTAGCCAAGAGGGCCGACAATTGGCCGATACCTAGAAGCGCAGGAGGGCATCTAGAGTTTTTTGTGGAAAGGCTGATTCAGAGTGCGCAATAATAATGAGGGGATACCGCAATGAATGGACTCGCAACGTGTAGCAAGAATATGCAACCAACAAAAAAGAACAGTAACAGAGATAGAGATGACCTAGTCGTGCTGCATGCGCCACTGGTAAAACGTATTGCCTATCACTTAATGTGTCGCTTACCTCCTAGTGTTCAGGCTGATGACCTGATTCAGGCAGGCATGATTGGCTTGTTAGAAGCTGCCCGCAATTATGATTCAACGCAGGGCGCTAGCTTTGAAACCTATGCGGGTATTCGAGTCCGTGGAGCCATGCTTGACGAAATCCGTAAAAATGACTGGGCACCCCGTTCAGTCCATCGTAAGGCCCGAAAAGTGGCTGAAGCGGTACGCCAGATAGAAAGTATGGTGGGGCGTGATGCCCGTGATAACGAAGTGGCAGAGGCGCTTGATATGTCGTTGAGTGAATATCATCAAACGCTGCAGGCGGCGAGTGGATACTTAGTGCTCAGTTTTGACGACCTGGGCGCAGATGATGAAGCTGTTGCAACTAATATCAATCTTTCTTCCGCGGCAATGACGCCGTTTGATGGGCTGCAAAAAGAAGATTTTAAACGCAGTCTAGCTGAAGCTATTGCAGGTTTACCCGAACGTGAGTGTTTGGTAATGACACTCTATTATGATGAAGAGTTGAATCTGCGTGAAATAGGTTCGGTTCTGGGGGTTAGCGAATCCCGTGTAAGTCAAATTCATAGTCAAGCTTTGATACGTTTACAGGCTCGTTTGGGGCAGTGGACGAAAAAGGATGTGGATTAACTCAAATCAGGCCTAAACATTTCCAGCCAAGTGCAGATAACAATAGGGAGACTATGGAACGGTAACAATTATGGAGTCCATAGCTCTTTCAAGAGTCACTAGGTAAATGGAGGTTTCTAGTCTTGGACAAGAATATGAAAATCCTGGTTGTGGACGATTTTTCTACAATGCGCAGGATCATAAAAAACCTATTAAGAGATCTGGGTTTTAGCAACACTGATGAAGCGGATGATGGTAACACTGCGTTACCCAAGCTTCAGTCAGGTAATTTTGATTTCCTTGTGACTGACTGGAATATGCCAGGTATGCAGGGGATAGACCTCCTTAAGGCCGTTCGTGCCGATCCTAAACTAGCAAGTCTCCCTGTCCTGATGGTTACTGCAGAGGCAAAGAAAGAACAGATTGTCGAAGCTGCGCAGGCCGGTGTTAACGGTTATGTGGTCAAGCCCTTTACTGCAGCCACGTTGAAAGAAAAAATCGACAAGATTTTTGAACGCATCGAAGCCGGTTAAGGTTTTAATTCCCAGCCTCAGAGATAAAGAGATTTCAGGATGAGTGAAAATTTGATTTGCAGTGATGCAGGCCTTGAGTATGCAAGGAAACTGGTTGAGTGCATAGAACAAGGCAACCAAGAAGACGCCGAAAAGGTGATGGAAGACCTGTCGGCATTGCGTGAGGGTCACCTGTTTCAGGAGTTGGGTAAGCTTACCCGTGATCTGCATGACACCATGGTGGGATTTCAGTTTGATACTAAAATTAGCAACTTGGCAGAAGCTGATATTTCTGATGCCAAAGAGCGTCTTAGCCATGTGATAACCATGACAGAACAGGCGGCTGAAAAAACACTTTCTTCTGTTGAAGTTTCAATGACTCTCTTTGATGCCCTCAGGCACAAGAGTGAGAAACTACACGAAAACTGGAGTCGCTTTAGAAAGCGTGACATGGATGTGGATGAGTTTCGCATTATGAGTGCGGAACTGGATGAGTTTTTTCAGTGGCTGGATCAAAAAAATCCTGAAATTAGTTCGAGTCTTTCAGACATCATGATGGCCCAAGGGTTTCAGGATTTGACTGGGCAGATTATTGGTAAAGTGATTACATTGGTGCAGGATGTTGAAGAAGGCCTAGTGGGATTGATTCGCATGACCGGGTCGAAAATGAATGCCCCAGCAACCCAGAAAGATAAAAATAAGGTTGGGCCAGATATCGAAGCGGCGGGACCTGCAGTGCCCGGTGTTGATAAAGGTGACACCGTAGCCAATCAGGATGATGTTGATGATCTTTTATCAAGTCTGGGCTTTTGAGCATAACGGGGCGGTGATTTAGATGGCAATTGATCTGAATGATGAAATTCTGCAGGACTTCCTGGTTGAGGCTGGTGAAATACTTGAGTTGCTCGGCGAACAGCTAGTCGAGCTAGAGCGTGCGCCGGACGATCTGGATCTCTTGAATGCTGTATTTCGTGGCTTTCACACGGTTAAAGGTGGTGGTGGTTTTTTAGGCCTGAATACCCTGGTTGAAGTCTGTCACCGTGCAGAGGATGTTTTTAATCTGTTGCGCCAGGGTGAGCGACAGGTAACACCGCAGTTAATGGATGTGATTCTGCAGGTTACCGATGTTGTTAACGAAATGATGGACTGTATTCGTTCCGGTGAAGAGCCTGATGCTGCTGAGCCTGCTTTGTTGCAAGCGCTTGAGGTAATATTGAAAGGTGAAGACGTTGCTGAACCCGCCGTTGCTGCTGAGCCTGCCGCTGAGGTAGCGCCAGAGCCAGAGCCTGAAATGGTGGCTGAACCTGTTGTGGCTACGACATCGGCAGATGAAATTACCGATGATGAATTTGAAGCCTTGTTGGATGATTTGCATGGCCAGGCAGACAACAGCCAGGTCCCAGCCGAAGTCGAAGTCGAAGCTGATTCTGATGAGATTACTGAAGATGAGTTTGAAGCATTGTTAGATCAGTTGCATGATTCAGCTTCAAAGCAAGAAGCCCCCCTTGTTGAAGAGCCTTCTGTTGCTGAGCCAGAAAGTAGTGAGCCAGAGGCTGTGAGCACTCATTCATCGGATGAGATTAGTGAAGATGAATTTGAGGCCCTGTTGGATGATCTTGATGCCAAGAAAAAGGCCGCCGCATCGACGGTGCAGGAACCTGAGCCTGTAAAAGTTGAGCCTGCGCAAGCAGCGCCAGCGCCGCAACCGGTCGCTAAGCCCGAACCGGCTCCTGTGCCGAAACCGGAAGCCAAGTCAGAACCAAAATCAAAACCTGCGGCCAAGGCAGGCAAAGAAGCCCCTGCAGCGGAAACGACAGTCAGGGTAGATACCAAACGACTCGATGACATCATGAACCTGGTCGGTGAGCTGGTGCTGGTGCGCAACCGTATGGCTACGTTGAAAGAGACCATGACGGCCGATGAAGAGGTTGCCAAAGCTATTGCGAATCTCGATCTAGTCACAGCGGATCTACAGAGCTCGGTGATGAAAACACGGATGCAACCGATTAAAAAGGTGTTTGGCCGTTTTCCTCGGGTTGTTCGCGACCTTGCCCGCAGTCTCAAGAAAGAAGTTAATCTGGAATTGATTGGCGAAGAAACCGATCTTGATAAAAACTTAGTAGAGGCCCTGGCTGACCCGCTGGTGCATCTGGTTCGTAATGCGGTGGACCATGGTGTTGAAATGCCTGATGAACGCGAACGGGCAGGTAAGCCAAGGGCCGGTACGGTTGTTTTATCGGCAACGCAGGAGGGAGACCATATCCTGCTGACGATCGATGATGACGGCAAAGGCATGGATGCCGATACATTGCGTGCGAGCGCGGTAACAAAAGGCATGATGGATGAGGATGCTGCTGCTCGACTGGATGACAAGGCATGTTACAACTTGATTTTTGCGCCGGGCTTTTCAACCAAGACGGAAATTTCGGATGTCTCTGGGCGCGGTGTTGGCATGGATGTGGTCAAGACCAGAATTTCGCAATTGAATGGCGCGGTAGAGGTTGATTCTACTCTAGGTAAGGGTAGTCGCCTGACCATTAAACTGCCGTTGACACTAGCGATTATGCCGACATTGATGGTGGAGCTTGGCGGGCAGGTATTTGCCTTACCGCTTGCTAATGTCAATGAAATATTTGATATGGAGTCAGCCAAACTTAGCACCGTGGATGGCAAGGAGGTTGTCATTATCCGTGAAAAGGCGGTGCCACTGGTGCGGCTAAGTAACTGGTTAGTGAATAGCCCTGCCATGGTAGCTGATGGCGATACTGAAGGTGAGGGTTTTGTCGTTGTTGCCACCATTGGTGGCCAGCACATTGGCTGTGTCGTTGATCAGCTGGTTGGTCAGGAAGAGGTCGTGATCAAACCGTTGGGCGCCATGTTACACGGAACCAAAGGTGTCTCAGGTGCAACTATCACAGGTAATGGTGGCATCGCCCTGATACTTGATATGCCAGGGTTGATGGAAACCTATGCCAGTCGTATTTAGGAGAAGAACATGGCGGTTCGGGTTCTTGTCGTTGATGACTCATCGTTTTTTCGGCGACGACTAACCGAGATTTTCAATAGTGATAAACATATTGAAGTTATTGGTGCAGCTGTCAATGGTCACGAAGCAATTGATCTTGTAAAGAAACTTAAGCCAGATGTGGTGACCATGGATATTGAAATGCCAATTATGGATGGCATTACAGCGGTCAGAAAAATCATGCAGACCAACCCACTGCCTATTCTGATGTTTTCATCTCTGACTACGGATGGTGCACAGGCGACTCTGAATGCGCTTGAGGCTGGCGCAGTCGATTTTTTGCCAAAGCGGCTGGAGGATATTTCCCAGGATCGTGAAGCTGCCAAACGGCAGCTTTGTGCCAGGGTGCGATTGATTAGTGCTAAGGGGCTGAAAAAAGCTGATGCCGCGGTAGGTGCTCGACCTAAGCTACAAACAACAGAACCTATGTTGGCTAAACCGGCGATGCCGACAAGGACGCGTCGGGGGGGGTATCGTTTAGTTGTTTTAGGCACCTCAACAGGCGGTCCGGTGGCTCTGCAAAAAGTGTTAACCAGTTTGCCTGCCACATTCCCATTACCCATTTTATTGGTTCAGCATATGCCTGCCAGTTTTACGCCAGCGTTTGCTGAACGGCTTAACAAACTTTGCGGTATTTCAATAAAAGAGGCGTGTGATGGCGACCATTTGCAAAAGGGTTGGGCATACCTGGCACCCGGTGGCAAACAGATGCTGGTAGAGGATCAGCGTGGGGCGCAGGTGATCAGGATTGTTGAAAGCCAGCCCGGCCAAACCTATAAACCCAGTGTCGATATTACCTTCGGCTCGGCTTCAAAACTGTTTGCTGCTGATGTGCTTGCAGTGGTCATGACAGGGATGGGGGCTGACGGACGTGAAGGTGCAAAAATGTTGAAAAGTCATGGTTCCACTGTTTGGGCTCAGGATAAGGAAACCAGCGTGATTTATGGTATGCCCGCGGCGATTGCCGAGGCGGGGCTGGCAGATAATATCTTAGCTTTGGATGCCATCGCCTCAGCTTTGATGGAAAGTGTTTGATTAACACATGGATATTTTAACGCTTTTAGGTTTGTTGCTGGGTTTTGGTGCCATCATCGGCGGTAACATCCTTGAAGGGGGGCATACATCATCACTGATGCAAATGACCGCGGGCTTGATCGTGCTCGGCGGCACTGTGGGTGCAGTGTTGGTACAAACTCAGCTTGCTGTCTTTGTCCGTTCTCTCAAGATGTTGTTATGGGTTCTTATGCCACCAAAAGTCGAACAGAGGGCGGCAGTTGAAAAGATTGTTGGCTGGAGCAACATCGCTCGTAAAGAAGGATTGCTGGGCTTAGAGTCCTTGGTTGAATCAGAGACTGATCCATTTGCCATGAAGGGGCTGCAGTTGTTAGTGGATGGCAGTGAACCTGAGGTGATTCGGAATATTCTTGAAGTTGAGATTGGCGTAAAAGAGCACTTTGATACTCAAGCGGCTAAGGTGTATGAAGGTTACGGCGGCTATTCGCCCACCATCGGTATTATCGGAGCGGTGATGGGCTTGATTCATGTAATGAATAATCTTGCTGATCCCAGCAAGTTGGGCTCGGGCATTGCTGTTGCCTTTGTCGCCACGATCTATGGTGTGGGGCTGGCCAATCTCATTTTTTTGCCTGTCGCGAATAAACTGAAAGGCCATATTCACAATGAGGCTCAGTTTCGTGAAATGGTGGTTGAAGGGGTGATTTCCATTGCCGAGGGTGAAAATCCGAGGAATATCGAAACCAAACTGGAAGGTTATCTGGGATAGTTTTTTTCTTGGGTTTTCCTAGAAGGCATGGATATTGCTTTGATTCCTGTGGTGGTCAGAATTTTGACTCATTATGAATAGGAATTGATTGAACCTTAGTCATGGCGCGCAAAAAGAAACCTGAAGAACATGAGAATCATGAACGCTGGCTGGTTTCCTACGCCGACTTCATTACGCTGTTGTTTGCCTTTTTTGTTGTTATGTACTCCTTGTCATCAGTCAATGAAGGCAAATATAGGGTTCTGTCTGATTCCCTGGTTGCCGCCTTCGAAGATGCCCCGCAAAGCCTGAGACCGATTCAGATTGGTGATCCCATCAAGGCGCTGCCAAGCATTTTTCCTGATAGTCGGCCACAATTGAAAACGGTTCCCGAGGTGAAACCTGAGGCGGCACAAGAGAAACGCCTGCAGCAAGAGGGACAAGGTGGCCAGCGGGATCGCCAGAATCTAAATAAAATGCAGAAACAGCTCGAAAACTCCCTCGGACCAATGATCGAGCGTGATTTGATCTCGGTTAAGCGTACAGCTAAGGGTTTGGAAGTTGAAATCAACTCTTCTATTTTGTTTGATAGTGGCAAGGCGCTGATTCAGGCCAAGGCTGTGTCGGTGTTGACGGGCATTGCCGCTTCAATTAAGTCATTCCCTAATGCGGTTCAGGTCGAAGGCTATACTGACAATATCCCCATTGAAACCTTTGCCTATCCGTCGAACTGGGAGTTGTCGGCCGGGCGTGCTTCAAGTGTTGTTCATCTATTCAGTGATGAAGGGGTCGATCCGTTCCGGATGTCGGCAATAGGCTACGGTGAATTTCGGCCGGTTGCGTTAAATACCACCGCCGAAGGGCGCGAGCGCAATCGTCGGGTTGTGGTGGTGATTATGTCCGAGGCGGCATCAAAGCTATATGACAATGAACAGGTTATTGAGATTACCCCTGCGAGCAAGCGGTTGCAGAATATTGACCTTGACGAGCCACCGTCACTGATTGAAGTGCCTATTATGACCTCAACAGTGCCCGTGCCTGAGCAGGGCTTTCCGGAAGGTCTACCGTTACGTGGTCGTGGTGGTAGTTCCGGCAATGCCGATGAGCAGGATCGCTTGATGACGATTATGGAGATTGTCGATGAGGCTGCAGATACTCAAGGGGAGACGCCATGAAGATTTGGGCGGTTGCCAATCAGAAAGGAGGGGTAGGAAAGACCACAACGGCTGTCAGTTTAGGCGGTGTCCTGGCCCAACGTGGTTATCGTGTCCTGATACTGGACATTGATCCACAGGGGTCTTTGACATCCTATTTTCGCTATAGCCCAGATGACCTGGAAAGCAGTATTTTTACCCTGTTTCAGAATCAGGCTGTCAATCCGTATAGCCTGGTACGACCGACACGTTTTGAAGGCTTGCATATTTTACCTGCGACCATCGGGTTAGCGACCTTAGATCGTCAACTCGGCGCCAAGAGTGGTATGGGGTTGGTCATTAATAAGGCACTGAAGGCCATGGAGGAAAAATATGATTATGCCCTGATCGATTGCCCGCCGATGCTTGGCGTGTTGATGGTGAATGCGATGGCTGCCTGTGATCATCTGGTGATTCCGGTGCAGACCGAATTTCTGGCCTTGAAAGGTTTGGAGCGAATGTTGAAAACCCTGAGCATGATTACCCGCTCAAGAAGCATTCGTCTGCCTTATACGATTGTACCGACCATGTTTGATCGCCGTACTCGAGCATCAACAGAGACCCTTAGATTGTTACGAACTCGCTATGCCGATGACCTGTGGAACTCGGTGATACCTGTGGACACCCAGTTCCGTGAAGCGAGTCGCATGGGGGTGCCACTGCCAATGCTATTGCCGCAGTCGCGTGGTGTAATAGCCTATGAGCACTTGCTGGATACTCTGCTTAGCCATGATGCCAAGCAACCGCAGGCGGCAGTGATATGAGCAGACAAGAAAACAAGCCGGCTCAGACTGAGTTTGAGCATGAGGTGGCGTTGAAGGTCTATATTGATGCCCTGCTACTAGAGCCAGAAGTAATCGAGGCCCCTCCTGAAGCGGTTGTAGTTGTTGCAGAACCAACAGTGGTAGAGAGTGAAGCAGAGGCATCGCTTGAAACTGCTGTCGCAGAAACGACGGTTTTGGCAAAGGCCAATCCACCACATGAACAGCCTGTTCCTGCTGCTGACGAGGTTGTTGAATACCTGCTTTTCAAGGTGGCAGGTTTTTTGACTCTGTCTGTGCCATTGGCTCGATTGAATGGAATTATGAAATGGAATGCTGAGATAACACCGATTCCAGGCCATGCAGATTGGTTTTTGGGTTTGATCTCAAATCGCGGTCAGCAGGTGAAAGTGATTGATATTGCAAAGTTTGTTATTCCTGAGAATCATAAATCGCGGCAAGCAATTGCGGCAGAGCGACAGTTTAAGCATTTGCTGCTGGTGGATGGTGGCAAATTTGGCTTTGCTTGTGATGAGCTAGGTCAAGTCGTGAAACTGAGCGGCGATAAAATTCGTTGGCGAGAAGATCGCAGCAGTCGTCCCTGGCTGGCCGGAACCATGATTGAGCAAATGACTGCGCTGCTCGATGTGGATAGTTTTATCGAAATGTTAAAGGAAGGCGTATCTTTGGACGAAATACCATAGAGACATCATAGAACCGGTTGATTTGATATGAATTCAGTGCCAAATTTATTGAGTAATAATTCGCAATACCAGGAGCAATATTATGGACCAGAGTGAACAGGCAGAAAATAATCCCGTCACGCAATGGGTGACCTTTCGCTTGGAAGAAGAGGTCTATGGTGTGAATGTCATGCAGGTACAGGAAGTGCTGCGTATGACAGATATAGCGCCAGTGCCTGGCGCGCCCAGTTATGTATTGGGTATTATAAATCTGCGCGGTAATGTGGTGACGGTTATGGATACCCGAAGTCGTTTTGCCTTGCCGCCCCATGAGGCCGACGATGCAACGCGAATTGTGATTATCGAGGCAGAAGATCAAGTTGTTGGAATTATGGTTGATAGCGTCGCGGAAGTGGTTTATCTCAAACAATCTGATATTGAGGTTGCTCCCAATGTTGGGAATGAGGAAAGTTCACGCTACATTCAAGGTGTGGCCAATCGTGATGAGGGCCTGCTGATTTTGGTAGATCTGGATAAGCTCCTGACTGATGATGAGTGGAAGGAGTTCAATAGTATGTGATCTTAGTCGACTAGCAAACACATGAAGGGAGGTGTTTTGATAGTCAGAATAAGGAGGGGATATGGCGGAAATTGATGGAACAAATCCGTTATCACCTGTTTGGCCACAGCGCCCGGCGCGCAAGATTGAAGAAGATGATAGCCCCAAGGATGAACGGCGTAGGCAGGAACAGGACAAAAGCAAACCGAATAATAAAAAAGACAAGGATGATGACTCATTTCATATTGATGAATATGTTTAAGTCAGTTTAGGGAAATCGGATTTATGGATGATTTATTTGTTTTAGCCGTCATAGCCGTGGCCGTAGTGTTAATTGTGGCCTTGTTGGTACTCGCCAAAAAACAATCTAAATTGCAGTTTCAGTTGTCTGAAAGCCAACTCCGCATTGAGCAACTTATGGAAGAGTTAAAAGCAATTTATGCCGGGGCGGCGGGTCAGGGTAATCATTTAGCCCGTATTGAAGAGCAGCTCGGTCAGTTGTCAGATCGTCAAGAACAGCTGGATGAACAAGATCCTACTCATCAAAGTTATAGCGAGGCGATTGAGCTTATTCAGGGTGGCGCTTCAACCGATGAGCTGGTTCGTCATGGTCTGCGTCGTGAAGAGGCCGATCTGTTAATGCGTATGCATGGCGTTCAGTCATTGGGCTAGGAAGGTTACCTAGGCTTTTTCCGTGAGTGGCTGTTTACCTGATAGGTAATAGGCAAAGGCAATCACCTGGGCCACAGCTAAATAAAGGCTTTCGGGTATCTCGTCTCCCAGTTCTATCAGAGCCAGGGCGCTAACCAGCACCTCATTGTCTTCCTGAATAGGAATATTATGTTCGCGGGCGATTTTTAAAATCTGCTCTGCTAAATCACCCTCACCTTTAGCGGTAACTTTGGGTGCAGCTTTGCCATCCCACTGCAGGGCAACGGCCTTTGGTGGCTTTTTATTGTCGCTCATACCTTTATATCCAAGACAATGTGGGGCAGCCTGCTGGTTGTGGCTGCTGGCGGTGTGCCTGGGTAGCAGCATAGCTCACTGCTCTCCAGACCTGCTTGATGATAGCGTTGACGCAGGTTTTCCAGGTTTTGATTAAATAGTTGGGTGGTTTCCGCATTTTCGGCCCAAAAGGTGGTGGAAATTTTGTTGTCAATCATTCTCAATTTTGCGTGAACAGGCCCCAGCCCTTTAAGGTCAAAGGCGAGGCTAATGCCCCACTGGTCTTTGCCATCTTTTTCATCCTGGTTTTCTTTATCTTGTTCATTGATGACAATGTCAAAGATGTCAATTTGTCCATTGTTGCGGATAGGTAGTTCAAAGGCCAGGTTGGTTGGGGACTGTTCACTGCTGGGTAGCGAGGCGGCCTGATGTAGTTGGGTGCGGGCCAGACTTGATTCAACTTGTTTTCCTAGTTCTAACAATAATAGTGGCAGATTGGTCAAGCCGGCCAAGTTTGCATTTGCCTGGGACTGAGGCTGCGGTGTACTGCCGCGCAAGGGGGGGGGAGTGAAGGGCAATGGCTGGGGGCTTGCTAGGTTAAGTGGGTTTTTCAGTGTCGTTGTGTCAGCCGCTCTGGTAATTTGTTGTATTGCGCCGAGCAGACGTAACAAACTGAGCTTTAAATCAGTCGGCGGCTTGTTTGTTGGACGGGTGGCATTTCCTATGTGCAGTGCTTGCGCCGTCTTGTCACTGCTAAGTTGCTTGAGTTTGCTTTCGAGAAAAATGCCTGAATTAAGTATGTTCTGTTTTAATTGACCACTATTACTGAATTGCTGCTTGCTTGGAAGCTGGTTGATCAATTGCTTGGCGATATCGAGAATGATGACTGGAATAGGCAGGGTGTTACTTGCCGGCTGATTTAGCCAGGCCAGGTTGGCCAGCAGAGTGGCCATGCTGGTCTGTTTGGGTAAAGCCTGTTTCAAAATATTATTAATGGCAACATCTGTTGCCACTGGCCGGTTGGGTTGCGTGGTGGCTGTAATCTGCGATGTGTTGAGCGTCGGCGGTGTCGGGCTGAGTATGCGAGCCTGCAGGATTGGTTTGACACCAAGTTGGCTGACACGTAATTCCAATTTTTGTCCGATAGGCAGATTGACCGTGCTGTCGGCTTGTAGTTGTTGATTGCCAATTTGAATAACCAGGTTCTGCGGACTGGCTTGTTTGACGACCGTAGCTTGCAGTACTTGTCCGACTTGCCAATTGCTGATAGCGCTAGGCAACGGTGTCGGTTTGATAATGTTGGGTGATGGGCCGTTGATTTCCATAGATAAATAATAAAGGCAGGTTAAAATTGTCCGATGACACCTATATTGCCCAGTCAATATATGCTTGTATAGGTAATTATGATTATTGAATCCAATTCTGTTTTTTTAAGGGTTTTGCATGGCTAGTTCAAAGGTACGTAAATTATGGTTTGTGCGTCGTAATGGTGACGTCCGTGGCCCATTTCCAACAACGGCCATCTCTCAGTTTTTATTGGTTGGGCGGCTGCACAAGTTTGATGAGGTCAGTGAAGACCAGCAGGTCTGGCAGGCAATAGATGATATCGAAGAGTTGGTGTCCGAGGTGATGAAGGCTGATTTGACTGACCCGGTTAAGCGGTCAAATCTTGAGGCCAGTAAACATGGTGCGGATGAACGTAGTGGTGAAGAACGCCGCCATGAGGATGATCCTGAGCACCAGGAGCAGCGCGAGGGTGAACGGCGTATTGTCGACTCTGTTGATAAACATACTGAAAGACAGGCGCGGATGAGCCAGCGACTGGCCGAGGCAGAGCAAAAGGCTAAACGACAGAATACAATTATGACAGTGGTCTTGGTTGTGGTTTGTGCCGTTATTCTGGGGCTGATGATCTTCTCTGATCCTGATGAGGCCATTCCAGATATTGATTGCACTACGGCCCCGGCAAGCGGGGTGAATTGGAGTAATTGCGACCTGCAAGGTGCCGATCTGAGTGCGGTTGATTTGAGTAAGTCGCATATTCGTAATGCCAATCTTTCTTCCGCGGTGTTTTTTCGTGCCAATCTGCAGGGTGTGGATCTGGCTTATAGCAATCTTGGTCTGAGCAATCTGCGCCTGGCCGATATGCGTGGTGCCAGCCTGGTTGGCAGTAATTTCCGTAACAGTGATATGCGTGGTGCCGACTTGGCGGGTGCCGATCTCTCTTATGCCAACCTTGAGGGGGCGCAAATGGTTGGGGTAAATCTCGAAGGCGCAAGGTTGGATAAAACAATCTGGATAGACGGTGAGCGTTGTGCCGATGGTTCCGTGGGGGGCTGTATCCCGCTGAACTGAGTTTATGGGAATGAGCTGGTGGTGTAACGCCAGATTCGCAACTCATCTGACCAGTAGTCAGTGGGCAGGCCTGCTTTATGTTTTAGATGTTGGATGAATTGTTTTGGGTCAGGTAGTTGTTGCCAGACAATCGGCAGAAAAGTGCCCTGCTGTCGCCCCTCCTTCATGATTAAACCATCGACACCGGGGCGAAGTTGCTCGATTAGGTCTTGTTCAGACGTAAACGTCATTTTTTCAGCTGGGTTTAAAATCGAGATATGTATTTCAAGCGGCTCATATTCAGGCTGGCTTAGCGGTAAAAAGCGTGGGTCGCTAAAGGCGGCAGCATAGGCGTTATGGGTAACATCAAGCACCAACGGTCGATGTGGTTCAAGTGTGCCAATACAGCCACGTAGCTGGTCTGCAATATTCAAGGTGACAAATGTGGCGCGCTTTTGTAGTAGTTGTGGTGGGTAGTGTTCCAGCTGCAACGATATTAGTTGGTGGTGTTGCAGACCATAAAGAATGCTTTGCCTGGCGACTGACAGCAGTGTTTGCTGCTGTGCTTCAGTGATCAATGTCTGTGCAGGCTTATCTGAAGGTTTATCTAAAGGCTTATCTAAAGGCTTATCTAAAGGCTTATCTAAAGGCTTATCTAAAGGCTTATCTAAAGGCTTATCTAAAGGCATAGGCGCCATAACCGACTACCTGCTTTTTGTCGCCAGCGGTGTCACCGGAATTTCTTTGGTCGATGATTTCCGCCTTCAGGCCATGTGCGCTGGCAAACATCAGCAGGCCATTGACTGGTGTGCGGCCACAGGCATCTTCATAGCCAATCTTATCGCTATCAAGACTTGCGATGGCTTGTGAGGTTTGCGAGTCCAGCTTGTTTGCTGTTGCATAGTCATGATAATGACTCAGGTCTGAACTAATAACGATTAATGTTTGTTGATCCTGGCAGGCAAGTTCCAGGACTTCGCATACCTCCTGTGCTGAGGCGTTACCGACAACCAAGGGGATTAGTTTGAAGTCTGTCAGAATGGTTTGCAAGAATGGCAGTTGGACTTCAAGGCTGTGTTCCATGGAATGCGCCTCGTCCATTATCTTGACCTGCTTTAGTTTGGATATTTTTTTGATCATGTCCTGATCAATCTCTACCAGGCCAAGTGGTGTGGCAAAGCTGGTGGCACTGGTGGCGGCCAGACCAAGCAGGGGAACCCGGTGTGAAGGCCCCAACAGGACAACACGACTGAAGCTTTCACTGCTGTTTTCAAGTAAATGATAGGCGTTAGCGGCGATGGGGCCAGAGTAGATATAACCCGCATGCGGCACAATAATGGCTTTTGGCGGTGGCCCGTTTGAGATGGCCTGAGCAAGAAACTGCTGCACCATACTTCTCAGACTTGTCTCATCAGCAGGATAAAACATTCCGGCAACGGCGGCGGGTCTGATGCTGGTCATGTCACACCTCACGCAAATCTAAAGACAACAACATAAGTATAGGAAATAAAATGCCAATTGTGCTTGAATTTTCATGGCCGTAAAGCTATCAATTTAATAGTGGGCTTGAGACTTTGCGATGACTTCAGAACTTAACACCGTGGTAGCAACAGAGTACTGGCATCCGCTGGCTGATGGCCGGGTGCAGTGTGACTTGTGTCCACGCTACTGCAAGCTACATGAAGGCCAGCAGGGGCTGTGTTTTGTCCGGGCCAACCAGAACAACCAGGTTGTTCTGACCACCTACGGCCGATCCAGTGGTTATTGTGTTGACCCCATTGAGAAGAAACCGCTGAACCATTTTTTGCCCGGCACGCCGGTGCTGTCATTTGGCACCGCTGGCTGTAACTTGGCCTGCAAGTTTTGTCAGAACTGGGATATGAGCAAGGCCAGGGAGATGGATATCCTGGCCGATCAAGCCTCGCCCGAATTGATTGCCACGGCGGCCAAGCAGCTGGGTTGCTCCAGTGTCGCCTACACCTACAACGATCCAGTTATATTTCTTGAGTATGCGGTTGACGTGGCCAAGGCGTGTCACGAACTTGATATTAAATCAGTGGCTGTGACCGCGGGTTATATCTGCGAGGCGCCGCGCAAGCTTTTTTTTGAACATATGGATGCGGCCAACGTTGACCTGAAGGCATTCACAGAGGAGTTTTATTATAAAATTTGTGGTGGCCATTTGCAGGACGTGCTGGATACTCTGGTCTACATCAAACATGAAACTGATGTCTGGCTTGAGATAACCACGCTGTTGATTCCGGGCAAGAATGATTCAGATGAAGAGCTTAAGCTTATGACCGAGTGGGTGGTGGAAAAACTGGGGCCCGATGTGCCCATGCACTTCACTGCCTTCCATCCAGAGTGGAAGATGATGGATGTGCCATCGACGCCTATATCAACCTTGATAAGGGCCAGAGAGATCGCTTTGGCCAATGGTGTACGTTACGCTTATACCGGCAATGTCCATGACAAGTCAGGTGAGAGCACTTATTGCCATAGCTGCGGCAAGCGGGTGATCGGGCGAGATTGGTATGTGTTATCTGACTGGCATCTGACAGACGATGGCCACTGCGAATACTGTGGCACTAAGTGCAGTGGCCTGTTTGAGGGTAAGGCCGGTGACTGGGGAGCCAAACGCCTGCCGGTCCGCCTGCGTGATTATGCCGTCTAAGCGGCTTACCCTTCTGCCTAAGACATGCGGTAAAGCTTGGAAATATCTTTTTTGTTGTCGAAGTCGATTTTCAAATCTCGTAACAGTCCGTCGTTGATGCTGTAAATCCAGCCGTGTATCGAAAGTTCCTGGCCGCGTTCCCAGGCGCCCTGAATAATGTTGGCATGACAGACGTTATAGACCTGTTCAACAACATTCAATTCACACATGCGATCCCAGCGTTTTTCCTCGTCGGCAATGGTTTTGAGGGCCGGTTGATGTTTCTGGTATAGATCCTTGAGGTGACGCAGCCAGTAATCGACGATGCCAAAAGATTGGTTTTCATTGCTGCTTGCATACCACCACAACCATAATGGCCGCAGACGATGATATGTTTAACCTTTAAAATATCGACGGCATATTGAATTACCGACGGGCAGTTTAGGGTGGTGTGGATGACGGCATTGGCGGTGTTGCGATGGACAAACAGCTCGCCCGGTAACAGGCCGACAATTTCATTGGCTGGCACACGACTGTCGGCGCAACCAATCCACAGCTATTCCGGTGCCTACTGGGCTGAGAGTTTTTTGAAAAACTCCGGGTCTTCGGCGTTAATCGCATCGGTTCAGGATTTATTGTATTCAAATAATTTGTTGATATCTGGCATTTTAGTTCACGCCAGTTTAGATCCAGACTGAAGCATGCCAGTACTTGCCGAATCTAGGTAAATTGACTTACTCATTGGTTGAAATATGCTCTTGTTCTTCTAACGGCTCTGCTGGGCTGCAGGCTTGAAAGCTGGCTAGATAGCGAGCGCCTTTTTCAATCTGTTCGGCCAGGCGGCGCAGCTGGCTCATTTGCTCAAGCTGAATGACCAATTCAGTCGTTTTGATGCGTTCTTCAGTGCCCGCGCGTAACAACTTTGTCTTGAGCGACTGATAATCATCCTGCAGTCTGGCCAGCGCTATGGAACAGGTCTCACTGGAATAGTGTTCAAGTTCTGCATTAGCATCATCAATTAGTTGCACCACGTTACTTTTAAAGTGGCTGATTTCATCCATTAGCGTGGTTTCCGGAATGCTGTAATGGCGGTGTTGCTGGTTGGCAAAGTGCTCAGCAAGATGGGCAACGGCAGTATAGTAGCGTCCAACCCTGATGGCATTCGGCAGAGCTTCGGCGAGTTCAGTCGGTAGTTTTGTTTTCTGCAAGGCCGTACAGTATTCGCCTGCAGCAATGACTAGCCGATTTTGAATGTATCGGTCAGAAAGCAGTTGGCCACCTGGCCCCAATTCGGCACTGATAGCACCCTTGGCCAGTTTTCGACCAATATCAGCGATGCGTTGTAACTCCAGTCCCAGCGCCTGAAAGGCAAGCACCGGCGTCCCTAACAGTGTTTGATCAAGATGACGTGGTTTGGCTTTATCTTCATCACTTGAGCGAAAACGCTGTTTTAGGAAATTGACCAGGGTATCGGTAAGTGGCCATAAAAGTATGACACCGAGTATGTTAAACAGGCTGTGAAACAGCGCCAGAACTATGGGAATTTCGGTAGCGTAGCCGAGTTGGGTTTGAGCCAGTTGGACTGCCGCTAGCATCCACGGCAGGATCAGGACCGCCACCAGGCCGGCAAGCAGGTTAAAACAGACATGGGCTGCAGCGACACGCTTGGCATTTGCTGTGGCGCCAATCACCGCCAGCAATGCAGTGCTGGTGGTGCCGACATTGGCGCCGATGATCATGGCAGCCGCCGCAGGCAGTGGGATTACATTACCGCCTGCTGCTGTCAGAATAATAGCCATTGAGGCGCTTGAGGACTGCATTAACACGGTCATCATAAAGCCACTACCTAGCAGAAGAAGTAGGCCCGCACCACTTGGTTCGAGATTGGCAAACTGGATTGACCCACCCATGCCTTCAAAGCCAGTTTTCAGTATTTCGATGCCAAGAAAAAAGACACCAAAACCGGCCATGGCCTCACCAAAGGCCCCCAATCGTTGGTTATTCCAAAGCAGGCGCATGGCCATGCCTATACCGATGGCGGGTAGGGCAAATAATTTGATGTCGATATGAAAGCCAATCAGCGCCACCAGCCAGGCGGTCATGGTGGTGCCTATGTTACTGCCATAAATGACGGTAATGGCTTGTTTTAGCTGTATTAGGCCGGCATTGACGAATCCGAGAGTGGTAACAGTGACAGCGCTAGAGGACTGCACCAGTGAGGTAATGGTGATGCCGGTCAGGATGCCGCGTGCTGTGGTGCGGGTCCAGCTTTCTAGGATGTTTTGCAGGTTACGGCCCGTGGCTAGGCGCAGGCCGTTGCTCATGAGGAACATGCCTAGCAGGAAAAGGCCTATCCCCCCCAGGAGGCTGCTGCTGATGCCTAAATCCATTCAGTTGCCCGGTTTTGTTTTGCCAATCAAAAGTTATAGCGACCGGCTATATTATATAGTAAATAAATATAATATTTCTTTTGTTGATAGTGTTATCTTATATAAAATATAGGCCGATACTGCTTATATACCTAATCAATCTTATGCCGAAGTGGAACTATTTTCTATGACAACATCAACGGCTCAACAGCAGTCAAGTCAGACAATTGAAGAGCGGCTTAATGAGCTCAATCAACGTTATCATGATCTGAGCCCGGAACAGCGGGTAAAACAGCTTTATAAAGACTTTGATCTTAGTGAAGTCATGCTGACCTCATCATTTGCCACCAACTCAGCTTTTCTGCTGCATTTGTTTGCAACCACTGCCCCCGAGCAGGTGATTCATTTTATTGATACCGGCTTTCATTTCCCTGAGACGCTGGCATATAAACAGCAGTTAACCGACTTATATCATCTCAAGGTGGTAGATGTGCACCCGGAAGAATGGAAGCATGAATACACCGTCAAGGATCAGACCTGGAAAACAGATCCCGATTTCTGCTGTTCGATTAATAAAGTTGAGCCTTTGCAGGAGGTTAAGAAAAACTTTAACGTCTGGGTCTCGGGCCTGATTCGCTGGCAGACTGAGCATCGCGCCAATCTTGATATCTTTGAATATCGCGGTGGCATGATTAAGTTCTACCCATTGCTTGATGTGACTAAAGAAGAACGTGATGGTTACATCCGTGACCATAAATTGCCATTTCACCCTATGGTCGCCAAAGGTTATTCTTCTGTCGGTTGTACTCATTGTACCCGGCCTGGTGATGACCGCTGTGGACGCTGGGTTGATTCATCAAAATCGGAGTGTGGCCTGCACGTCTAGGCTGTTTTTTATATCAGTTATTACCATTGCCCCTTGCCTTAAACGCAAGGGGTTTTTTGCGTTTAAGGGACTGGCGAAACTAAGCTTTTCATGGCCGGTTGACGATATAGTAGTTACGCCCCTAAATAATATGGAAAACACGGGTAGAAGGTGAGGGAATAGAGATGAAATATGAAGTTGTTGATGCAAGAATTACCCCCGCAGGCCATTTGGATATCCTCTCGCAGTTAGAGGTTGCTAAACTAATGGATACCAGCCAGGGGGGGCTTTATGAAATCTTCCGTAATTGTTCACTGGCAGTGTTGAATTGCGGTGGCGACCTGGATGATGGGCGTGAATTGCTGGCCCGCTATAAAGACTTTGATATTCGGGTAGTGCAGCAGGAACGCGGTATAAAGCTTGAGGTCAAGGGGGCGCCAGCCAGCGCCTTTGTCGATGGCAAGATGATCAAGGGAATTAGTGAGCATCTGTTCGCGGTCTTGCGTGACGTGGTCTACGTCAATGATGAGATTCATGGCACCTGTAAATTTGATATTGACACTAGCGGTGGTGTGACTAATGCCGTTTTTCATATTTTGCGCAATGCCGGTGTGCTGCAACCCAATATGGATGCCAATATGGTGGTTTGCTGGGGTGGTCATTCAATCAAACGCGGTGAATATGATTACACCAAAGAAGTTGGCCATGAGATGGGGCTGCGTAGCCTGAATATCTGTACCGGTTGTGGTCCAGGTTCGATGAAAGGACCGATGAAGGGCGCCACTATTGGCCACGCCAAGCAGCGTATTAATGGTGGCCGTTATTTGGGCATCTCAGAGCCGGGCATTATTGCTGCTGAGTCACCCAATCCGATTGTCAATGAACTGGTGATTTTGCCGGATATTGAAAAGCGTCTTGAGGCCTTTGTTCGTACCGCGCACGGAATTGTGGTCTTTCCAGGTGGTGCTGGCACGGCAGAAGAGATCCTCTATATTCTCGGTATTTTGTTACATCCAGACAATAAAGATATTCCCTTTCCGTTGGTTTTTACCGGTGCTGAGCATGCAGAAGAGTACTTCAATGGCATTGATAGCTTCATTGCCCAAACCCTGGGGCCTGAAGCTCAGAAACTCTACAAAATCATTATTGATGATCCTGAGGCGGTTGCCCGCGAGATGGAGCAGGGCAGTGAAAAGGTTAGAGCGTTCAGGCGCGAGAAGAGTGACGCCTATTACTTCAACTGGTTGCTAAATATCGACGAGGCCTTTCAGAAACCCTTTGAGCCGACTCATGAGAACATGTCGTCACTGCAACTGCATAAGAACCAGGATAGTCATCAGTTAGCGGCAAACCTACGTTGTGCCTTCTCGGGTGTGGTGGCCGGCAATGTTAAAGCCGATGGTATTAAAGCGATTGAAGAGCATGGCCTGTTCGAAATTCGTGGCGATCAAAGCATCATGGATCCACTGGATAAACTCCTACAGAGTTTTGTTGAACAACAGCGTATGAAGTTGCCAGGCAAAACCTATACACCTTGTTACAAGGTCATAAAATAAAGGCTGTGATTTAATCAGTTTTAATCAAAACTGGATGGGGTGGTTGATGCCGTCCCATGTTTTAGCTGCTCGTCATCATAATCCTTGTGTAGATGCATAGCTAAAGCAGGTTTGCAGTTTTCGGTGTTGTGATTGCTGGGGATGACGGCGCTAGTCTCCATAGTCTCCATTGCTAGGTCAACAAAGCCTGAGTAATTAATAGAGTGGTTCATATTATTTCCCCCTTTAAAAATTGATTGATAGAAATAACCTATCAATATGTGTGCCAGCATGAGGGGTGGGATAGTTGTTAGGTAACTTGTTGGTTTTAGCTGGTGAGTTGACAGTCGCTCATCTAGACTATGGTGTGAATGCTACAAAGTAGGGCGTTACCGACAAGTCTGCACCAACAATACTGCTTAATTATTTTTCTGGAACGGTGATTTTTTTTCCAGTTGTTGCATAAATGCTTTCATTTCTTCCGCTTCAGTCTTAGTGAAATGATCAACCGCATCGCGGAATTGAGGGTTGGCAATCCAGTGTGCCGACCATGTCTTTGATGGCAGAAAACCGCGGGCAATCTTGTGCTCTCCCTGGGCGCCAGGTTCAAAGCGCTGCAGACCGTGTTGGATGCAGTATTCCAAACCCTGGTAATAACAAGTTTCAAAGTGCAGTCCCGGCAGTTGTTCACCACAGCCCCAGTGGCGGCCATAGAGCGTGTCATCACTGCGAAGATTAAGCGCGCTGGCAATGCATTCATTACCCCGATAAGCCTGTACCAAGACGACCTGTTGCCCTAGTGTTCTGCCGATCTCCTCAAAAAAGCCTAGTGTCAATGAGGGATAGCCCCACTTGCGATCATAGATGTCACGATAATATTGGTGAAACAGTTGCCATTCTTCATGGCTGACCTCATTGCCGTGTTTGATTTTGAAATCAAGGCCAAGCTGTTGTACCTGACGCCGTTCTTTTAAGATATTTTTGCGTTTGCGTGAACTGAAATGGCTGAGATAGTGGTCAAAGCTCTCATAGCCCTGGTTGTGCCAGTGATATTGGCAGCCGAGCCGTATAGATAGTCCTTGCTGCTGAAACAAATACTTTTGTTTTTCCGTTGGAAATAGCCAGTGAATAGACGAAAAACTGTTTGTCTGGGCAAGTTCAATGGTCGCTTCAACTAGCAGTTTGCCAGCCTCTGCATTGTTTATTTCAGGCGCAATCAAAAGCCGTTGCCCGGTCATCGGGGTATAGGGAATAGCTGACACAAGCTTTGGGTAATAGACCATATGGTTGCGTTGGTAGGCCTCAGCCCAGGCCCAGTCAAACACAAACTCACCATGAGAGTGATATTTAATATAAAGCGGTGAGGCAGCAATTAAACAGCTGTTATCATCGTGAATGAGAATGTGTTGTGGTTGCCAGCCGCACTCACTACTGACGCAGTTATGCCTTTCCAGCGCTGACAGAAATTCGTGTTTTAGAAAGGGGTTGTTATCTGCAACCAGCCGATTCCAGGCTTGCTGATCAATCGTAGCGAGTTCATCTACAACAGAGATTTTCATAGGCGTTAATATTTAATATTTAATGCGGTTTAGCTTGTTATTCGTTCAGGGCGGAATCATTATAACTGTATGGAGAATAACAGAGGGTGTTGGTTTTGGAGCAAAGGCCTCGTATAGGTTTGGCGCTTGGTAGTGGCTCATCACGTGGCTGGGCGCATATTGGCGTCATCAAGATGCTGGTTGAAAATGGCATTGAACCTGACATTATTGCCGGTAGTTCGATTGGCGCCTTGGTGGGCGCATCTTATATTACAGGTAAGCTGGAGCAGCTTGAGGCTTGGGTGCGATCGCTTACCCGGCTCGATGTGATTCGATTTTTTGAATTCAATACCAGCCTGAATGGCTTTGTGAATAAGGAACGCCTGCATCAGTTTCTTAATCAGTATATCTGTGCTGATGATTGTTTGATTCAGAATCTGCCAAAGCGGTTTGCCGCAGTGTCGACTGACCTGGCCAGTGGCAATGAGGTTTGGTTGTCACAAGGGCGGTTGATCGAAGCTGTTTGGTCATCTATCTCACTTCCGGGTTTGTTTCCAGCGATCAAGAATGAAGATCGTTGGCTGGTTGATGGTGGGTTGGTCAACCCGGTTCCCATTTCTACCTGCCGTGCCATGGGCGCGGATGTAGTGATTGCCGTCAACCTTAATGGTGATATTGCCGGAAAACATTTCCGCCAAATTCCAAATAATAACAAGCTGGAGGCGACTAAGCCCTTAGCTGGTTCAGACAGCTGGATGGATGCAATCAGTCGTACTGTGAAAGAATATTCTGACGCCCTTTTAATGAATCACAAGGCTGGTAATGACACCCCGCCAGGGCTGTTTGATGCCATCGCTGGCTCCATCAATATTACTCAGGATCGTATTACCCATTATCGGCTTGCGGCTGATCCGCCGGATATCTTGTTAACGCCAGCATTGATGCAAATCAGCCCATTAGAATTTCACCGTGCCAGCGTAGCAATTGCCGCTGGAGAGGAGGTGACCAGACAAAAGCTAGCAGCAATAAAGTCTATGTTTAATGTTGGCAAGTGATTGTTGTAAAGGATAAAACTAAGATAGCCAGTGCTTGGTTTAAGTAGCCTTGTCAGGGTGCCGATACAAACTTAAGTCGCAGAGTTGTAACAATCGTGCTTATTCCAGAGGGGGGCCGCAGGGGCTATGGAGCTTATATTTGACTCAACGAGAAAGCAGCGCTTAAACGATGAGTTACGCAGCCGTTTGAAAACGGGAGTGGATCTTCCCGTCTTACCTGACGTGGCCCATGAGTTAATTTTGTTAAGAAACCGGCCGAGCGCAGATGTTGCAGACGTAGTTCGCATCATAACTAAAGACCCCGTTATATCAGCTCAGTTCATGCGCTATGGGCGCATGGCCATCTATGGGTATGGTGAGCGAATTGAAAGCATTGATGAGGTAATACAGCTCGTGCTTGGTTATGAAAAGGCCTTGTATATGGCGATGGGTTTATCTGCCGGAAAAAGCTTGCGCATAGAAATGGATGGCCCGTTGGGGGCGAAAGCAACATGGCAGAACTCTTTAAAAAACGCGCTAGTGAGTCAGTTTCTGGCAAAAGAGCTGCCCAGCGAAAACCGTCCCAACGAAGGGTTGAGCTATCTTGCCGGTCTATTACACGAGATAGGTTTCTTAGTGTTGGGTGTCTTATATCCGCAAGAGTTTGCGGCGCTTAACAGAACTGTTGGAACATATAATCAGATGGAGGCGCGTGAACTAGAGTTTCATTGCCTTGGCATTAGCCATGACATGATTGGTAGTCAGTTGTTGCACAACTGGAGTCTTCCTGAAGAAGTGGTAACTGCCGTAGCCGAACATCATTTTCCTGAATATGACGGTAAACATGCGATCTACGCCAAACTGGTATATCTAGCGAATCGGCTAATTCATATGAGTGATGGGGTTACATATTCTGATAAAGACTTGCTTATGTTTGCTGAACTAGGCTTGGATGAGGCGGCCATAGAAAGAGTTTTGGCGAACCTTAATGAGATGGCTTCAGACCTTGATGTCATGGTAGAGAAGCTGGTTGCCTAGTATTTTATTATTGGTGTTGTGATAGGCAAGTAGCTGACAAAGAATAGTCTATAAAGCTTTTCTCAGATAACCCGATATTAAGCTAGGATGAATGGTGATGGAGAATTAGCAAAATGAATTATTCAACATGGATGTTGGCTTTCTCTCTGCTTATAAGCTGCTGGGCAACGAACCTGAGCGCATATGATTTTACGCCCTCTGGGGCAACCACGCTAGCGCCAAACAAAGCTCAAGAATCCTCCATATTGTCGGAACCTATTTTACCTATTCCGTTACATGTTGAAGTAGACCAAGGAAAGGTGGCTCTCGGTCTACGCTTGTTTGAAGACAAAGGCTTATCCAGTGATGGTTCGATGGCATGTCGCAGTTGTCATCTTTTTAATAAAGGCGGTGGAGATGGCGAAGTGTTATCACCCTCCATTGACGGAGGAGAACGCGCAACGAATACACCTACTATCTTTAACGTCGGCCTTTATTCTCTTTATGGCTGGTTAGGCATGTCTAATACGTTAGAAGGCCTGAGCGAAGCAATTATCAAAAGTAAAAAGGGGTTGGCTAACGACTGGCCCGCTATCATCCCCTACCTACAGGGCGATTCAAACTATGTTCGGCAATTTTCCGCGAGCTATCCGGATGGCATCAATGTAAACAATGTCAAAGACGCCATGGCCGAATATATGCGCTCGCTTATCACGCCTAATTCCCGTTTTGATCGCTATCTTCGTGGTGAAGAAATGGTGCTGACTAAAGAAGAGTTTGGTGGGTACCAGCTCTTCAAAAGCTATGGTTGTGCCTCATGTCATCAGGGTGAATTGCTGGGAGGGAATATGTTTGCCTCCAATAATCTATTTCGGGAGTTTTTTATTGAAGAGGGTCAGTCCGTTAAAATGGATGTGGGTCGTTACAAAAAAACCAAAGATGAAAATGATCGTTATGTTTTTCGAGTACCTTCATTGCGCAATATCGCCCTGACCGCTCCTTACTTTCATGATGGCTCAGTAGAAAGCCTAGAAGATGCGGTCGACCTTATGGGGATATACATGCTTGGACGAAAAATTCCTGAAGCCCATCAAGCCCTCATTGTGAAGTTCCTAAATACCTTAACTGGGGAATTTAAGGGGGAACCGTTATGAGACATGGTCTTAGTTTTCCCATCATCATAGGTGCACTACTTCTCGTGTTATTTGGTTTTATTTATGTCAATGCACCGGTGGTGAATGTTCAACAACAGAATGCGGTGATTGATAGTATTCGGGCGCTTAAACAAGCAAACAATGAACTTAACCAGGACCTTTTTGAGGTAAGCACTAACCGCGTCAGGCATTACTCCAACCTCAGTCACGCCCAACAGAATGTCGTAATTGCACGTAGCCAAGTTGAAAATAACTTAGCTGCGCTTAAGGCCTTAGACAGAATGGACCTAGATGATCGGCTTAGTTCACTAGAAAATGAACTGGATCGAAAAAACGAATATATAGACCGATTCAAGCAACATCACGCACGGTTTAAAAACTCTCTCGACTATTACCCTAATATCATGTCAGAAATCAGACAAAGTTCGGCAGACAAGGGAATGATCGAATTCTACGGAAGCCTGGCACAAAATGTTATCTATTATGCGCTTAGTGGGGATTCAATTTGGCGGACACAGGCAATAACAACATTAGAAAAACTGGAAAAAAAACTGCAGCGAATGGCCGCTAAAGATTCCGAAGCAAAAATATTTATGGCCAACTTTATCGCGCATTCTCGGTTGTTACTAGAGGGTGCGAGTTCACTCTCAAGACTGTCAAAAATTGAAAGCAGGATACCCATCAATGGCATCATTGATGGCATTAACGATACTTATCTTAAATCACACGAAGCACTCAGTAAAAAGCAGGAAACCTATCGCCAGTATTTGTTTGCTGTGATATTCGGCTTTGTTTTGTTAGTCGCATACACACTGGTTCTTGTGGCACGTAATGCCGTTGCCTTGGCTAGAGAGAAGCAACGCGCCGAAGTGACGCTTGGCTCTATTGGTAATGGCGTAATCGTCACGGACAACCTGGGGCTGGTTCAGTTTATGAATCCTATGGCTGAGCAACTGACCGAAATCGCCACCAAGGATGCTCAAGGCAGGCCGATTGAGGAAATATTCAAGGTCGTTGCCGATGAAGGCGGTTCTTTGGTTGAAAATAGCGTTCGCAGTTGTTTACGAACCAGCCAGCATGCACGTCCGGGTGAGCATGCTGTTCTTATCACCAATCGCAAAAGTGGAGTTGTTGTAGAGCACTCTGCAGCACCTATTATGACTGACAAGGGGTTGCTGGATGGTGTGGTTATGGTGTTTGATGATGTGACGTCGGCACACAGGATGGCACGCAAACTAGAGCACCAAGCTAGCCACGATGCGTTGACTGGTTTGGTGAATCGTAGGGAGTTTGAGAGTCGAATAACTGAAGCTCTGGTCACAGCTAAGCAAGACGTCAAATCTCACGCTTTACTTTACCTCGATCTGGATCAATTTAAGATTGTAAATGATACCTGTGGACACACAGCCGGGGATGAATTGCTCAAACAGGTTGTTGAAGAAATAAGGGCCTTGCTACGTGCCAGTGACACCTTTGCCCGGTTAGGGGGTGACGAGTTCGGCATCCTTCTAGGTTATTGTAGCGTCACGCCTGCCGTACGTCTGGCCGAAAAGATTTTAAACGTTGTCCGCGACTATCGTTTTTCATGGGACGGAAAAACTTTTCAAATAGGTGTCAGTATTGGTGTTATTCCCATTACACCGGAAAGTGATAATCTCGCGTCAGTGTTGAGTGCCGCAGACATGGCCTGCTATACCGCCAAGGATCTAGGTCGTGATCAGGTTCATGTTTATGAACCCAGCGACGAGGTCGTTGCTGCCCGTGCAGAAGAAACCAATTGGGTTGGCCGCATTAACGCGGCCCTAGAGAACAATGAGTTTGTTTTATATGGACAGAATATCGTTTCCGTTGGCCATGTAAAGCAGGAAAATCATCAGGAACTGCTCATACGGATGCGAGATGAGGATGGTTCCCACATCCCGCCGGGGGCGTTTCTACCGGCAGCTACACGTTACAATGCTATGCCGAATATTGACCATTGGGTAATCTCTCATGCATTTGAATACTATTTCCATCAAATTAAGAAAAATACAAAGCCTGGCCTGTTATGTATAAATCTGGCTGGCGACTCTTTGGCAGAAGGAACATTAATAGATTTTGTGCTTGAGCAGATGAATAAGTACGGGGTTGAGCCTTCACATATCTGTTTTGAAATCAAAGAAATTGAAGCAATCAGCAATCTTAATGATGCGCGCGAGGTTATCAAAATCTTGCAAGAGTCTGGGTTCAAATTTGCCCTGGATGACTTTGGCTCAGGCATGGCGTCGTTTAGTTATTTAAAAAATCTACCGGTGAACTATCTCAAAATCGACGGTACATTGATTAAGCGTATTGTAGACGATGAAATCGCCCGTGCCATGGTGGAAGTAATCAACCTCATCGCTCACATCATGTGTATGGAGACCATCGCCGAGTTTGTTGAAAATGAAGAAATATTGGCAGTATTAAAAAAGATCGGTGTGGATTATGCCCAGGGTTATGGAATTGATATGCCTAAACTGGTCTACAGCCCGAATGAATCTGACTAGAAACAAGGCCCACCCAAGCGTGCCGAGTATCTTTGTTCGCATGAATGGCTGGTGCTAAAACAAAGATTGAATTCAGGTTTGGTTTGACCAGAACAAGCCTCCTTTTTTGTCCTCAAGTTTGATTTGGTCTACAGGTACTTTGCTCTAAAGTATTTCCTGATAGCTGTCTTGGTTTAATCTTTATGGTTAAGGATAGAGAGGCAGCAATACATCGTCTTCTTTTCGCGGTTTCTTATTTTTTGTTTTTGCAGCAACATTAAGCTGTTGCCATAGTTGGCTGCCCTGCCAGCTTTCGCCCGTCGAACCATAGAGTGCCTGGTTTAGTTTTTCGATCTCTTGTTGTGTTGGTTGATTCATGCGCGTGCCAATCTCGCCAATGCTGGCGGGTGGCTGGTCGGGCCAATGCCGTCTTGCCCAGTTAAGCAGCTCGATTTTGCTTTGTTGTGGGTTGTTGCTTAGACAGGCCTTTTTGACGGCATTGAGTGATGCCTTTGGTGGCTGTTTTTTTGTTGTTATCTCTATGCTGTTAGTGGCTTTGTTGTTGTGCCTGCTGATCCACCAGGCGATGATGGTGATTAGCCAGCCGAGCCCAAATATTATACTTAGTCTGCTGTAGAGGCCGTTTTCTTCTTTAACAACAGTGATGGTCTCTGTTGCAGGCGGCGTTGTTTGCGGGGCAACAGCTGCTGGTTGCGGTAGGGCTGTTACTGGGCTTGTTGGCGCAGTGTTTTCGCCAGGTTGCACCTGCACAGTGCGAGCGGGTAGGGTGGCAGTTTCCATTTTGTTGCTGTTGACGTTCCACCAATTGATCTGAATTTCTGGCAGCTTGAGTTGTCCGGTCTGGGTTGGGATCAGCGCAATCTTTTCTTGGCGTGTACCGCTAATGCCACGGCTGCCGCGTTTGTTGTTAAAGCGTGGTTGATCAGGATAGGACTTGAACTGTTGTGTGTCTGCCATTTCCAGTGATGGCAGTTGTGCTGCGGTCAGGCCTTCGGCCTTGAGCGTCAGGGTACGGGTAATGGGTTCGCCGACGATAAATTCAGGTGCTTGTTGTGACCAGTTTTCAGTGATTTTCATGTCGCTGGCGGGCAACCATGGCTGGTTGCGCATGTTGGCCGGGATGGGCTCTATCTTGAGTGTGATGCTGTCTGACTTGAGTCGTTTGGTGGTGCTGTTTTGGCCAAATGGATCAAACACGCCGCGGCCAGACACTGCAATCTGGGCATCGAGTGTGATCGGCTCAATAGTGATGTCGCCACTCTGTTGCGGGAATAGGGCATATTTTCGTTCGATGACAATATAACGACGACCATTGCGCTGGGTTTCAAAATTGCTGTCATCCCCGAGTTTTTCTATGATCACTTCACCGCCAGTTATGCTTGGCTCTGACATGCTAGCGGCATTAATATTGACGGCGCGATAAAAGCGAATGCTGTAGAGAATTTGTTGTTGTACATAGGCGCTGTCGGTTTTTGTTTCTACCTCAATGAACATCTCACTGTTTTTAGTGGCGCCGCTGCTTTTGTTGTTGCTAGTGTTTTTATTCACTGTGATACTGATGCTGGGACTACGGTCATTGCCAAAATGTATTGATGGGATAGTGAGTTTGCCACTGCGTTTGGCTACGGCGTGTAAATTCCAGCGGGTCTTTTTGCTGTATTCGCCACGACTAAATTTCATGCTTTCACTTTGCTTGCGAGTGAGAATTTCAAAGTCCTGTTGCAGTGGGCTGAAATCTGGGCTGTCTTTGATGTGGTCATCGGCTTCAAAGGTGATTACAAATGATTCATCGATAGATATCGGGTCACGATCAACCCCGACAGCAATATTGGCGGCTTGGCTGTTGAATGACAACAAAACAAAACTAAATAGAAGAAAAATTTTATTTACCATGGTTCTATCTCACTATTACGTTGTTGAGATTGTTGTTGGTATTGGTATTGAAACTTGCGCCGCATCAGCCCGCCTGGGTCATCGGGAATACGCCGCAGCCACTGTTCGGTAGCAATGTCATCTTCTGAGGTCTCGCTGTATTCCTGACTTGGCTTGGCCTGTTCTTCAGCTTCATTATTTTCGCCATCTTGTTGCTGGCCCTGTTGCTGTTGTTCAGGTTCGATCTGCTCAGTCTCTTGCTCGGCTTGTTGTTGTGTCTGTTGTTCGTCACTATTCTGCTGATTAGATTGTTGCTGTTGATCACCGGGTTGGTTTTGTTGCTGTTCAGCTGACGATTGATCGCTTTGCTGGCCCTGACCTTGCTTTTGTGGATTTTCGCCTTGCGAATCCTGTTTGGATTCGTCACCTTTTTCATCGCCCTGATCGGGTTGCTGCTGTTTTAATAAATTGAGGTTGTATTCAGCATCTTCATGTTGGGGTTGCAGTTTCAGGGCTTCTTCATAGGCTGCGATGGCCTCTTGAATATTGCCTAAGCGCGCCAGGGCGTTGCCTTTGTTATAGAGTGCGTCAGCGCTGTTGATGCCTTGCAGGGCATCGATGCTTTGTTGGTATTGGCCGGCACGATAGTGGGCCGCAGCCTTCCATTCTGTATTGTTAAATAATTCGGCGGCCTGTTGCGCATTGCCTTGTTGTAGTTGTTGTTGCGCTTGTTGATTCTGGTTGAGCCACAGTTGTTGCAGATCCATGGCGTAGGCATCATCAGGCATTGGTATGATCAGCAGCACGACAATGGCTAGATAACCGCGTCGAAATGCCAGTGCCGCTAGCGGCAACAATAGCAACAATAACCATGGCCCTTCCTCACGCCACTGATCGCTATTCAGGCCTTTGACCGCTTCTTTGGATTCACCTTCGGCGCTGACGATATCAAGCAGGTAGTTGATGTCGCTGTCTGCGGCGCTAATGCGGTGATAGCGGCCGTTAGCTTGCTGGGCCAGCTGTTGCAATGGTGCTTCATTCAGTTTGGGGATGACAATGGCACCGCTGCTGTCTTTTAGAAAACCGCCGTCGCGCAGATCAATCGGTGCGCCCTCGCGGGTGCCGACACTCAGCACTGAGACTCGGTGTTGATACGCTTTGGCCTCATTCAGCGTGGCTTGCAGCTTGTTGTCATTGATGCCGTCGGTGATCAAGAGGATGTCACCCTTGGGTACGCCGGCCTGTTGTAGCAGTTGTGCTGCCTGGGCAATGGCGATGGAGCTGTCACTGCCTTGCTGCGGCATCATGTTGCTGTCGAGGCTGCTGACCAGCGCGATAATGGTGTCGCTGTCATCGGTCAGCGGTGAGACGGTAAAGGCCTGGGCGGCATAGACGATTAAGGCGGTCTGGCCCTCTTTACGTTGTTTGAGGATGTCGATCAGTTTCAGTCGAGCGCGAACCAGTCGGTTGGGTTTGAGGTCGGTGGCATCCATCGAACGTGACAGGTCGAGAGCAATGACCAGTGCTGATTGATCACGAAATACTGGTTGTTCGCGCTGTTCGCAAACCGGGCCGCTGAGGGCAATGATGGCCAACAATCCCGCCAGGCCTGTGACAATCAAGGGCCAGTGACTGGCCTTGGCTTCACGCCCTTGCAGAATGTAGGGCAACAGTTGCGAATCACAAACTGACCGCCAACTGCCAGCCTGACTGCGGCGCTGCCCTAGCAGCCACACTAACAGCGCCAAGGGCAGCAACAACCATAACCAGTCCGGTCGCAATAACTGACAACTATCCATGTTGCCTCCCATCTTGTTTCAGCCCCGTAAAACTTAGCGCCAGTATCAACAGGCTTGCCAGAGCCATGGCCGTAGCCAAGGGATAGACATACAGTGCGCGCATGGGGCGAAACAGTTTGGCCTCTTGTTCGGTGGGTTCCAGTTTGTCAATCAGGTCGTAGATTTTTAATAGCTCTTCGCTGTCACGGGCGCGGAAATATTTGCCACCGGTTTTTTCGGCGATAGCGGTGAGGGTATTTTCATCCAGGTCGGCGGATGGATTGACGCGCTGGGTGCCAAACAAACTACGCACCAGCATCTCGTCAGCACCGATGCCAATGGTGTAGATCTTCAGGCCTTTCCCTGCGGCCAGTTCGGCGGCTTTGACCGGTGCCACTTCGCCGGCGGTGTTGGCGCCATCGGTGAGCAGAATCATCACCTGTTGGATCTCCTCTTCATCGGCCAGTCGTTTCACCATCAGGCCGATGGCATCACCAATGGCGGTGGCCTTTCCGGCCAGACCGATGGCCGCTTCGTAGAGCAGGATGCGGACCGTGTCGCGATCAAAGGTCAGCGGTGTTTGCAGGTAGGCCTGTTCGCCAAACAGGATTAGACCAACTCGATCGCCAACACGACGCTTGATGAATTCACCGGCGATCACCTGGGTGGCTTGTAGTCGATTAACCATCTCACCTTTGATCTGGAAATCGCGGGTATCCATGCTACCGGACAGATCCACGGCCAGCATTAGGTCGCGGCCTGAGGTGGGCAGTTCAATCGGTTCACCGATCCATTGTGGTCGTGCTGCGGCAACGACTAGGCAAAGCCAGGCCAGACTTGCCAGCAGCAATGGCCAGCGTCTTTGTTTGCTGGCAACCATGGTGGTACTGATGCCCTGGAAATCTTCGATGAAGGGTACACGCAGGGCGGCGTCTTGTCGGCTCTTGGCTGCCGGTAGGATAAAACGCAATAGCAGGGGTAGGGGTAAGGCGGCAAAGGCCCATAACCATTCGAACTGAATCATGGTTGTGTTCCTTTGGCGGCTTGTAGTTGTTCAACCCAGTGGCGACAGGCGTTGATCAAGGCCTGGTCATCGATGTCACACTGTTTTTGAAACGGGCCACTAATGAGTGCCTGACTGGTTTCTGCATCAAAGCTGTTGGCCTGTGAATTTAAAAAGTGGATCCATGCCTTACCACTTAGCCCGGCAACATCGCTGCGTGGAAAACGACTGATGCAAGTGCGGCGTAGCAGGATGGAGATTTCACTGACCAATTGTTGGCTGTTTTGATGTTGGCCAAAGTTGGCTTCAATGCTGCTTAGTTCTGCCAAGGCCAGTTTGCGCAGTCGTCGCCGGGCGATGAGTTTTTGTATGGCCCAGATAATGATTGGCAGTAAAATCAGCAAGGCTAACAACAGCCACCAACCGATGGCTAAGGGCCACCAGCTGACTGCTTCGGGTAGATGAATGTCGCGCAGGGGCAGTGCTTGATCTAACTCGGGGTTCATCGTCTTCTTAAACCCTGTTGCAGGCATTGCAGCACATCATCACTGGTGCAGCAGCTGAGGTAGTGAATGCCGGGAAAGCGACTCAGCTGTTGCAGTTGTTGGCAGTGTTGCTCGAACTGCTGTTGATAATTGCTTTGTGCTGACTTGTTGCCACTGCTAAATACATTACTGCGTTGTCCCCAGGCAACGCGGTACTGGCCGCGTTGAGGCAGTGCTTGTTCCAGCGGGTCGTGGATATGCAATAACACCACGTCATTGTGGCGTGATAACTGTGCCAGGTGTGACTCGGCCTGTGGTCCCAGATTGCGAAAGTCGCTGATCAGAAAGATCAGGCTACCGGGTTTGGCGACACGGCGCAGGCGGGCCAGGGCATTGTTGGCATCGGGCTCTTGTTCGTTGTGTTGGCTGTGCCAGTGGGAGGCGGCGCTTAATTGTTGCAGCAGTTGCAGCACCGCCGACTTGCCGCGTTTGGGCCGCAGTTCATGATGGTTGTCAGCATTGAAGATCAAACTGCCGAGGCGATCGCCTTGCTGGTTGGCGCTCCAGGCAATCAGGGCGGCAGCACGGGCGGCGATCACTGACTTGAAGGCACCGCGGGTGGCAAAGAACATGGTTGGGCGCATGTCGACCCAGGTCAGTACCGCCCGTTCGCGTTCTTCACGAAATAGTTTGGTGTGAGGCTTGCCGGTGCGGGCAGTGACGCGCCAATCGAGTGTGCGGACATCGTCACCCGGTTGATATAGGCGGGCCTCGTCAAACTCCATGCCACGGCCCTTGAAACGCGACAGGTAGTTGCCGCTCTGGCGTGCAGCGATGCGGCTGGCCTTGAGTGCAAGACCTTCTCCAGCGCCGCGCAGGGCAATCAGCGTTGCCGGAGAAACATGCACCAGGTTGTCGCCATCGGCAACGCTATCGACAGACTTGAGGTCAATGGGCTTTGTGCGGCGATCGAACAGGCTCATGGAACAGCGACGGTATGAATTAGCTCGTTAATGAATTTGTCGGCAGTGATGCCATTGGCCTCGGCCTCATAGCTGAGAATGATGCGATGGCGCAAGACATCGTGGGCCATGGCCTGAATATCTTCCGGTGCGACATAGTCGCGTCCCTGTAACCAGGCATGGGCACGGGCGGTGCGGTCAAGGGCAATGGTGGCGCGTGGGCTGGCACCGTATTCAATCCACTGCGCCAGCTCGGCACTATGGCCTGTCGGTTTGCGCGTCGTCAGGATGAGCTGTAGCAGGTATTCTTCCAGGTTGTCGGCCATGTGGATTTGCAGCACCTCATTGCGGGCGCCGAACAGGGCTTCCTGGGTGATCATGGTGGTGGCACTGCTAGCACTTGTCTGGGCCTCGTTGCGCACCATTTGCAGAATCTGGCGTTCGGCCTCGGCCTCGGGATAGTCAATAAAGACATGCAATAAAAATCTATCTAGCTGCGCTTCGGGCAGGGGGTAGGTGCCTTCTTGCTCGATTGGGTTTTGGGTCGCCATCACCAAAAATAGATCGGGCAGTTTGTGGGTCACGGCGCCGACGGTGATTTGTCGTTCGGCCATGGCTTCTAATAAAGCCGACTGCACCTTAGCCGGGGCGCGGTTGATCTCGTCAGCGAGGATTAGGTTGTGGAATAGTGGTCCGGCCTGAAACTCAAAACTGCCGTCTTGCGGTCGAAATATCTCGGTGCCGGTCAGGTCGGCGGGCAGCAGGTCAGGGGTGAACTGGACGCGGTGAAAGTCGCCTTCAATGGATTCGCTGAGACTTTTGATGGCGCGGGTCTTGGCCAGGCCGGGTGCTCCCTCCACCAGCAGGTGGCCGTCACAGAGCAAGGCGATGAGCATGCGATCGACCAGGGTTTCTTGGCCGATGATTTGTTGACTTATGTGTTGTTTGAGTAGCTGTATTTCTTTTTGATATGACATGGACAACCTTTAACCGCTGTTATTTCAATGTTGTTGATTTTACCAACCGCAATCAAAGCAGCAAGCCTTGCTGCCAAGTATGACTAGTGAGTGTTTTTTTGGTTCACAGAAAATTGGGTCGGTTTCATGGTTTAGGAGTATAATCGCGCCCTGCAATTTTTTATCAATCTAACACGACAGCAGGTTGTTGTTGGCTTTAAAGTGGCACTAAAACTGCAACCAACTGTTTTGAATTGACCAACCGTGAGTTATTGCCATGATTTTTAAACCCCTAAAAAACAGCCAGCCTCATCCTGAGCTGACTGAAGTGCCTACGCTGGGTATGAAAACAGCAGATCTGGCCGAGGATTTTCGTCGTCACTTTAGCACTACTTTGGGGCGTGACAGGTTTTGCATGTCGACTCATTACCCCTATACCGCGCTGGCCTTGGTGTTACGTGACCGTTTGATGGAGCGCTGGAAGAACACCCGTTATGTCTATCAGGAAACTGACAGCAGGCGCGCCCATTACATGTCCTTGGAGTTTTTGATGGGCCGTGCTCTGGGTAATGCCATGTTGAATTTGGGTGTTAACGATGAAGCAACTGCGGCTTTGGAACGTTACGGCATTGAGCTGGAAGAGGTGGCTGAGGCCGAGCACGATGCCGGTTTGGGTAATGGCGGTCTGGGGCGTCTGGCGGCCTGTTTTCTCGATAGTTGCGCCACCCTGCAGTTACCGGTGATTGGTTACGGCATTCGCTACGAATATGGCATGTTCAGGCAGCATATCGAAAATGGTCATCAGGTTGAAGAGCCGGATCACTGGCTGCGTAACGGCAATCCTTGGGAATTGGAACGACCTGAATTTACCCAGCGCATACATTTTGGTGGTCGTACTGAGCTGTATCGCGATGTTGACGGTGTTACTCGTTCGCGTTGGGTAGATACCCAGGATGTGCTGGCCGTACCTTACGATGTGCCTGTGCCGGGTTACCGCAACGGCACCGTCAATACCTTACGTCTGTGGAGCGCAGCCGCCACCGATGAATTTAATCTTGATGAGTTCAACGCCGGTGATTACACCGAGTCGGTTGCCAACAAAAATGGTGCTGAGCATATTTCCATGGTGCTCTATCCCAACGATGCCAGTGAAAACGGTAAAGAGCTGCGCCTGAAGCAGCAATACTTTCTTGCCGCCTCTTCTCTGAGCGATGTATTTCGTCGCTGGATTCGTGACCATGGTTTGGATTTTAGTAGCTTTGCTGAAAAGAACTGCTTCCAGCTCAATGATACGCATCCGACGATTGCCATCGCTGAGTTGATGCGTCAGCTGATGGATGATCACTGCCTGGGTTGGAAAGACGCCTGGTCGATTACCTCCAGCACCATGGCCTATACCAATCACACCTTGTTGCCCGAGGCACTGGAACGCTGGCCGGTGCGGATGTTTGCTCAGTTGTTGCCGCGCCTGTTGGAAATCATTTACGAGATCAATGCCCGCTTTCTGGGTGAGGTGGCACAGCACTGGCCGGGTGACACAGATCGTCTGGCACGGATGTCGATTATCGAAGAAGGTGGTGAACCACAGGTGCGTATGGCCTATCTGGCCATTGTCGGCAGTTACTCCATCAATGGTGTGGCCGAGCTGCATTCTGAATTGTTAAAAGCAGGCCTGTTTCATGATTTTTATGAACTATGGCCACACAAGTTTAATAACAAGACCAATGGTGTGACTCAGCGTCGTTGGTTGGCTTGGTGTAATCCACAACAGAGTCAGCTGATTAGTGACACTATTGGTGATGACTGGGTGACAGAACTGGAGCACCTGCAAAAGCTTAAACCTTATGCGGATAAAGCTGGCTTTCGTAAACAGTGGCGCAAAGTCAAGCAGGCTAACAAGCAACGTCTGGCGAATTTGGTTGAAGAAGAGTGTGGTGTTGTCTTTAAGACCGAGGCGATATTTGATGTGCAGGTCAAACGTATTCATGAATACAAGCGTCAGCTGCTGAACATCCTGCATGTAATTCATCTCTATGATCGAATCAAACGCGGTGATACGGATAACTGGACACCACGTTGTGTGTTGATCGGTGGTAAAGCGGCACCGGGTTATGCCATTGCAAAAGACATTATCAAGCTGGTCAATAATGTTGCCTTCATGGTTAATAATGATCCTGCCGTTGGTGATTTACTCAAGGTTGCCTTTTTGCCCAACTATTGTGTCACCGCGATGGAGCTTATCTGCCCGGGTACAGATTTGTCTGAGCAGATTTCTACCGCCGGTAAAGAGGCTTCCGGTACCGGTAATATGAAATTCATGATGAATGGTGCTGTCACCATCGGCACTCTTGATGGTGCAAATATAGAAATTCGTGAAGAAGTCGGCGATGAAAACTTTTTCCTGTTTGGTTTGACCGCTGAGGAAGTGGCGCAGACACGTGGACACTATGACCCAAGTGCCATTATTGCCGCAGACGAAGATTTAAGCCGGGTGATGAAGCTGCTTAGTTGTGGCCATTTCAATCAGTTCGAACTTGGCCTGTTTGATAATATTATCAATTCAATTTGTAATCCGCATGACCCATGGTTGGTGGCGGCAGATTTTCGCGATTTCATCGATGCACAGAAGTCTGCTGCAGAAGCCTATCTGGATCAGGATCGCTGGGTGCGAATGAGTATCATGAATGCAGCCTGTAGTGGTAAGTTTTCGACTGATAGAACTATGCGGGAATACAATAGTGAAATCTGGAAACTAACGCCGGTTAGTGTAGATAGTTAAATTTTGAAGCGTCCCCCCCGCTGCAAGGGCGGGGGCAGGTTTTCTAGAGCCGCATTTGTCGTCTTAAGGGTATCTCTAAAAATCCACTGAAGCAGCGCTGTCTGCTGGGAGTCGTTGCTGCTGGCTTGGCGAAGGGGCGGACAGTCTCATTAAAAAAATGATGTGTCCCCTTGAAACGCAGTCATGTTAACCCAATATAACAGTCCGATCCCTTCCTCCGAGAAGGGCCAGATTATTAATTAAATTGTTCAATCAATAAGTTATGTTTCTCAGGAGGAATGTGTTGTGAATATTCGCCCTTTGCATGATCGTGTGGTGGTCAAACGCCTGGGCAGTGATGAGAAGAGTGCTGGTGGCATTGTGCTGCCTGGTTCTGCGCAGGAGAAACCCTTGATGGGTGCGATTGTCGCTGCGGGTGCGGGGCGTGTGCTGGACAACGGCGACAAGGCAGCTCTGGATGTTAAAACCGGCGACAAGGTTTTGTTCGGTAAGTTTGCCGGCGCCGAAGTCTCGATCGAAGGTGAGGATTACCTGGTTATGCGCGAAGACGATCTCTTCGCCGTAGTTGAATAAGACTTCTGAAATTTTTAGAGGATATAAATAATGGCTGCTAAGGAAATTCAATTTTCTTCTTCCGCGCGTCACAAAATGCTTGATGGTGTAAACATTCTGGCTAACGCGGTTAAAGTTACTCTCGGCCCTAAGGGGCGCAATGTGGTTCTGGAACGCAGTTTTGGTGCACCAGCTGTCACCAAAGATGGTGTCTCTGTTGCCAAAGAGGTTGAGCTGGAAGACAAGTTCGAAAACATGGGTGTGCAGATGGTTAAAGAAGTTGCATCCAAGACGGCTGATGTTGCTGGCGATGGCACAACCACCGCTACTGTATTGGCCCAGTCTATTCTTAATGAAGGCATGAAAGCCGTTGCTGCCGGCATGAATCCGATGGACTTGAAACGCGGTATCGACAAGGCGGTTATCGCTGCGGTTGAAGAGCTAAAGAAGATCTCCAAGCCTTGTACTGATAGCAAGTCGATTAACCAAGTAGGTACCATCTCTGCCAACACCGATACTGTGATTGGTCAGATCATTGCTGATGCGATGGAGAAAGTTGGTAAAGAAGGCGTGATTACTGTTGAAGAAGGTTCAGGTCTGGCAGATGAGTTGGACGTGGTTGAAGGTATGCAGTTTGACCGTGGTTATCTGTCACCTTATTTCGTTACCAATGCTGACAAGATGGAAGCCGACCTTGAAGCGCCTTATATCCTAATCTATGACAAAAAAATCTCTAACCTGCGTGACCTTCTGCCTATCCTGGAAGGTACCGCCAAGGCGGGTAAACCGCTGATGATTATCGCTGAAGATGTTGAGGGCGAAGCCCTGGCTACACTGGTGGTTAACAATATGCGCGGCATCCTGAAAGTGTCTGCGGTTAAGGCGCCTGGTTTTGGTGATCGCCGTAAGGCCATGTTGCAGGATATTGCTATTCTGACTGGTGCGACTGTCATTAGTGAAGAAGTGGGGCTGTCTTTGGAAGCTGCGACTCTGGATGACTTGGGTAGTGCTAAGAAGATTGTTATCAACAAAGACAGCACCACGATCATTGATGGTGCCGGTGTTGCTGCTGATATCGAAGCTCGCGTGGCTCAGATTCGTGCTCAGCTGGCTGAAACATCTTCAGATTACGATAAAGAAAAGTTGCAAGAGCGTGTTGCCAAGCTGGCTGGCGGTGTTGCCGTGATCAAGGTGGGTGCTGCCACTGAAGTTGAAATGAAAGAGAAGAAAGACCGCATCGATGATGCCCTGCACGCGACCCGTGCGGCGGTAGAAGAGGGTGTGGTGCCTGGCGGTGGTGTTTCGCTGGTCCGAGCCATGCAGGCTATTGCTGGTCTGAAGGGTGATAACCATGACCAGGATATCGGCATCAAGATCGCCCGTCGTGCCATGGAAGAGCCTTTGCGTCAGATCGTTGCCAATTGTGGTGATGAGCCTTCGGTTGTCATCAACAGTGTTGCTGAAGGCAAAGGTAACTACGGTTATAACGCCGCTTCAAGTGAGTATGGCGATATGCTGGAAATGGGTATCCTGGATCCAACCAAGGTGAGTCGTTCTGCGCTGCAACATGCCGGTTCTATTGCTGGTCTGATGTTGACCACAGAGGCAATGGTTGCTGATAAGCCACAAGAAGGTGATGCACCTGGTATGCCAGATATGGGTGGTATGGGCGGCATGGGTGGCATGATGTAACCATCAGCCCAAACGCTGTTATAAAAGAGTCCTGCCGGCAACGGTAGGGCTTTTTTTATGGCGCAAAAAATAGTTTGTTTTTCAAGCTTGAAAAAATCATTTTTGTATATAGAATGCCGCCGACATGAATGGTGTTTGATGTGAGTTTGTCATCAATGTTTTTGTTTTATTTCACGGTAAAAATGCAGGAGTGAAGTATGTGTGATGATGTGGATATGAATGATGATATTCCAGAAGAAGGCAGTACTGAAGGTAAGAAGAATCTAAGTCAGCGACGCTTGGAAGCACGACGAAAACTGGAACAACGTAAAGAGCAAGCAATGCTGCGTCAGCAGCTGGGTGATGATTATGATGATTTGTTGAATCTAGATTAGTCTCAGCCTTACAGGTCGTTATTTAGCCTGGTATAAATGGCATTGTTTTCACTTTTAGCTATGAAGTTAGCCTTGGCAAGGTAAA
>CAMYNQ010000004.1 GCA_947259785.1 uncultured Chromatiaceae bacterium | reverse complement strand
GTCTTCTTTGCCACCTATCACAATGGCGGTGAAGGCAATCATGTCTGCGACAATCACATCGACATGTGCGGTGCGGGCATCACCTCGCTGTCAGAGGATAATCTTGTTGTCAGCGGCAACAACGTCAGTGGCTGTCTACTGCTCGGCATTACCCTGGAGGTGGCTGCCACTGTCAAAGTGCTGGAAAACCGGGTCCGCAATTGCGGCTATAGTGGTTTTGCTCAATTAGGCCTGAGCGTCTTTACTGAGCATATCTTCCTCGAGTCAGACTCCATGGTGCGCATTGAAGGCAACGAGGTGTTGGATACAGGCATCAACCCGCTGACCAACCTCGGTACAGACAACGCAGCCATTAGCATCGGGGGACTGTGCGCCTCCTGTAATATTAGTCACAACCACACCAACTACAGCCAGAACGTGCTGGAGGCGCAGCGTGAACATCGTGCATTGATGCTGATAGGACCGTTTGCCCTTCACTATGATTTTAATGACATCACCCTCGAATTGATGGTTGGCAGCGCAGTGGTAACCGATAATCGCTTCCGTGGTCCGGGGCGCAGTTATCTAGTGGAATTTTTCCCCGTGATCATTAACGACTTTATTGACTTCCGTTTCGAGAAGGTCACCTTCAACAACAATATCTGCGAACACCTCAGTGCCGAGCCGCAGGAAGACGCCGCCACGGTGCGGTTATGGGGCAGGAACCTGATTGCCATGGGCAACCACGTCAAGGCAGATTTGGGGGTCAAAGCCATGTCACTAGGCAATCGTCACCGCGTCGCACTAATGGGCAATATCACCACCGGTGATTTTATTCGGGTTGGGACCACCACCCCCGCCCCGCTAACTGATTTTAATATTCGTACATAAGGAGAGTTGAAATGGAGATCAAAGACTTTAGCCAAGCAATGGCACTGCAAAAAGAGCTATCAGCCAAACTGGTCTCTAACGTAGACAAATTGCGTAGCCAAAAGGCAGCTTCGGTCGCGGCCACGATCAAAGAGCAAGAGAGGCTTATTGCGCAGGCCAAGGTTGAAGTGGCAACTAGCAAAAAAGAAAAAGAGCTTGCCATCAAACGCTGGGATACAAGAGTGCAGCAACGTAAGGCCACTGTTCAACGCCTGGAAAAAGGCCTGAAGGAAATGAAAAAGAGAGTGGCTGAACAGGAAAAGGCTGTAAAGAAAACAGCGCCAACACCCAAAAAACCGGCACCAAAACCCAAGAAGGTGGTCGCAACCAAGAAAAAGCTAGAGACTAAACCCAAGGTAAAAGCGACTGCTACTAAGAAAAAACGTTAACCGGATTACAGCAATAACTTAGTTGCAACATTCGGAATTCAATCTGACGGCACTATTTTATGCTTGGAATAGTTTCAGGTCTTACTTATACGCACTTGTTCATTTAGAGTACTGTCGTACGCCAACAGAAACTGCTTGGCTTGGACTTACAAAAATAATTCAGAAGAAGGTAAACATCTTTCCATACGATTTCCGTACGTAAAAAAGAAAAAGGGCTTGCATCTCTGCAAACCCTTTTTCTTAGTACCAATAAATTGGCGTCCCCAAGGGGATTCGAACCCCTGTTACCGCCGTGAAAGGGCGGTGTCCTAGGCCTCTAGACGATGGGGACACACGAAACCTTGTGTCCTGGTGGAGCTAGGCGGGATCGAACCGCCGACCTCTACACTGCCAGTGTAGCGCTCTCCCAGCTGAGCTATAGCCCCGAAAGAGAGGCGTATTCTACGAGGGCAAAACAATTGCGTCAAGAGAGAATCTTAGTTTTCTGGCACTTTTTTAGAATTCTTTCTCAACTAGCCTTTTTTCTCAGTTTTGGCCCAGGTATCACGCAGGGTGACAGTACGATTAAACACGGGCCTGCCGTGAGCATGGTCGGCATCGGCACAGAAATAACCCTGCCGTTCAAACTGAAACACCTCACCCGGTTTGGCCTCGGCCAGCGCTGGCTCAAGCACGCACTGAGTCAAACTGCGCAATGAACCCGGGTTGAGGAATTCGGTAAAGGCCTTACCTTCCTTATTCGCTTCGGCATCGGGCGATGGATGGGCAAACAGGCGATCATACATGCGCACCTCGGCATTGATGCCGTGACGAGCTGAGACCCAATGAATCACACCACGCGGCTTAGGCGCACCCTCGGGCGTCTGACCAATAGAGTCCGGCACATAGCTACAGTGCAGCTCGATCACATCGCCATGAGCGTCCTTAATCACCTCATCACACTGAATAATGTAGGCATTACGTAACCGCACCGCTTTACCCATAACCAGACGTTTGTATTTCTTGTTGGCCTCTTCGCGGAAATCCTCCTGTTCGATATAGACCTCCTTGCAGAATGGTGTCTTGCGCGCACCAAAGCGCTCATCCTGCGGATGATTGGGTGACTCCAGCTCTTCCACCTGCCCTTCAGGGTAATTAGTAATAACTACCTTCAGTGGCTCCAGCACACCCATGCGTCGAGGCGCATTAACATTAAGATCTTCGCGAAGCGTATTTTCCAACAACTCCATCTCCACTGTACCTTCACTCTTGGTGACACCGATGCGCCGACAGAACTCGCGCAGTGCTGCCGGGGTATAACCACGGCGGCGAACACCGGCAATAGTCGGCATGCGCGGGTCATCCCAGCCTTCGACAAAACCTTCTGACACCAACTGGGTCAGCTTACGTTTGCTCAGCACCGTATATTCCAGGTTCAGACGCGAAAACTCAATCTGCTGTGGATGGCAATCAATTGAAATATTATCCAGCACCCAATCATAGAGCGGGCGGTGATCCTCGAACTCCAAGGTACAAATAGAGTGGGTAATCCCCTCCAGGGCATCGCTGATGGGGTGAGTAAAATCATACATAGGATAGATGCACCAGGCCTTACCCGTTTGATGGTGAACCACACCATGACGGATGCGATACAGCATCGGATCACGCAGGTTAATATTCGCTGAGGTCATATCGATCTTGGCCCGCAACACCTTGGCACCATCCTCAAACTCACCATTTTTCATGCGTTCGAATTGATCGAGATTATCTGCCACCGAACGATTACGGAATGGACTATCCTTACCCGGTTGTTTCAACGAGCCACGATATTCACGTGTTTCATCCGCACTCAGTTCACAAACATAGGCTTTACCCGTATTAATTAACTCAATGGCAAACTCATACAACTTATCGAAATAGTTAGAGGCGTAATATGGCTGACCGGCCCACTGAAAACCCAACCATTTAACATCATCCTGAATGGATGCGACGAACTCCATGTCTTCTTTGTGCGGATTGGTATCATCAAAACGCAGATTACAGCCACCCTTATAATCTTCAGCAATACCAAAATTCAGGGCAATCGACTTAGCATGACCGATGTGCAGATAACCGTTCGGTTCAGGCGGAAAACGGGTGACAATATTGTTATGTTTACCTGAAGCCAGATCTTCATCAATAATCTGGCGGATAAAATTAGTTGGAGTATTGGTTTCGCTCATTGCAATAGTCCTTACGCAGCAGCCTTAATGAATTCAATCGCCATAACAAAACGACGCAGACAGGCCTCTTTGCCAACCAGATAGATCACCAAATCCAGATCTGGCGACGGCGCGCCACCAGTCACTGCCAGACGCGCCGGCATACCCACCTTGCCAAAGCCAACCTCAAGCTTGTCCACTACCTGTTGTAAGACTGCGTGAATTGATTCACGACTCCAATCATCCATGCCATCCATCGCATCATGCAACTCTGACAAAACATTAGCAGCACCACCGGCAAAGGCCTTCTTAGCCGACTTGGCATTGTATTCAGCCGGGTCACGGTAATAGAACTCACACACCTTGGCCAGATCAACCAGAGTCTTGGCCTTTTCACACTGCGCCTTGATTACCTCAAGAATCTCTGGGCCAGTGGTGGGATCAATATCAATATTGCCCAAATGATAACTAAGGTGATGGGCAACATGGGCAGGATCAGAATTCATGATGTACTGATGATTCAACCACAACAGCTTTTCCTGGTTAAAGGTCGAGGCGGCTTTATTGCAAGCCTCCAGACTGAACAGATTGATCATCTCATCCAACGAAAACACTTCCTGGTCGCCATGAGACCAACCCAGGCGCACCAGATAATTCAGTACCACCTCAGGCAGAAAACCATCTTCACGATACGACATAACGCTCACCGCGCCATGACGCTTGGACAGACGCTTGCCGTCACCTCCCAAGATCATCGGCACATGGGCGTACTTGGGCGGTTCAATATTTAGGGCTTTGAGGATGTTGATCTGCCGCGGAGTATTATTGAGGTGATCATCGCCACGGATAACGTAATCCATCTTCATGTCAGCATCGTCGACCACAACAGTCAGGTTGTAGGTCGGCGAGCCATCAGGACGAGCGATGACCAAGTCATCCAGCTCACTATTTTTGATCACTACCCTGCCCTTGATCAGATCATCAATCACCACTTCACCATCAATGGGATTACGGAAACGAATCACCGGCTCAACACCCTCGCGTACCTCAGTACTATCACGACACTTGCTGTTGTAACGCGGCTTCTGCTTATTGGCCATCTGCTGTTCGCGCATGCTGTCCAGCTCTTCCTTGGAGCAATAGCAATAATAGGCGTCACCCTGATCGAGCAGCTGCTGGATGACCTCTTTGTAACGCTCAAAACGGTCGGTCTGATAAAACGGCCCTTCATCGTATTCCAAACCTAACCAGGTCATCCCTTCAAGAATGGCATTCACCGACTCAGCAGTGGAACGTTCAAGGTCAGTGTCCTCGATACGCAGCACAAAACGGCCGCCGTGCTTGCGTGCATAAAGCCAGGAAAACAGCGCCGTGCGGGCGCCGCCAATGTGAAGATAGCCAGTCGGGCTGGGGGCAAAGCGGGTGCGTACCGTCATTTCAGTGCCTTAAATCCTTGTTAACACAATAGTTCTATAAGAAAAGCCCGCCATTCTAGCAAATCCGGATAGAAATTACGGGGACAAACAACTATTGAACAAGCAAACCCAAAACTCTACTGAACAAATTCAGGCGATGATAGAAAAACTGCGATCCACCGCCCAGAATGCATCAAAAATGATCCAGCAGATTGATGAAATAAGCGATGGGATTGCCTCTGCCGCACTACAACAAAGCTCAGTTGCCGAAGAGATGAGCTGTAACATCAGCAACATCTACAACGTTTGTGAACGCAGCACGGATGACACCCTAAAGCTAAACATTACCTGCCAACAACTTGATCAGCTAACCAATGATCTATCAACGATGGTGCATAAATTCAAAATATAAACCTGGCACTATAAAAACGAAAAAGGCGCTACCCGTTACCAGGCAGCGCCTTTTATTTTGCTTTTAGCGCTAGGACTTATTTACCCAGCACATCGTTACGTGTGCTTTCAGCAATCGCAGCCGCTTCGGCGATCAGATCTCCAGGCACACCCAGCTCAGTCAGCGTGGCTCCCAGGTTTTCCATCACCGCGTCAAAATGCGAGTCGTTCAAACCTTTAGCCACCAGATGGGCATGTCCTTCACGCATGTCTTTGCCGCTGTAGTTGCTTGGGCCACCCAGGGCCATAGTCAGGAAGGCCTTTTGCTTGGCCGACTGCTTGTCCATATCCACACCTTCAAAGAACATGTTGATGCGATCATCCGCCAGCACCTTGCGATAGAATACATCAACCGCCGCATTGACCGCCGCATCACCACCGATACGTTCATAAAGACTTTGATTACCTGGGATGGTCGCCTTCTCTTCATCGGTATATCCTGCCAGCACGTCGGCGCGAGTACTTTCGGCAATCGCAGCCGCTTCGCCAATCAGATCAGCGGGCACGCCCAGTTCGGTCAGCGTAGCAGCCAGGTTTTCCATGACAGCATCAAAATGCGAGCCATTCAGCCCCTTTTCCACCAAGTGGGCATGGCCCAGGCGCATGTCCCTGCCGGTATAATTGCTTGGGCCACCCAGGGCCATGGTCAGGAAGGCCTTTTGCTTGGCAGACTGCTTGCCCATGTCCACACCTTCAAAGAACATATTAATGCGATCATCTGCCAGCACCTTGCGGTAGAAAACATCTACGGCAGCGTTGACCGCCGCATCACCACCGATACGCTCATACAGGCTCTTGTCTCCACCCATGGCCGCCTTTTCTTCTGCGGTATAACCTGCCAACACATCAGCGCGAGTGCTTTCGGCAATCGCAGCTGCTTCGCCGATCAGATCAGCGGGCACGCCCAGTTCGGTCAACGTAGCAGCCAGGTTTTCCATGACAGCATCAAAATGCGAGCCGTTCAACCCTTTCTCAACCAGGTGGGCATGGCCCAGACGCATGTCCTTGCCCGTGTAGTTGGTTGGACCACCCAGGGCCATAGTCAAGAAAGCTTTTTGCTTGGCCGACTGCTTGTCCATATCCACACCTTCAAAAAACTGGTTGATACGATCATCCGCCAGCACCTTGCGATAAAAAACATCAACCGCAGCATTAACAGCCGCTTCACCACCGATACGCTCAAACAAAGGCGCTGGTTTGGCCCCACCAAACAAGCTTTTTAGAAATCCAAACATTATTTTCTCCTAGTCACTGTAAAAATTCTCAATCTATCCCCGCTCAAATACTAACCACTTAAAAATGTACTGTAAATACACTTTATATCCAATAATAATAGTCAGGAATTAAGATAGTCACAGAACTAGCGGCTGGAAAGAAAAAAATATTACCTAGTAAATTACTCAGCTATTAAGGCTCAGTTGAATGGCGCAGACGGACAAAATCGGAGTGCGACACATACAGCAAATCACTCACCTTTCTTATCAAGTGTTCTTCATATTTATCTTTATCCAGGTCGGCATAAGAGACAGCCCACATCATTTCAACAATCTTGAGTTTTTGTGAGTAATCAAAGTTTTCATTCACCAGACGAGTAAACTCGAACAAACAGGTGACATCGTCAACTTCACTCTCCGCCAACTCAATAATCTCTCGAGTTTCTGCGGCAGAAAGCGAAAAAAATGCTTGAATTGCATCGGCAATTGTCCGCTGCTCTTTTGCATCAATATGAAAATCGGCACGAGAAACCTCTATCAACAAAGAGGCCGTGGCAAGCTGCAAGGCACGTTCAGGCAAAATTGCTGTCTGGCCACCACTGATAGATTGAATTTTCTGGTCAAAGAAACGCTGTAGGTTTTTTATCATTTAGGTGCCTCTGATTAATTCTGGGCGAGTTGATGTGAGATTCAAAATATTCAAGTTCAAGGCGAAAAACACAGAAATTAGATGTTTTGGACTCAGAGCAGCCGTATAGGAATTGCTCAGCGGCACCTTAATTATCTATCAATCGTAGACAAGGTAACGGTATTCTGACGGGCATCAGACGACAACATTTCAACAATCTCATCATAACCAGCCGCACTGGCAATCGCTCGTGCATTTTCACCATTGACATTATGAATATTGATCTCTGCCCCAGCCTGGAGCAACTGATCGACCACATCATCGTGGCCACCACGAGCCGCAAACATCAAGGCCGTCATACCACTGCTACTACCTCCCTGTGTTTCACGGGCATAGCCTAGCTCAGGCCGCTCAATCGCATTTACGCTGGCCGCACTGCCAAGCAGGTCAGCCACCAGGTGACGATTACCAAGTTTAGCCGCCTCCATCAACGGGCTAATCCCAGCCCGACTGCTAATATTCAGATTGGCTTTTTTTTCTAGCAAATAACCCAATTGCTTACGACGACCATTCTCAACCGCAACATAGACAGCTGTCTTACCCATAAAACCACGGTAATCGACATCTGCACCGGCCTCGACCAATAACTTGCTCACATCCAAATACCCCTTCTGCACAGCCGTAATTAGAACGCTATTTTTACCCATCGCATGTTTTGCCAGAGCCAAGCGGTTACGCCGATTATCCTGCTCAACAGAATTTGGGTTGGCACCGCGCTCAAGCAGCATCTTGACCATACCCAGATTACCCGCCGCCACAGCCACAAACAGTGGCGTTTCACCATGACGATTGGCCAGACCGATGTTGGCACCGTTGCTAAGCAGGAAATAGGCCTCCTCGATATGGCCCTGGCGTACTGCCGCATTCAAAGCCGTTTCACCACGCGAAGCAGCTTCCATTAACTCTCGTTCATTAAGCGGCGCGTGAGATTTCGATAGGGCATACTGACGCAAACCAGACGGCACAAAATTCACTTCAACATTAGCTGCCAGCAGCATCCTCAACGTTGCAGAGCTGCCTCGGTGGGCCGCTGCTAACAGTGGTGTCACACCATTCTTGTCCGAAAAATCAGGATTGGCACCATTGGCTAACACCTGTTTTACCTTGATGTAATCACCCAGCCTGGCAGCCTTAAGCAGGGTCTCGTCCAAGTTCAGTACGGCATAAACTTTGTCATCCTTGGCGCCAGCCTTTTTAAGCACCGCAACCACCTCAGCATTATTTCTGCTACGGGCAAGATTCAGCGCAGCATCACCATGACGACTACTGAGATTGGGATTGGCACCATTGGCAATCAACAATTGCGCCATGGCGGCCCAGTCGACCGACTGCCGGGTGACGCCCGACGTCGCGGTATACATCAATGGCGTATAGCCACTATTGCTGACATTTGCGGGCAGCGAATTAGACAGGTTAGGGTTGGCACCCCCCTTCAACAAAACCTTCGCCGCTTTGTAATGACCATATTTCACTGCCATGGACAATGCCGTTTCGGCATCATTATTCATGGCGTTGACCTCGGCACCCGAGCCAATCAGAGTATGGGCCAGCTCATAATGGCCTTTAACCGCCGCCCCCATCAGAGCAGTAAACTCTTCTTTATTGCTTGCATTGATCTCAGCACCACGCGCCAATAACAGCTCCACCATCTCAACTTGACCGTTACTGGCGGCCGCGATCAGGGCAGTATTACCGTAGGCGTCCTTGACATCGACAGCCATGCCCCCCTCAAGAAAATACTTAACCCCCCTGGACTGGCCATACCGGGCCGCCAAAACCAATCGCTCGGGGGAAGGATCAACTAGATAAGACTCAGACTCTGCAGCAACCGACTCAGCTACAACGGCTTGCTGCTCCATCGCCACGGCAACCACATTTCGTTCAACAGGTTTGATGGCAACTTGTTTGCCGCCACAACCACTGACACCCGAGACGGTGATAGTAGTTAACAAGGTCAAGCGACTTAGTTTCAAAACACCATTGGTAAATTTTTGCATTTTTCCCCCTGACTGGCCCCGGCTTAGCACCGCAGTAGTTGATGTGATACAGATTCATCCTTGAGGGAGCTTCGCAATCATGCAACACCCACATGTTCTTAAAACAATGCACAACGCAATCAATATCTAGCAGGCATATCTAAGCTTCAATATGCAACAAATCTTGTCGATTAATTGTTTGTTATGTCTGACTGATTCGCACGAGTATAGCTAGATTTTACCAAGATTGAACAGCCAACTAGTTAACATCAGATTCCAACTCACGCCAAAGTGACATGCCGCCGGCAGACTTTTCGACGACATCCATATAACCAGCATGCGCAGTGAGTTCTTCAGCGCTGGCACTGATAACCCGCAGCGGCGGACGATCAGCACTGATTAACGCCCGCTCCTGACTATGCTCCGCTGTCGACCGCTCTTTTTCTGCTTCCATAAACAACGATGTCTGGCCACCGGTCATGGCCAAATAAACGTCAGCTAGAATCTCCGAATCAAGCAAGGCACCATGCAGGGTACGGCTGGCGTTGTCTATATCGTAACGCTTACATAACGCGTCCAGGGTATTGCGCTGCCCCGGGTGCATTTCACGCGCCATCTTCAGCGTATCAAGAATGCTGCACTGATCCTGAACCTTGCCCCACTCCGGCCCCAGCCGTGCAAACTCATAATTGATAAAACCAACATCAAAGGGAGCGTTATGGATAACCAGCTCGGCACCCTTAATAAAATCAGCAAATTCTTGGGCGATCTGTGCAAATAGTGGTTTATCGACCAGGAATTCATTGGTGATGCCATGGATCTCGATGGCATCATCCGGTACCACACGCTCAGGTTGAATATATTGGTGGTAGTGATTACCGGTCAGACGCCGGTTAATCAGTTCAACACAACCGATTTCGATAATCCGATGGCCGTCAGAATGTTCCAGGCCGGTGGTTTCTGTATCGAGAATTATTTGCCGCATATTTTTACTCCACTACAACCCTACTCAATTTACAACTCATCGATGCCACGATTGGCCAGGGCATCGGCACGTTCGTTTTCATCATGGCCACTATGGCCCTTGACCCAGTGCCATTCGACTTCATGCTTTGCATTAACTTCATCGAGCCGTTGCCACAGATCTACATTTTTGACCGGCTGTTTGGCTGAATTTTTCCAGCCACGTTTTTTCCAACCGACAATCCACTCAGTAATGCCCTGCAGCACATACTTGGAATCGGTGGTCAGTGCCACCTGGCATGGACGGCTCAGGCTCTCCAAGGCCATAATCGCCGCCATCATCTCCATGCGATTATTTGTGGTTTCGGCTTCACCGCCAAACAACTCTTTTTCCTTGCCCTTACAGCGCAAAATGGCACCCCAGCCGCCCGGGCCAGGATTGCCACGGCAGGCACCATCAGTAAACACTTCAACCACTTCAGACATTACGCCCACTCCGCGTTGTTGGTCTGGGCAATTCGCCCATCAATCTTGTTCTGGCTCTCCAGCGTGGCCGGATCGGTGTCATGGTGGTTACCCGTTTTTTAGCCACCAGCACATAGGCGCCTGCTAGACGCGGCCACAATTTTGCACCCAGCTGTTCCATAAAAGTAAGTTTGCTCATAATTCCACTGTGCTGTAACGGCGGCCGAAAAAAATAAGGTCGCACCAGCACCACATCAAAACCTAGCAGCGCCATCCAGTCCTTGTTCCTGGTTAAAGACAGAAAATCACCACACCAGGGCGCTGTGCCGGAACGTCCAAACAACAATCGCCACAAGCCCCACAGGCTCCACGGGTTAAACCCCAGCACCACAACATGGCCTTCAGGGATCAGGACTCTATCCACTTCACGCAGTATCTGGTGTGGATCACGTTCAAATTCAAGCGTATGCGGCAACACCACCACATCAACACTGTCCGAGGCTATCGGAATAGCATCGGGATAGCCGTAAACTGCCGGGGTCAGAGTCTCACCGCCCCTGTCAGGATCAATCAAAACCTTGTTCGATACTCGGCTGCTGGATAATAAATCATTACCCAGCAAACAACCCACCTGAAGAATATGGTAACCAAACAGGGTTGGCAGAATATTATCCAGCTGTTCGCGCTCTTGTTCCAACAACAACTGCCCGACGGGGCGGTTATACCAAGCCCGCAGGCCTTGTCGAATATCATTGATCTGGCAGCGTCTCAGCCCGGCTATCATGTTCTATTCCCTGAGTTACAGCGGATTGACCTGGACGACAATGCTTGTCAGCATACTGCCATGATTAAAATCAGCCCAATCCCCATCTTTTCCGACAATTATATCTGGCTCATTCAATTTGGCGACCACCAAGCTGTAGTGATCGACCCCGGCGATGCCGCACCAGTGCAAAAAGCCCTGCAGCAACAAGGCCTGCAGCTGGCTGCCATCCTCGTTACCCATAACCACTGGGACCACGTCAACGGCATAGAAACACTATTAAAGCGCTCTCAAGTACCTGTCTATGGCCCAGCTTCTAGACAGACACCCGGCCTCAGCCACCCCTGTGTATCCGGTCAACGCATCCATATCAACGAGCTGGACCTGGAAGTACTGGAAGTACCCGGCCACACCCAGGACCACATCGCCTTTTATGGCCACCAGGCCCTGTTTTGTGGCGACACCCTGTTCGCCGCCGGCTGCGGCCGACTGCTAGGTGGCAGCGCTGAACAACTTTATGATTCCCTGGATAAAATCACCAAGCTGCCGATAAATACAGATATCTACTGTACCCATGAATACACCTTGAGCAATCTAAAATTCGCCCAGGCCGTAGAACCAGGAAACACACAGATTATGCTACGCATAGCGACAGAGACGGAAAAACGACAGCAGGGACAACCTACGCTGCCCTCGACACTACAGCGTGAACTGGCAACTAACCCGTTCCTGCGTTGTCAGTTTGACGAGGTAAAAACCAGCGCAGAAAAATTCAGCGCTAAAACACTGACCAGCCCGGCCCATGTATTCAAAACCCTGCGCTACTGGAAAGATGGTTTTTCTTAATTAAGATAGGGCCGGTATACTATGGTGAAAATAATGGCAGTTACATGGAAGTACAATCAATGAAGACCCACACACTGCGCCTCGGCTACAAGATCCTGCCCTCCGCTTTGATCCTTCTGTTAATCGGCTGCGCCGCTACCCAGACCCAGCAGCCCGCCGAGCTTAACACCCATGATGACGACAGCATGGTTGCGGCCACCGCTGAAGCCATAGAAGATTTCAGCTCAGTCACCGCTGCACGTGAAAACGCCATCGATCAGAGCGGCGAACTGGTGCTATTGGAAGAATCCCTTGCCGCAGCCACAGCAGAGCAAGACCTAACAGACATCGACACCGCAAACGACCTAATTGAAAGCGACACGACAACTGTCACTGACAGCGAGATTGAAAACACAGCAGAGACGACTATCGTCGCAAGCGAACCGCAGGCACCTACCGATATCTGGCAGCGGGTTCGCTCAGGCTTTCGACTACAGGACATGGATCACGCCCGCGTAAAAAGCGACCGGAATTGGTATTCCAAACACCAAACATACCTGGATCGCACCTTTGGCCGTGCTGACCCCTACTTCTATCACATCGTCGAACAGATCGAGGCCCGTGGCATGCCCATGGAGCTGGCCCTGCTGCCGGTGGTGGAAAGCGCCTTTCAACCATTTGCCTATTCCCATGGCCGAGCTGCCGGCATCTGGCAATTCATCCCTGGCACAGCGCGCCGTTTTGGCCTCAAGATTGACTGGTGGTACGACGGTCGTCGCGACATCAAGGCCTCCACCACTGCGGCACTGGATTACCTTGAAATCCTCAACAAACGCTTTGATGGTGACTGGCTGCTGGCACTGGCGGCCTACAACTCAGGTGAAGGCACAGTCTCTAAGGCAATCCGCAAAAACAAAAAACGTGGTAAGGGCACCACATTCTGGGATCTGAAACTACCGCGCGAAACACAAGGCTACGTACCCAAGCTGCTAGCTATCTCCAGCATTGTCGCTAACCCTGAACAACACGGCGTCAGCCTGAAAACAATCGATAACAGCCCACATCTGGCCGAGGTCAACATCGGCTCACAACTAGATCTAGCCATCGCTGCCGACATGGCCGAGCTATCGCTGGAACAGCTGTATACCCTCAATCCGGCCTATAACCGCTGGGCAACATCGCCAGATGGCCCGCATAATCTGTTATTACCAATTGAAAAAGCCGATGGCTTCAAAGAAAAGCTGGCCCAGTTGCCAAAACAGCAACGGGTTAAATGGGTACGTCATCGCATCAAGAATGGCCAGTCCCTGGGGGAAATCGCACAGCAATACAAAACCACGGTCAAAACCATTCAAGCAGCCAACCAGCTGCGCGGCAATATCATCCGTGCCGGCAATTATTTGATCATCCCAGCAGCCAGCCAGTCCCTTAACAGCTATGCCCTGAGCGAAGAGCAACGCCTGCAGAGCAAACAAAACATCAACCGCAACGGCAACAAGATCAAACACACCGTTAGCAACGGCGACACCCTCTGGGATATCGCCAAGGCGCACAAAGTATCAGTACGCACACTGGCTTCATGGAATGGCATGGCACCGCGCGACACCTTGCGACCAGGGCAAAAACTGGTGATCTGGAGCAAAGCCAAGAACGCCACTGCCAACGCTCCCGTCGGCAACCCCATGGCCAAGGCCATGACCCGCAAGATCAATTACAAAGTTCGCAATGGCGACTCACTGGCACGCATCTCACAACGCTTCAATGTCAGCATCAGCAAACTGAAAAAGTGGAATCCCCGCGACACCAGGGGAAAATACATCCAACCTGGCCAGCGGCTGGTGGTATATGTGGATGTAACAAGAGTCTCCGAGAACATTTAATAATGTTCAATTCAAATAATGATATGGCGGCATGTATTTTTCTCGTCCCACTTGAAAATCAAGTAAAACAGGCCAATACATGATTATCCACACACTCCACACCAGCCACTGAATTAACTCTGACTATGATCATAAGACGAATTGCCCTATTCACCCTACTAATGTATTCAGCATTAACTGCCTCCGCCGCTAATGCTCCGCTAAGCCCGTTACCGGAACACAGCTTCTCTACGGTTCTTTTGACCAAGTTCATCAAACAGCTTCACTACAAAGAAAGCTCCCTGGACGACGCTCAGTCCAGCGCCATTCTGGATCAATACATTGAATCCCTGGATTCCAACCGCAACATCTTTACAAGCGAAGACATCGCCTCGTTTAAACGTTACAACACCATTCTGGACGACGCCCTGCGCCGAGGCGATCTTGAACCGGCCTTTAGCATCTTTCGCCTCTTCAATCAGCGTCGTCTCGAACGCGCCGATTATGTCCTTGAACGCCTGGAGCAACCCTTCGACTTCACGCTGGAAGAACAGTACCTGTTCGATCGAACAGACGCAGCATGGCCCAAAGATAAAAAGGAACTGGATGAAATCTGGCGCAAACGCGTTAAAAACGACGTACTGAGTTTGTCTTTAGCCAATAAAACTGATGAGGAAATAAACAAGACCCTGCGCAAGCGCTACCAGCGTTATAAAACCCGCTCTGAGCAGTTCAAACCAGAAGACGTTTACGAAATGTTCATTAACGCCTATCTAAAGACCATCGAGCCGCACACCGCCTACTTTTCACCACGCACCTCGGAAAACTTTAAAATCAACATGAGCCTTTCCCTGGAAGGTATCGGTGCGGTACTAAAAACTGTTAGTGACTACACCGTTATTAAAAGCACTGTTCCTGGCGGCCCGGCTGAGATGAGCAATCAGCTTCACCCTGAAGACCGCATTAGCGGTGTTGGTCAGGGCAACGATGGCGAGATTGAAGATGTTGTCGGCTGGCGTATCGATGATGTGGTCGCCCTTATTCGCGGCCCCAAAGATTCAGTTGTACGCTTACAGGTGTTACCTAAAGCAAATGGCCTGGATGGACCAAGCAAAATCGTCACCATCGTCCGCGACAAAATCAAGTTAGAAGAGCAACGAGCCAAAAAATCAATCATCGAAATTCCAAACGGTGAGCATAGCTCTCGTATCGGTGTAATCACCATTCCAACCTTTTATATGGATTTTGCTGCCGCAAGACGTGGCGAAAAAGATTATGTTAGCACCACACGTGATACCCGCAGGTTGCTTGTAGAACTAAAAGCAGAAAAGGTTGATGGCATCATCATTGACTTGGCTGGCAACGGTGGCGGTTCACTCTCAGAAGCCATTTCACTTACCGGCCTGTTTATAAAATCAGGCCCTGTAGTACAAGTGCGCGACAGCCACAACAAACTAGAAATCAACGAAGACACCGATGACAGCATCATCTACAACGGCCCACTGGCCGTATTGGTTAACCGCTTTAGCGCCTCCGCATCGGAAATTTTTGCTGGCGCCATGCAAGACTACGGCCGGGCAACCGTTTTAGGCGAACCCACCTTTGGCAAAGGCACCGTACAACAGGTAATGGACTTAAACCGCCATGTAAAAAACAGCAGTGCCACCCTAGGCCAGCTAAAATTAACCATGGCCCAGTTCTTCCGCGTCAACGGTGACAGCACTCAAAACCGTGGCGTTATCCCTGACATCATCTTTCCCACTGCTGAAGAAAACAGCAAACAGGGCGAAAGTTCACTAGAAAACGCCCTCCCCTGGGCGCAAATTAAGGCAGCCAACTTTAACCAATACAATCGCACTAACACCAACCTAGAAACCATAACAGCACAGCACCAAAAACGTGTTCAATCAGACAGCGGCTTTGAATACCTGCTCGCTCAAGCTGACATGCGTAAAGAAATTATTGATAAAACATCGGTCACGCTGCTCAAAACCGAGCGCAAGACAGAAAGAGAAAAACAAGAAACTGAAGGCATGGAACTCATCAACCGCTTTCGTCTATCTCTGGGCATGGAGCCAGAAGAGATAAGCGATACCCAGGAGGATGAAGAGAGCAACAGTGACGACAATGACAACTTCACGGAACAAGTAAAACTAATCAAGCTAAAAGAGGCCGCGGCCATACTCGTTGACTTAATCCATCAACCACAGCAACAAAATCTACTTACACATCAAAGCACCGCGACTGCCAGCGAGCTTTAATTTACCAATCCGAATAAACCCGGGAAAACAGGCAGATTCAGTGGCAGCCTAAATAGTGTGGCCGCCCTGACTCCGCTGGCAACGTTCAAAAAATCCTGCCAGCGAAGCTTTAGAAACCTTGGTCAGTTTCTGCATCAGTGTAAAATCAATATCAGCCAGTCCATGGCCCTGCTCAATGTCTTCAAGCATGGCCAGCCATAGATGAGCCGTCATCTCCGCGTCCGCCAAGGCCCGGTGAAAGGTGCCATCATTGGGCAGCATTTTATACTTCACCAGCGTTCCCAGTTTATGATTTGGTGCCGCTGGATAGAGACGTCTAGCCGCCAACATGGAGCAGGCAAACGCACCAGAATAATCACGTCGAATACGCCGCAACTCAGCATCGAGAAAGCGCTGATCAAATGAAGCATTATGCGCCACCAGATCATAACCACCAATGAAATCGGCAAATTCATCCATCACCTCTGCACAAGGCGCCGCCTTGTTCAACATCGCATTAGTGATGCCGGTGTATTGCTCGATAAAAGCATCGATACGCCGACCGGGATTCATCAGCCGCTGAAAGCGATCAGTAATCAGGCCCCGCTCTAACCGTACTGCACCAATCTCAATCGCACGATCACCCTGCCCCGGGGAGAGACCGGTGGTCTCAAAATCGAGCACGATGACGGTTTGGGCGCTGGACTGAAAAGCAGAACCGGCTTGCATTAATGCTGCTGTCACACGGTAACCTCAACCGAGCTGCCTTCAACCTCTACAACCTGCCCTGCTCGTATCTTGCAACGCGTGCGCGACTCCACCTCGCCGTCGAGCTTCACCTTACCATCGGCTATCATGGTCTTTGCCTCACCGCCACTGCCACACCAACCCAAAATCTTGAGCAGCTTATTGAGCTCGATAAACGGATGACCATCCAGGCTGAATTGTTCTTTATTCATAAGCGTCAATATCTCTATGTGCCATCGAACGGATGGCCATTTATTTAAATCTCTTAAGCAAAAAGCAAAAACGGGGTCAAAGTAAAATGACACTTGCTTAAGCTGATATGTATGTTTTTTGTTTACAAGAGGCCGCTAATGGGTGACCCCGTTTTCTGATCTCAACATACTTATGTTGGTGCCTCCTCATTTGGCGCTACAACATTCCAAATCAAGGTCTTTACAGTTTACCAAACGCTAGTTTCTTCAACATCCACACCAATAAAGTCTACTTCTTGCGCCGCTGCCACCCAACTCCAATCTGGATCACCGCAAGCCTCAACGATTTCTTTCTTCAATATTTCTGAATATTCAGGATAGGTTTGTGTTATGCCTCTAGTCTTCGCCATTCATGACCCCCAACAGATGTAACAGACTGGTGAAGAGGTTAAAGATGGAGACGAACAGGGTCACCGTCGCCATGATGTAGTTAGTCTCGCCACCATGGATGATGCTACTGGTCTGATACAGGATCAGCCCCGCCATGAGCAACACAAACATGGAAGACACTGCCAGGGATAATCCGGGCATCTCGAAAAACACTGCACCGAGTCCGGCGACAAAGGCCACCAGGATACCCACCATCAGGAAGCCGCCCATGAAACTGAAGTCCTTGCGGCTGACAAGCGCGTAGCCCGACAAACCGAGGAAGATGGCACCAGTGGCACCCATGGCGGTCATCACTACCTGCCCGCCATTGGGCAGAGCCAGATAGGCATTGAGGATCGGACCGAGGGTATAGCCCATGAAGCCAGTCAAGGCGAAAACAAAGCCGAGCCCCAGGGTGCTGTTGCGAAATTTTGTGGTCAGGAACAACAGGCCGAAAAATCCACCCAGGGTGAATAGTATCCCCGGATGGGGTAAATTGAACATCATCGAGACACCAGCAGTCAGCGCGCTGAACAACAGAGTCATGGACAGCAGCGTATAGGTGTTACGGATCACCTTGTTGGTGGCTAGAACGTCCGTTTGGGTGCGGACCGTAGTGTTCGTCATTGGTGTATTCATTGTGAATTGGCTCCGCTCAGATCAGTTAAACCGGTTCATGTGATTCGATGATTGATTCTTTCATATCAGGCAGGCCGCATGCGCGGCCTCTATCGCGCTGACGTGTCAGGCGGCGCCCGACTGTACGACCCGCGCGATCTGTCGCGCGGTCGATGGCGGCGTAGAGGTCAGCCTCAGTATCTTTGATTACCACGTCTGAATGATGGGGAAGTGTCACCTGGATGTGGCAGCATTTGTCTGCACCGCCGCGTGGGCCATTGATATCGAACAGCCGCACCAGCACACGCTGGATGTTGCCGTCTCTGGCGCTCAGGGCAAAACCCAGGCGCCGTTCAGTATGGCGGCGCAATGCCTCTGTGAGTGGAAAGTTGCGCGCTTGAATGTCGATCTGCATCGTTACCTCCAATGTTTTGCTCGTTGACAGTCACAGACTAGGGTAAAGTGATTTTTTACCCTGGAAAAGTCGAATGTTTCATCTTGAATATTCGTATTATACGAAGTGAACACGCAATGGTGATGAACTATAAATAGCTGCATTATTTCTGGATGGTGGCAAAGGAAGGTAGCATTGTGCGCAGCTACGAACGTTTGCATCTAATGCTCCAAAGCATCAGCGGATAATTCAGCCTAGTGGAAAAGCAGTTGGCGGAGCCAACTTTACTGCTTAGATCACCAGTCCTACAGAGATCGCTATGGTAAAACTGAGCAGAAAAATCATAAGCCACCAATAGTCATCGCCCATTTTGCACACCTCTCATCGTTGTTAAGAGATATTTACTATGCAATCCGTGCCACCTGTACAGCTAAGACTGTCGATACCCATTGGCTGGAACATACAGAGGGGGGCCATTCATCATGTCCGCCTGGCTTTATAAATTGCCTTAGCTGTGAAAAGTACATTGGTGAAATACACCCAGAACCCTATACCCATCACAGTAGAGATCACCGCAATAATCGGAGTGTAGATACGGTGAACCTCTGTCATTTCCTCGAGCTTGCCTTGTAACAACAGATTGCCCTCGATCACTCCGAATATCATCAACGTACTATAGAAACCGCATATGCCCAGGGTGGTCCACCAGAATGTGTGGTTGACCAATCGCTGCGAAAATAGGGCTAGACCGGAAAGTCTGGGCAGCAAGTAATACGTCACCGCCATACACAACAACACCACCCCTCCCACGACATTGATATGGGCATGGGCCAATGGGTCAATCATGTGCCCCGGACCGCCATAAGGGCTGCCAATACTGTCTAGCCAGGCACGTATTGGTGGTTGTATTTGCAGCACGCCATGGACTGTGCCGATAAAGAAGAAGGTCGCTGATGCCAGCAGAAATTTTACAAGCCCAAAGTCCTGCGCTGTGAGTTCACTGGGGTTCTTTTGGTCATGCATATCTGTTGTCTCGCGGTAAATACTATCGTTAGGGGCGCTGTGCAGACGATTTCCCCCAAACAAAAAACTGAGCCAGTCTCAGCAGCGCTGTTGCCTTTGGTGCTTCGTTTCTGGTGACGATCGCAGACTAGGATAAAGTGATTTTAAGTTATGTAAAAGTCGAATATTCTGTCTACACTATTCGTATTATACGAAGTGAGTGCACAGCAATGATTAACTATAAACACCTGCATTATTTCTGGATGGTGGCAAAGGAAGGTAGCATCGCGCGCGCCTGCGGACGCCTGCACCTGACGCCCCAGACCGTCAGCGGACAACTCAGCCTACTGGAAGAGCAGCTAGGCGAAGCCCTGTTTATTCGGGTCGGGCGAAATCTTGAACTGACCGAGACCGGTCGACTGGTCTTGAGTTATGCCGACGAGATTTTTTCATTGGGGGGTGAATTGGAACAAATGGTGCGCAATCTCCCCGACAGCAGACCAATGGTATTTAAGGTGGGCGTAGCGGACGTGGTGCCGAAGTCGATTGCCTTTCGCTTGTTGGCCCCGGCGCTACAGTTGCCGGAGTCGGTACGTATTGTCTGCCGTGAGGGCACCATCGACTTTCTGCTGGCCCAACTGGCCATACACCGCGTCGACCTTGTGATCGCTGACAGCCCTATTCCGTCAGGTGTCAACGTGAGCGGCTTTAATCACTCGCTGGGTGAATGCGGCATTACATTTTTTGCAGCTTCCCAGCTGGCACGCAAGTTGAAAAAGAAGAACAAAGATTTTCCCGAGTGCCTCAGTGATGAACCCATGTTGCTACCGGGCGAAGCGACGGTGGTCCAGGGGCAACTGCTGAAATGGTTTGACAGGCTACATATTCATCCTCGAATCGTGGGTGAGTTCGACGACAGCGCCCTGATGAAGACCTTTGGGCGGGCCGGCGTTGGTGTATTCATCGCACCTACGCCCATTGCGGCGGAAGTGGAAAAACAGTATGACGTGCATGCCATTGGGCAAACGGATGAAGTGCGCGACCACTTCTACGCCATTTCCGTGGAGCGCAAGATATCTCATCCGGCAGTGGCCGCGATTACCGAGACGGCGCGGGAGTGGTTGTTTCAGGATGCGTCACAGACGCGTAAACGGAAAAAAAGTAGGAAGAAAGCATGACCGAAATCGACGTCAGTATATGGTTACGCATTCTGCTGGTCGTTTCCTCGGTGTTGTATTTAATGTGTTGCGGAACGTCTGGTGGGCAGATTCTGGGTAGCCTTGTCATTAGATCGCCCTTGGTCTAAATGGATGTGTGTCAATACTACCTCAGTCTTATTGGAAGAGATGGTTTTTACTCTGACCCCAAATATCGCTGCACGACTTCGTGAGACCGGCGGCTATGGTTTAGGGCTCTACTTATGCAAGGTGATTGTCGAAGCCCACGACGGGCAATTACAAATTCAGAGTGAAATCGGGCAAGGTACGACAGTAGTAGTGTTACTCCCGCTTGTCTAAACAAGCCGACAATCATAGCCGTTTGAATGCTTGAATCAAGCCACCTCTTTTCTTCTTTGCACAGGTAGCCAGATGCGAAATTGGGTTCCTTTGTCCACTTCACTTTCAACTTCAATGCGGCCACCATGTTTTTCGATAATTCCAAAAGACACAGATAACCCCAGACCGGTGCCTTCGCCTATCGCTTTAGTCGTATAAAAAGGCTCAAATATTCGTTTCATTACAGCCGGCTCAATACCTTTGCCGGTATCGGAAATCTCTATCCATACCCACTCTTCCTGGCTACCGGTACGAATTGTTACGGTGCCCCGCTCTTCCATGGCATGACCGGCATTGACAAACAGATTCATAAGCACCTGATTGATTTGCGAAGGCATGCATTCCACCAGCGGCAGGTCAGCATATTCCTTAACGATATCAGCCTTGTATTTAAGTTCGTTATTAACAATATTCAGGGTGCTGTCTATACCTTGATGTATATCCACCTGCTGCCATTCGGACTCATCCACATGTGAAAACTCCTTAAGATCCTGCACGATCTTCTTGACCCGATCCAAGCCCTCCTGAGACTCACCCACTAGATCAACCAGGTCTTCCTTCATATAAGCCAAATCCAGCTCCTGTTTCAGGGCGAGCAATGGCTTGGCTCTATCCGCGACATCAGGACAGTGTTCCATTTTTGTACAGACATTTTCATAAGCATCCAACAACTGAAATAACTCCTTGATATATTGCCTCAGGCTGCCAAGGTTGGAATTTACATAACCGACAGGGTTATTGATTTCATGCGCCACGCCAGCGGCCAACTGGCCAATGGAGGCCATCTTTTCCGATTGTAAAAGTTGGGTCTGGGTTTCCTGGAGTTTATCAATCAGCTTCTGCTGCTCTTCCTTTTCCCAACTGAGCTCTTCAGCGGTATGCTCAAGGCGCTGATTGGCTGAGGCAAGCTCCCTTGTTCTAATCTCAACAAGCTGCCTGACCTCATCATTGCGGTTCTGCAAGTCTTTGGTGCGCCGGGTGGCCATTACACTTAGCCCCATCAACAACGCAGTCAGCGCCAGACCAGTAACAAATGAAATTATGATTGGCGCATCAATGACGTCCTGCCAATGCAAGGATTTACTGAAAATAATATTGTAATGCTGACTACCGACCTGAACATCATGCTTACTATTGAATGACTTTAATACAGCGCCATATTTTTCTAGATGCCGTTCCTTTTCACTTCTGGCAACTTCAACCATACCCTCATCATCAAGCACTGAACGTATTTGCAAAGAATAATCAAGATGTTCCTGGCGCGGCACATCATCCAGCAATTTTTCAGCATTCACGACTAAAGCAACTATACCGTTGACCGTCTGTTGGCGTTCGTTTAACACAGAAGGCACCGCTTTACCGGCATACAGGGCTTGGAACACCATATATTGTTTGGTTTGGCCGTTTTGCTGAGGCAGACTGACACTGGTACCGGCAGTATCGATGGCCCGCAACATAAATGGCTTTAGTGCCGGGTCCGACAATAGGTCAAGACCAATATTACGCGCACTAGACGGTGTAAACGGCTCGGAATATATAATCGGAAAATAACGCGTATTTTGCGGCGCCGGTGACAGACTATCACCCTGCCGCTGATTTATTGCGAAGGTCACAAAACCCTGATCACGTGATCCCTCTTCAAAATCATGCCTATCTTTTTCCAACACCAACGGCATATAAATTATGTCACTGATGAAGACATGCCGCGACAAAACATCCCCCGCCACTATTCTAAATTCATCTGCATCTACATTGGTAGACGCATTAAACAGCGCGCGGATACCATGCGTGGCCTCTTCAGTGGAATTAAGCTTTTGCAATATGACATCGTTTATCAACGCAATCTGGCTGTTATAGACATTCTTCTGCTGATCAAACATATTACTGACTGCAATAGTCAGCAAAGAAATTATAATGCCTATGCCAAAAAGTATTGATATGGGCAGCAGTGGAATATTAATCCGCGACAACAGACCATTCACAGCTATGGCCCTGTCTTAATTGCCTTGTGCATAATATGAGACGGAAGTTTGATGCCTGACTTTTCAAGCAAGGCCGGATTGACAAAAATATTCCAGCGCCTATTCACCACAATCGGAATATTGCTGGGTTGCTTGCCGTCTAAAATCGTTAGCGCAACTTGTGCTGCCCACTCACCTTGTTCCTCGGGTAACTTGGTCATTGCGAACATGGAATAAGGCATCATCCAGTCATAATTAGTAACCGAAAAGACTTGGGAATGCTCTAATACGGTCTGCTTGCCTTCTTCATCGTTCCAGTCATTTATACCGCTATTATTATTGAGAACAATAAAGTCCACGCCATCACTCTGAGCAGCAATGAACTCTTTTTTCCAGTCGGCCATGGTCTTGACAAAAACTCCGCGCAGTTCAACACCTTCCTTTATATAGATATCGCGGTAACGCTGATAATCCTTATGTTCGGTCAGCACATCTGCCGACAGATAAACACCCTTCTTTACCGGCTCTACGACCCCATTAATTTCCTTGAGCAGCGGACGAATTGGCGCCACCTCAATTATCCCGGTAACATTTTTATACGGGTAGCCATAGGGTTCTGACGTCCAGTTGATGCCACAAAACACAAATGGCAGTGATCCGTCTTTGAAATACGGCTTAATTAAATACTTTGAGGCATTGTCATCACAGGCAATAACGATATCCGGCTTGTTTGCTTCAATATATTCTTTTGTTGCCAGCGCGGATTTTTTATAAAACGCCTCACCCTTATTGCGCTTGGTATCCATGTAATATTTATCCAGCTCACATTTACCACTAAGCGCAGTTTCAATACCCCGTTCTATACCATCATTCCATTCATAACCGTTATGATAGGAAGACACATACAGGCATTTATCGGCAAAGGCGACGTTATGAAACAACAGCGCAGCGCCAAGCAACATGCATGTTGCCAGTTTCAAAACAGCCACATTGGTCGCTATCAATGATCGCGAGCCAGGTTGCTCATCGTATAAATACAAAAAATCATTAACTCTTGAATCTGGAGCACCACGAGCTTTTAACACGTTGAGTTTCATAGCCGCTTTCCAGGAGAAAGCATTGCAAGATCTGTACGGCACCACAAAAACCCCACTTTTATCATTTATAAAACATAATCTATGTTTAAGTGATATCGGCGTAAGTCCAGCAGTCAATAGATTTATTAATTAAGAGGAAATTAGCCCTACACGCCTACAGCGATGAGGTAATTCTTTCGACAAACATGGCACCAACATTTACCCGCCCAGCAATAGCAGCCAACCCAGATTCAAACGCCCAGCAGTGGCATCTTGGTCACCGCTACTGCCACAATATAGGCAAACACCAGCAAGGCAGCCAACCAGGCGAAAACGCGTACCTGTTTGGTCTTACCTCTTTTCAAGGCCACAGTTCCCAAACCGATGTACACCAGCAAGGCAATAATTTTGGCCATCAGCCATGGGTTATCACCAGGGCCGAGGCCATATTGCACGGCTAGCCAAATCGCACTACCTAGCAGCAATGTGTCAATGATATGCGGTGCAATTTTGGTAAAACGCATTTGCAAAATGACTGAATCACGCATCATCAAGATGCCACGAACAGTGAAGCCAATGATAGACAACAGTGCGCAGCCGACGTGAATCGTTTTTACCAGCTCCATAAAATATTTCCTCTATAATTCATACTTCCACGTTCGCCAGGCCTGCATCATAGGAAAGTACAGACCCAGCTGAATTGGCCGATCATCCTGCAAACGCATCAAGGCCGCATAGCGCTGTAATTGATTTCGATAGCGATCCTGTTCCTCATCAAGATAGGCCTCGACACCACCACCTTCATGGCTGCCTGTTTTGTAGTCGATAATCCAGCGGCTGCCATCGGCATCGACAAAGGTTCTGTCGATCACCACCCGCATGGCTCGGTCACGCAAAACACCCGTCATGGCATATTCACACTGACTATCCTGATGTTGCCCGTCCATAATCCAGCGACCCTGTTGGTCTTGCAGGGTCAGCAACAGACTTTTTTCAACACGCTCAACCGCGCCATCAAGCTCTTCTTGCATCACTCCATGGCGCAACAGACTGGCTCGATAATAAGGCCGCAAACTGCTAATCCGTTGTTCATCCCAGTGCTGCAAACCCTGTTGGGCAATGCGTTGTAACAAGGCATGCACCACCGTGCCGACATGGCGCGCAGTTTCGCTGGCCCAGATAAACTCCAGATTGGTCTCGTCTTCAAACTGCGTTTTGCTATCGGCGTTTAACTCTATCGAGGCAAGCGGTGTGGGTGACTGCCATTGCAAGTTGAGGCGCTTGAGTCTGTTTTCAGACTCCAGAGCATTTCCAGCATCACTGATTTCAACATCAATATCTGAGTGGCTCTGTAGTAGCTCGGCAAAGTCAGGTTCCAGTCTCGACCACAACAGTGACAATAACGAACTGGAACGCGGCGGCTTCAGCTCATCATCTTTTGTCGTGGTATGGCCCAACAGGTGCAGCTGTTGCCGTGCCCGTGTCGCCGCCACATACAATACCCGGCCGGTTTCAAATTCGGCCTTGCGCTTGTCAATGCTCTTCAAATAACTATAAATGGCATCATGTTTATCACCAGTAGCGCGCAGCGGTGCCAACAACAGTTCACCATGCTCACCGGCCGACCAACGTTCCAGCCACATCAACAACGGACTATCATCGGCGGCGGCCTGGCGGCCTAGATTGGGCAGGATGACCGTATCAAACTCCAGCCCCTTGGACTTGTGTATGGTCATCAGTTGCAGTCGGTCATCGGCAGCGATATCAGGCAGAGCAAACAACTTGGCCAGGCGTTCATCCAACAGTTTCATCTCGTCCAGACCACCGGCACTATCGAGTTGTTGCAGCAGACTGAGGAATACCTCGGCATCTTCCAGGTCAGTGGCATTCTCAACACAGGCCGGACCACCCAGTTGCAACCAGGTTGATTCCAACCAATGCCGCAGGCCATACTGAAAACGTGCTGCCATGGCTTGCGTGAAAACTAATATCAACCGCGCCAAACGCTGCTGACCTTGGTCTGACAATTGGCCAATCAGTTCGACATCCTGCAACTGCTGCCAGATCACTGCCTTTGAATCCTGCTCGGCGAGTTTATTTAGATCGGCCAGCTCCAGCCCACACCACGGTGCGCGCAGTACCGCCAGCCAGGCCAGCCTGTCACCAGGATGCAATAAGGCACGGGTTAGTACATACAGATCCTGCACCACGGGTCGATGACCGAGCTGTTCGATTTCGATGGCACGATACGGCAGTGCGGCATCCTTCAAAGCGGCGATAATGTCGACCAGATGACTACGGGCGCGCACCAACACGGCAATCGTGCCTTGCGGGTTTTCCTGTTGCGCCTGACATATCAGTTCTATAACTTGAGCAGCCTCCACCGCCGTGTTTTGTTCAAGGGCGGGATGCACCTGCACCGCCTCGCCATTAAAACCATGAAAGGCCACCGATTCAGAATATGAGACGGCACCCACAGTGACATCCTCTGTGCCAGGAAAGACCTCGGCAAAACTTTGATTAACCCAGTCGACAATACCGGCCTGGGAGCGGAAGTTCACACTCAGCGTCAACGGTGTCAGTGGCACATCAGCAATGCCTTCGCGGCGGGCACGCAGATACAGACCGACCTCGGCCTCGCGAAAACGGTAGATGGACTGCATTGGATCACCCACCAGAAACAGGGTGCGACCATCGTCTGGTTGCCAACCTGCGGTGAGGCGTTTCAGCAATTCAAACTGGCCAAACGAGGTGTCTTGAAACTCATCCACTAGCAGGTGTTGAATGCGATAATCCAACACCAGAGCCAGGTCGCTTGGGGCATCTTCATCACCCAGGGCAGCTAGAGCTGATTGTGACATCTCACTGAAATCCACTTGCCCACTAGCACCAAACACAACTTTCAGATGCATAGCGGCAGTGATAAGCAATTCGCGCAGGGCAGCGACAACCTGCCATTGGCTTTCACTGTATAACGGCGCTGGCAGGCTGCGGATATCCAACAAGCTTTGCTGCAAGCCAGGCTGCTCACTCAATAGTCCAACCAATTCAACGACCGCTTCTTTTTTGGCTGTCAGCTTTTCTTTTAAGGCCTTGTCAGTCTTGGCGCTGGATGGCGCAGGAAAACCCTGTTTGGCAGTGATGCCACGTGGATTGCTGCGCCAGTCGCCATCGTTCTTTAACAATAGTTCAACTATGCCCAGCCACTGCGGCAAGGCATCGGCGCTGCAATCGGGCAACTCAGTCAGGCCACGGCAAGCCGCCAGGGCATGATCATCGGCAACGTTATTAGCGGCAAAGTCGAGCACATCAATCAACTCAGAAATCTGCATCGGCGGAAATGTCTGATACACATTTTGTAATGCGTCTTCGATAGTATTTTGCAACGCCGCCTCCAGCGCGCCACGCCATTCATCCTCATGACGAATATTGACCAGGTGACGCAACCACTGCTCGCGCCGCGCTAACATGCTGACCAGCATGCGCTCCGCCACTGCTAGGTTGTTATCCAGATGACCCAGCAAGGCTTCGATGGCTGACGACCAGGCCTCACCCTTTTCAAGATCTGCCAAGGTAGTACGAGCTGCCTCTATATATAGGGCATTGGCATCATCGGCGATGGCGGGCTGAGCACCAAACTTTGACATAATCGGCAGCTGTCGCGTCAGTGAGGCACAGAGTGAGTCGATGGTTTGAATGCGCAGACGAGCCGGGTTCTGTAACAACTGCCAGCCCTTATCGCTGTCACGCTTTAATGCCGCTCGGGCCAGGTTCCAGGTCTGGCGCAGGTAATCATCAGCATCATCCAGCAACGGTCTAGTAGCCAGGTTCAAGGCCTCGATCAGACGTTCGCGCATCTCGGCGGCAGCTTTACGGGTAAAGGTGATGGCAACAATCTCTTCTGGCAGTTCCACCCCTGCCAGCAATACCAGAAAGCGCTGTGTGATCAGGCCGGTCTTACCGGACCCGGCCGGCGCTTGAACAATAAACGACTGACCTGGGTCAAGCGCCTGCTGGCGTTGGTCGAGATCGACGACTGTTTTACTCATTGCCATCCCCTCCCAAGTCATCCAGACTGCTGCCATTCAATTCATTGATGCGACACAGCGGCCCCAGATCACAATACATACAGGCCTTGCTGCTCTGGCTAAAGGCATCCTTGGGATCGACCTCGGCCTGACCCTGACGAAAATTCTCACCGAGGCGATTCAGCTCGTCAGACCACAGCCGCTGTTGCACATACCAGTCCACCTCACCGGGTTTGATGCCTTTGGCAATACCTTTATCTCGGCTAACACCTTTCAAGGCCACGTCACCGGTGCGCAAGGTGGCAAAGGCCAGCGCGGTGACGTCCTGATCGCTAGTGACTGCATATAAAGGTAATTGCGGTTCATTGGGCCGTGCACCAAACCAATCATTAACGCTGGCCTTACCAGTCTTGTAATCGATGATCATCTCACCGCCCGATTCAAGTCGGTCGATGCGATCGGCTTTAACCTGCATCTCCAATCCAGCCAGCGACACCTGCCGCTGTTGTTCTACCGCAGTCACCTCAAAGGGTGCCCGTTGCCGTTCCAGCTCCAACCAAGCTAAAGCCAACTTGATCAGGCGAGCCTGCTCCAGCGCTGCGAAACGTTCAGTAAAGACCTGCGGATAGCGGCACGCCTCGGCAGCAATCAACTCCGTCACCACTTTCTCTACAAGCTGCTGCAAACTGCTGTCATCAAGTTGATTAAGTGTATGCAGGTCATGCAGCTCAGACCACAACCGTTCCATCAAAGCATGCACCAAGTTGCCACGCTCGGCCGCATTCAGGCCCAACTCCGGTTCGTCCAAACCTTCAGCTCTAAGGCGATGCCGGCCAAAGGCGCGAAAAGGACAAGCGGCCTGATCTTTGAAGATGCTGGTGCCACCACGCACCGAAGTACCCTTAGTCAATTCAGGTGCCTGCCAGTCGGCATAACCCTCCAACTGGCTGGAGTGAAATATCTGATCACGAAAACGCGGCTGTACTTCATCCAACCACGCTGTCTTTTGTAACAACGGCTTTTCGGCAATCAAAGGACTGGGGCGCAGATCACTGTCACCTTCTCGTTGCGGGTAACTAACAATCACCTCAGGCGCTGCAGCAAATAGACGTAAACTGACCTGCTCGGCGTAAGCCAACTCACGCTCGGCCGAGGCATGTGGCATGTTATAACGCCGTTGCAGGTCTATGGGCAAAAATGGATTGGGCGATGTTGCCGGCGGCCAGACACCATCGTGCAGGCCCATCAGCCAGCAATGACTGAACTGCACCCCAGCCGCCTCCAACACTCCCAGCACCTGCACCGGTTCATTTTTACTCTGGGCCTGAAACAAGGTGTTTTTGGCCAGCTGACGCAATTGTTTCAGGGCTTGGCTAAAAGTCAGATTAGCGCTCACCTGACTCAGGCTGGCAAACCGTGACAACATCTTTTTCCAGGCCTGTATGGCCTGAAAGGTCGAGCTGTCGAGGCTACGGTCACCGGGCCAGCCAGCCTGTTGCAACAGCAATTGAAAACTGTTGACCCAGGCATCGGGGGACTGCCGTCTGGGAAAATTATCTACGTTCTGCTGTAGCCGTTGTAATAAGGCTGTTAACAGTTCACAGTCGTTTTTATCGGCGTGATACAACACCTGTTTCAGACTCAGCGTCGCCTCGCCATGACGACGTAAGGCTGCATCGACTAGCGCCCGCTGACTCAATTCCAGATCAGCAGCGCCAATAAACGGCGACAACAACAGACGACTCCAGTTGGCCAGGGCTGTTGGCCCACGCAGCACATCCAACAGGCTTAAAGCCGCATGAATAACAGGCAACTGCGCCATCGGCTGGCCTAGCGATATATTGTAGGGGCGTTGCGGTTTTTGATTCAGGTTCAACACCGCAGCCGGCAACATCACCTCATCAAAGATGCGTTCGATGTCGCCACGCAGACCAGACAGATCAGGTACAACCACGCCTATTGGCGCCTCAACGCCTTGTTCTAACAAATATCGCAACCACAAGGCCACCTGCCTGATTTCAGTCTGACTATCGGCGCAGGGCTGCAAGGAGACGACGGTTGTTTCAGATGATCTCGCTTCAACCAACTCAACTATTGTTCCCTGCGTTTGCAGTACATCAATAACGGACTGATGCTGTGGTGTCAGCTCATCAAAACCAAACAACAGCACATGGGCCGGCGACTGTAGCTCTCCCGCCCGCAAGGTTTCACAAAGCCAAGCCGGCAATGAGACCTCATCCAACCAGTTGTGCTTTTGGCAACGGCGACAGAATTCTTTGGCCCAGCGGTAAAAGGCGGCGCTATCAAGACTGTCTTCGGAGGCCAGAATTTCAGGAGCAAGGTTCCACTGCTGCAATAACCGCCATGCCTGCATGGCCGAGCGTGCGGTGGCCGGAATATTCAACAGCGTCTCGCCGGATGACTGGATCACAGCCTCCCAAACAGCCTGCGATTGCTCAGTGGCCAGCATGATTGGCAAGTTGCCGCCCTGCAGAAACTCGGCCTCTTGCCATAGCTGCTGTAACCAAGCGCCCCAGGGAATGACCTCTGGCGTGGCCCAGCTGCTATTGCCCTGCTGCCGTTGCCAAACCTCGTAGTCCTTGTGCAAATGCAATGCAAGGCGGCTGTTGACCGTCAGAACGGTACAGCCGGCGGCAATCTTTTCCAACAATTCTGACAAGCTATGCTCCATCTCAGGGCGTAACAATTCCAATTCCACAGTTTACTGGAAACTGTTTGCCTAACGTGGGAAAAATCTCAATCATGAACACAGCCACGGTTGTGCACACTTACCCCGTTAAGATGTCAGAAAATACTGGATCGACGGGAACGAACTAAGCTGGAAACACTAGCCATATGAAAGGCAGTGTATTGTCGTAATAATTTACAAACCCAACAGATGAGCTGAAGCCTCTCTTAAATCAGATTGATCCAACTGGCTTTGACGGCGTACCGCCCGCTTCCATAAAGCACCTAGCCAAAGATATCCAGCAACAGATAAGCGGCAAGAATAGTTGCAATCCAGAACACCATGCTCCCGGTAGGCCAGCTTTCTGAGAGATGGTATTTGGCCGCTGGAGATTTAGAGAACATCACTCTAACACCCTGTGCAGGTGCAATTATAATCGCCATTGCGTACTCTTTTGCATGACTAAGAAACGCGACACCTCGTTGAGCCCCTGCGGGTAACAATTTGCGATAAAACCATTCCGCGTCCAAGTTAATCGAACGCAACTCTGGTGGATATAGTCCTTTTTTGTTTAACCAGACAAACGCCAACGCTGAGAAAAACAACAGCTGTAATTGCGCCAGCACGTGTGTTGTATCGTATGGCCAGTAGTCTACTTGCCAAGGTAACAGCGCATATAGGTATTGAGGTTGTGTGCCAATAAAAATGCACAACCCAGCGGCAATCGTCATGGCGATTAACATGTTTGTTGGTGCTTCCTGGGTGCGAATGCCAGAGTCATGGGCAAAGAATGCAAAGTAGGGAATCTTGATTCCCGCATGATGGAATACACCGGCTGAAGCAAACAACATCAATAGCCACAAGTAACCATAGTCTTCATACATCAGCGCGGTCATCACCATGGACTTACTAATAAAGCCACTAAAAAGCGGGAATGCGGAGATCGATAACGCACCGACAATACAGAGCACCGTGGTTTTGGGCATGGACTTATAAAGCCCACCCAAATCAGAGCCATTGATATTGCCAACGCGGTATAACACGGCGCCCATGGACATGAACAGCAGCCCTTTAAAAATCACATCACTAAAGGCGTGAGCAACGGCACCATTTAATGCCAAAGCAGTTCCAATGCCAATGCCCGTCACCATAAACCCCACCTGGTTAATCAAGCTATAGGCGAGTACTTTTCGCAGATCATTTTCGATAACAGCGTAGAAAATTGGAAAGCAGGCCATGGTCACGCCGATATAAACCAGGATCTCTTCACCGGCAAAACCACGCGCCAAGGCATACACCGCAACCTTGGTTGTAAAGGCTGAAAGGAATACCGTGCCGGTAACGGTCGCCTCGGGATACCCATCGGTAAGCCAGCTATGTAGAAAAGGAAATGCGCTTTTAATGCCAAAGGCGATAAAAATCAGCCAACCTGCAATGCCCTCCAGGCCAATATGATTAAAGGCCAATGAACCGGTGTCATGGTAATACACCAAGGCCCCGGCTAATAACAATACCCCTGACATAACCTGAAAAACCAGGTAGCGCATGCCTGCCTTGATTGCACGTTCAGTGCCGCGTGCCCAGATAAGAAACACCGAGCTTATTGCCAGCAGCTCCCAAAAAATAAACAGAGTAATAAAATCGCCCGCAAACACGGCGCCCAGCGCACTGCCTGCATACATTAATCCGGCGACATGCTGTTTTGTGTCTTTTACATGCAGAGAAAAAATGACCGCGATAAAGCTGGCAATACAGAATAGATACGCAAAGAGTATGCTGAGTTTGTCCGTGCGCATAACGGTTAACTCATAACTCATAATAGAATGAGTGACTAATAAGCCAACATCAATGTTTAACCAAATGTGTAATCCAGTGATGATCGGCGTGGCCAGTAAAATAAGCTGGCGCAGAGTGCCTTGCGTCACGGCTGCTAGTAGCGCGGCAATAAAAAATAGAACAAAAGGAGCCAGCTCACTCATCGTAATAATCTTCCTTGCGCATCACAATATTGCGCATCTTTTTTGCGATGACAACCAGCACTACACAGGCAGCGAAACCATAAAGGGCATAAAAAGCGGGTATCTCCTCCCAGGCAAAACCAACGTGACGATGGACGATAAAGTCAGCGATTACCAATAGAACACAAATCACATAAAACCCGTTGAGCAGTCGACTGACATTTTTGGGCTTATCGAAAAGATAGTCTTTCTGCTTTTCATCAGGCATCTCAAGCGCCTCCAGCAGCTAAATTTGCCAGCTGATAAATTGGGTCGGGATAAAAAAATAAGATGACACATGCCGTTGAGGTAACAATCATGGCTAACAAGATTGTTTTTGGTGCCTCAGCGATCTTCGTGTAGTGTTCACCACTAGCAGGTTTGCTGAAAAAGGCCCGAATAGGAATAGGTAACAGGTAGACAATATTTAACAGCGAGCTAATCATTAACACTGCAAGCAATAATAGCTGCGCCGTCTCAGCCGCGCCTAAACCAAGATACCACTTGCTCCACATACCGCCAAAAGGTGGTAAGCCAATAATGCTTAAGGCGCCAATCAAAAATGCCGCAAAGGTGATCGGCATCGCACGGCCCAGGCCATTCAGCTCACTGACCAGCTTTTTATGGGTGGCAACAAAGATGGCACCGGCGGCGAAAAAGAGGGTGATTTTTGCAAACGCATGCATGACAATATGCATTGAAGCACCAACCAGCCCAGATTTACTTGCCAGCATTGCGCCCAGAGCAATGTAACTTAACTGGCTGACTGTAGAGTAAGCCAAACGCGCCTTGAGATTATCCTTGGTCATCGCAATCATGGATGCGAATAATATAGTGGCGGCCGCAATCCAGATTAAACCACCGGTAACATTATTGGATAGAATAAAATCACTACCAAAAATATAGATCGTCACTTTAAGCAGCGTAAATACACCCGCCTTAACGACCGCTACCGCATGCAGTAGAGCGCTGACCGGGGTGGGTGCCACCATCGCCGCAGGTAACCAGCGATGAAAAGGCATCAGTGCTGCTTTACCGATACCAAATAGAAATAGCGCATAGAGCAAACCCGCCCATGCCGGATCAAGTTTACCTGCTAAAATCCCACCTTGCTGGAAATCAACACTGCCTGAAACAAACCATGTCACCAGAATGGCCAGCAGGAAAAAGCCAATAGATGTTCCCAACAAGATACCGAGATAGACACGTCCGCCACGTTTTGCCTCTGGCGTACCTGCGTGGGCAACAAGCGGATAAGTGGAAAGCGTCAATAGCTCATAAAACAGAAAGAGCGTAAACAGGTTATCGGAAAACGCGATAGCCAATGTGCAGGAGATGGCGATGGCAAAGGCAGCGAAAAATCGTGTTTGATTTTTTTCGTGATGGCCCCGCATATAACCGATGGCGTAGACAGAAGTGACAAGCCATAACAAGCCTGCAACCAACGCAAACAGCATCCCCAATGCTTCAATCTTAAAGGCAATGGCGATGCCAGGAAGCGGTTCAGTCACGGTTAGCGCAAACTGCTCCCCATTCATGAATCGACTGGCTATCACCACCACTAGAATCGCAATGAGTGATGCCGTTACCAGTGTTACCCCTTCCCTAAGATTAGGGTTGCGCCCGGTAGCAACTATGCCAGCAGCCCCAATCAAGGGCAGAAGCAGCGTTGCTAGCAGCAGCATTTCACTGCTCATATACTCATTATCCTCAAAATCGCTACAGCTCTTTCTGCAACACCGACCGTTAATTCAGTATTTAAACCAAAGTAAATATTAGCCAACACTAAAACCCAGGTAGGCAGCAACAAAAGTAACGGCACCTCTTTCACTAATTTTCCGGAGTCTGTGACGGGTTTAAAATAGAGCGCTTCAATTATTTTGCCCACATAGATTACTGCGAACAGAGAACCGACTAGAATAACGGCAATAGAGATCCACGCCTCTTTGTCCAGTGCTGCTGACACAAGATACCATTTACTGATAAACCCAGCCGTGCCGGGTACGCCGATGAGGCTCAGACCACCAATGATTATGGCAGCAAAGGTCCAGGGCATCTGCTTTCCCAGACCATGAATATCTCCCATGCGACATATACCGATACGATAAATAATGGCACCGACGGCCATAAACAGTGCGCCTTTCATGAGTGCATGATTGAAAAGATGAATCAGTGTCGCGGTGACCCCCATTGCCGACGAAAAGCCAATCCCCAGCGCCATGTAGCCAATCTGTGCAACACTGGAATAAGCCAATAATCGTTTAACATCCTCCTGATAAATGGCATAAATTGACGCAATGATAATGCTGGTAATACCGGCGATTATAAATAGCTCTTCAGTGGGTGCTGCAAATGAAAAGCTACCCGGAAAAACGATAAATAAGATCCGAAGCATCACATAAAGGGCGACCTTGGTGGCCGTTGCGGCAAGGAAAACCGTGACTACCGAGGGTGCATAGGTATATGCATTGGGCAACCAAAGATGCAAAGGAAACAGCGCCAACTTTAGCGCGATGCCAATGATGATGAAGGCAAAGCCGGTGCTGACCGTTTTAAGGTGAAACACCTCGGGCAGAAGAGTTGCCAGATCCTGCATATTCAAGGTGCCGGTTTGTGAATAAATCAGACCGACACCAATCAAGTAGAAGGTAGCACCAATGGTACCCATGACCAGATATTGATAGGCAGAAGTCAGCGCTTGTCGATTTTTTCCAAGGCTAATCAGTGCATATGAAGAGAGTGATGATATTTCCAAAAAGACAAAGACATTAAAAATGTCACCTGTTTGGGTGATCCCCAGCAAGCCCGCCAGACAAAGCAAAATAGCGCTATAGAACAACGGAATCTGATGTTCAGGAATCTCTTTCTCTACACTGAGTAGCGCATAGGGCAATGTAATCGCAGCAATGCTTGCAACAATCAGTGCAACAAAGGCATTGACTGCATCAATACGATATTCAATCCCCCAGGGGGGCGCCCATCCTCCCAGATCATAACTGATCACACCATCATGAAGTACAGCCCATAGCTGCATGCCAGCAAGCACGGCACACAGCAAGGTAACCACCAATGCGACCGCCCATGGCAGTCGCCCACGCGGTAAAACAGCGACAATAGGGGCCGCAATAAGCGGTATAACAACCAGCAGCAGGCTAATGTGGCTTTCCATTATAGTGAATGATCCTGCTGATGAATTTCATCTTCTTCAATAGTGCCGTAGGCCTCTTTTATTCGCACCACTAATGCCAGAGCCAAGGCGGTCGTTGCAACACCCACTACGATTGCGGTCAGGATCAACACATGTGGCAATGGGTTAGAGTAGAGTTCAACACCTTCAGTAATAATCGGCATCGCCCCATCTTCCAGCGTACTCATGTTGATATAAAGTAAAAAAACAGACACCTGAAAGATATTCAGTCCGATAATTTTTTTTACTAGGTTGCCCCTGCTGATAACCGTATACAGCCCGACCATCATTAAAAAGATCACTACCCAGTAGTTATAATGGCCAATAAAAAAATCCACTATTCTCTGCCCCTGCCTGCAAAGGCAAAATAGATAATCAGCATGACCGCAGAAACTGTAATGCCTACTCCCAACTCCACCAACAATATGCCCAGATGCTGCCCGGCAACCTGCGTGCTTGCCAATACACTGTAATCAAGATAATTGCCGCCCAATAGTAGAGAAACCACCCCCACTCCGGCATAGATCACCACGCCAAGGCTGGCCAGGATGCGTAACATATACGGGGGAATAATCTTTTCTGCCGCATCAAGGCCAAACACCATGGCATAAAGTATGATGGCCGCACTGAAAATCACCCCAGCCTGAAAGCCGCCACCGGGCCCGAAATCACCATGGAACTGAACATATAGAGCAAAAATTATAATCAGCGGAATGAGAAATTTGGAAACAACATGCAGGATCAGGTTAGGCATCATCTTGCCCCTTTTCATCCTTCAGCTTCACGGTGGATTTCGGACGTCTTCCACCTATTAACAGCAATACGGCGACACCTGCGGTAAAGACAACAGCGACTTCGCCCAAGGTATCAAATCCGCGATAACTCGCTAGAACGGCGGTAACTATATTTGGCACGCCGGTTTCGGGGACTGCATTTTCGATGTAATAGCGTGCAACATGTGTTTGCGCCGGGGCATTAGGATCACCAAACCCGGGAATATCCCAGGTGCCATAAATCAGTGCAGCGCCGGTTATTCCCACCACAGCCAATGGCAACCACGGGCGATGGGCTCGCGGTGTGGCCTCGTTATAAGGGGTTTTTCCATGATTTTTTATTAATGCCAGTGTCGCCAACATTAATACCGTAGAAATACCCGCGCCAACGGCTGCCTCGGTAAATGCCACGTCAGGGGCATCCATCACCACAAACAGGCCCGCCGATAACAGACTAAAAATCCCAAACAGCATGACAATGGCAAAAAGGTTTGTCATGCGCACAATCGCCACCGCGGTAATAGCCAAAAAGGCTAACAAGGTAATGCCGATAACGATATCAATCATGATTTAGTCTTATTGTTACCCATGTCCAGTTTCGGCTTAAGACCGCTATGTAGGGCCGCATTTGCCAATGCGTGCGAGGCGGTTGGGCTGGTAAAGAAGAGAAAAAAGAAAATCAGTGCCAACTTAAAAGCAGCGAGACTCAAACCGGCCTGCAATCCCAGGCCGAGTAAAATCAACATGGCACACAGGGTATCGGTTATTCCGGCAGCATGCAGGCGGCTATAAAAATCGGGAAAGCGGTGAATGCCTATACCACCAATAATCCCCAGCACCCCACCAGCGAATAGGCAAATCCAGCTAAGTGTGTCAATGATCACTCTGCCCCCACCTTTTCGGTTTTGGCTTTATCTTCTTTGGAGGAGTGAAAATCACCCTGAGAGACCAGCTTCAGCGCCGCTACAACACCCATAAAATTAATCAGCGCGTAGACCAACGCAATATCCAGCAAATCTGTACTGCCCGATAAAAATGCCAAAACAGCAATGAGCAACACGGTCTTGGTGCCAAACATATTAACCGCCGCAATGCGATCATACGTGGTAGGCCCCATAAGGGCACGTGCAAGCGCCAAGCCCATCGTAATAAGAATCGCCACTGAGACTGCAATAAACATTATTCCTCGAAGACCCGCTTAGAAATTTCTTTGGCCATAATTCCTTCCGCAAGCTCTTCGGCAGCGTCCTTTGCTAGTGTATGAACTGTTATTGTATTTTGAGACAGCTCAACAGTTACCGTTCCCGGTGTTAATGTAATCGCGTTGGCATAAACAACACGTCCCAGGTCAGACTTTTGCAGCACAGGCATTTCTACCAGATGTGGGCTGATTGATTTGCCTCTCAATTTTAAAATTCGTTTAATAACATCAATATTTGCTTTTATGATCTCTTTAAATAGATATGTAAAAAAAGCAGGGAGTTTGGATGATAAGTGTAGAGGATAACTCTCATGATCGATGACATTCATCCGCTTCGATAGAAAAACCGTTAATGCGACGGATGCTAACCCAAGCCCAAGCAACAGGGGTTCAAAGTATCCCGATAAACAAACCCAAAACACAAACAGTAACAAGGCAAAGCTGTAGGTTTTCATCTTGAAAAGAGCGCGCCTCTAATTAACATCATTGCTGCCCGATTAACTTTCATATAAATGTCATCTTGTTGATTAGCATTAAGTGTTGATCAAGGTCCTTCCTCAGAAACTGACCCCACCTGACTGGGTTCGATTATGCACTAAATTTACGTACATTTACCAGAACACACCCTGATGTTCTTCTACTGTGTGATTCTCTGTGTTGGCTGCCTAGGCATGCTTTCTGACAGCATGTATATAGGCCTCAGCCCCACCTGGGCCAATATTCTGGTGGGTATTTTATTCGCCATCGTCGACAACATCCCGGTGATGATTGCAATGCTGACCATGGACCCCGACATGTCCCATGGCCAGTGGCTGCTGGTGGCGCTGACGGCGGGTGCGGGTGGTTCGCTGCTATCGATTGGTTCAGAAGCATGTGTGGCGCTGATGGGCCAGACCCGAAGCATGTATACCTTCTTCGGTCACCTGAAATGTAGCTGGGCGATAGGGTTGGGTTATGCCGCCAACATCTGGGGGCATTTTTGGGTCAATGCCGATGTAATCTAAATACTGGTCTAGGCAAGGCCAAACAGCCATAGTTCATACTTGATCAATACTGCATACATAACCAAGGTGCCATAGAGTAAATGGCTGACCTTGACACGGCGCATGAAATAAAAATTCTTTAGCGCCAATAAAATAAATAATGACAACGTGGTCATGGTCAGCTTGCAGAACCAAAAGAGGTGAATACCCTCTTCCATCAGCCAGCGCATAACCGGATTGGCTTCGGTCGCAATCCCGGCATCGATCAGGCTAAGGGTAAACAGGGCGTCAACGCCACAGAGCACAAAAATACCCAGGCTAACGAATAAAAACTTCGGCTCATGGCGATCAAAAAAGCGCTTGCCCTGGTCATCATCACGGCGCCCGAGACTGCGCCGACCATGCAAGGCGTATAATAGGGTAATAAAGGAGTGAGTGCGCCGCTCGCTATCTCTACGCCGCTCTGTGCCATTCAGGCATGGCTTGCCATAATTTATTTCGTGCACTTATCGACCCTATGCTCATGATTACGATTGTTATGAACACACCGGCTTATGCCGGCCTGGGTCATCCATTACCCTAGCTACCGCCCCATATAATATCAGAAACAACTACTATTCTGAAATAGCGACAGTTTCGTCTCTGAAAATGCAAAATTATTGTTTTTTATAGGCCCAGCGCCACATCTCGGCGTCCAGATCAAGATAGGTTTGCGCTTCAAGCTCAGCTAAACAGGCACTGGCCTGGCGCTTGTTCAGCATTGAAATAACACCATATAAAGACAACTCAGCATGTTGAAACTGATCAATAGCCTTAACCAAGCTGTCATATTGCTTATCGCTAATAGCGGGACGTAACAGCTGGGCAACACGACGCAACACCTGCTGATGTCGGCGCCTGCTTGCCTGCCTAACAAATTGGGCCATGTACTGTTGACCATAGGTTTGCAGATGTGACTTGGAAATACGCCCGTTCTTGCCATGTTCAACCAGCCATGAATTTAAGCAACGCAAGCCCTCAATGCCATGAGCCATCAAATTAAATCTATTGCTTTGATGAAACTGCCTCAAGTCGGACCAGCTCGGGCCTTGATTAGCAAAGCTGCGCCACCCCTGGTAAGCACTAATCCTTTGTAAAAAATTGATCTGCTGAGAAAAGCTTTCCAGTTTGCTCTCCTCCACCACAGGCAACAACGGCAGTTGCTTGATAATTTGCGCAGCAAACAGACCCGCTCCTTTTTTATTACTGCCGTCGCTGAGTTTGACTGGCGTGCTTGTTACACCACAGCTCGGTGAACGCGCCTTGAAAATATAACCATCAATTGCAGACAGTTGCTGTGCTGTCATGCGCCCAAAACGATTTAGTTGTTGCGTAACATCCAGGCCGGCTTGCTCAACATCAACGGCCTTAATATGCCCTGCCATTTGCCGCAGTTGAATGGGCGGCCGGGGTACGCCCATACCAATCTCGACCTCTGGACAAATCGCTTCCAGGTCAATCCATTTTTGCAATTGCCTACAAACAAAGGCATGCTGTTTTTGATTACCGTCATAGCGCACCCGCTGGCCAAGTAGGCAGGCGCTGACGGCGACTCTAAACTGCCTGCTTTGTTGTTGAGACTGCTTGCTATTGATTAAAATGTTCATAATAAAACACACACAGGAAAAGTCAGAACGGACGATATGAAGGTATCTCTAAAACCAGCAACACTACTCTGCTGCCTACTGCTGTTAATGCCATCAGCCTATGCCAATACGAGCACGGCAATCACCTTAGCAAGCCAACCCTCATCAACACAACTTATCAGCCAGAGAGCTGACTTCCTTGCGGCTCGCAATGCCTTACGACAAGGCAACGTCAGACAGCTCAAAAAACTGTCCAAAGGACTGACAGACTACCCGCTCTATCCATACCTTGAATATTGGAATCTCAATCGCAACCTGAAGACCGTCAGTGCTGAAAGAATTACCGATTTCTTACAGCGCAACAGCGATTTAGCCCCAAGTGCGCGATTAAAAACCAACTGGTTAAAACAGCTTGCCAAACAGGGCAAGTGGCCGCTATTGGTGGACAACTTCAGCCCCACTTCAAACACCGAACTGGAGTGCTATTATCGCCGCGGCTTATATAAAAACAGCAACAAGACAGCGGCCTTCGAGGGTCTGGAAAAACTCTGGCTGGTTGGTAAATCACAACCCAAGGCTTGTGACCCATTGTTCAAGGCTTGGCAGGATGCTGGGCACTTAACATCTGAACTGGCCTGGCAGCGTACTGTGCTAGCCCTGAGCAATGGCCAGGTTTATTTGGCACGTTTTCTGGAGCGCTTTCTTAACAAACAGCAGCAGCAGTGGTCCGAAGTTTGGCGAGACATCCACCGCCATCCAGAAAAGCTCCTCAATCACCCACGCCTGGAACAAGACATTGCTGTTGTCCAAACTATACTCGCCCACGGTGTACGCCGTATGGCGAGAAAAAACCCATCTAAGGCGGCTCGGATGTGGGACAAATTGGTAATGGACTTTAGCTTCTCCGAAACCCTCTTCAACAAGACCGAAAACCACATCGCCATAAGCTTGGCCCGCAAGCAAATACCTGATGCTGTTCAATGGCTCAACAATGTTGATGGTGATGATAAAAAGGTGCGTGAATGGCGCATACTCAGCGCCATCAACCAGAATAACTGGGACGATGCTATTTTCTGGTTTTATCAGCTGCCGCAGGAAGAACAACAGTCATTACGCTGGCGCTACTGGCTAGCGCGCGCCCTCGAACAAACCGGCAAACCCGGCAGAGCCCAATTAATCTATGCCGAGCTGGCCAAGTCACGCGACTATTATGGTTTTATGGCCGCGGATCGAATTGAAGCTGAATATAGTTTTGAAAACCGGCCATTACAGTTCAATAACGAAGAACTCGCCGAAATTGAAAACCTGCCCGGCATGATCCGAGCCCGTGAATTCTTTCTGCTAGATGACTCTCTCAATGCCAACCGTGAATGGTATGCCAGCATCAAAGACATGGATGCTAGCCAGCGTCAGAAAGTTGCTAAGATCGTCCATGACTGGGGCTGGCATGCCCGAGCCATTCACAGCCTTGGTCAAGCCCGTTACCTGGACGACCTCGAAATACGCTTCCCCACTGCTCACCTCAAACAGATCAACAGCAACGCCAGCAAACAAAAGATCGATCCATCCTGGGCCTATGCCGTAGTCAGACAGGAGAGTGCCTTTGCCTCTGATGCCCGCTCGCCCGTCGGGGCAATGGGGTTAATGCAGATTATGCCCAGCACTGGCCGCCTGATTGCACGCGACCTCAACACCCGCCTAAAAAGCAAACTGCAACTACTTGATGTCGATACCAACATCCGCTTCGGCATCAGCTATCTGCGAAAAGTCATGAATCGTTTTGACGACAACACTGTGCTGGCAACAGCTGCATACAATGCTGGTAGTCAACGGGTAAAAAGCTGGCAGCCGAAAGACGAGCATATATCAGCTGACCGCTGGATTGAAAATATCCCATTTAAGGAAACCAGAAATTATCTAAAACAGGTACTGGCATTCAGCGCCATCTAAGATGAACGCCTGCAACGCCCTGCAACAACACTTAAGCAACGCATGCCCGTTATTCAGCCGCGCCTGAAACCCTAGTTACTGACGACAAAAAGCCCGGCATATAGCCGGGCTTTTAATAAAACTCAATGAGTTAGTGTTTTACACAACCATGTCTTTTAGCTTCTTCAATGGCAGCACCTTAACCACTGTACGAGCTGGTTTGGCCTTAAATACAGTCTCTTCACCACTAAACGGATTAATGCCTTTACGCGCCTTGGTAGCAGGCTTACGAATGGTTTTAACTTTCAGCAGACCTGGCAGATTAAATGAACCAACCGCACCTTTCTTGACGTGCGCTTCAATAACATCACCCAGACTATCGAGCACAGCACCTACGTCTTTTTTGGCAACACCAGAACGATCAGCAATAGTGGTTAGCAGTTCTGTCTTAGTGTAGGCCTTTTTGGCTTTTACCAGCGGTTTGACTGCTGGAGCAGCAGCGGCTGCTTTTTTCTTTACAACTTTCTTTTTAGTAACTGCTTTTTTAGCTGTTACCTTCTTTTTGGCAACTGCCTTTTTAGTTGTTACTTTCTTTTTGGCAACTGCCTTTTTAGTCGCTACTTTTTTCTTGGCCACTGCTTTCTTTTTTACCGTTTTTTTCATGATTCCGTTTCGCCCCTTAAGGTTGTCGAAGGTTAAGCATTTTATAAGTCTGATTTTCCATAATCAAAAGGATTTGCGCCAAAAACACAGCCCCACTAAACAAACCCAATCCGCAAATACTCTTTTACCACTCATTTTTAAAAAAATCACTAGTATTACGGCACCAAAGCAAAAAAATAAAACTTTTTCTTCATAAATCCCACAAATCAGTAGTCATATGAATATTGGGCGCTAAATTACTGCGTGATACACTCGCCGCATGATTAAAAAATTTAAAACACCACTAATCTCTATAACACTACTATTTGTTGCAATTTTGACTACATTCTTGCTGCAGCAAACTGAACCGGCACCGTTTGAATTCGAAAGCAGCAAAGGTATTCCGGTAATGTCACCGGCCATTCCTCTGCCTGCAGTTACCCTTGTAGACCAACATAAACAAGCCTTCCCAATGAGCAAGTTAAAAGGAAGTTGGAACCTAATGTTTTTTGGTTTTACCAATTGCCCAGATATTTGCCCGACAACACTAATGACTATGAAACAGGTAGCAAAACGCCTACCACAGCAGGATATTCGCTATCTCTTCGTCTCACTCGACCCAAAACGCGACACCAGCGAAAAGCTAAAAGACTACATGGATTTTTATAACCCCGAGTTTATCGCCCTAAACGGTGATAAAAATGAGATCGACAAGCTCAGTCAAGCAACGGGGGTAATTTATGACTTCGACGGTGACACTTCTGGCGACGACTATCTCGTTAATCATTACGCCGCCATTCTTGTGATTGATCCACAGGCACGGCTTCGCGCCCACATCCTACCGCCGCATAGTGTCGACAAGGTCGCAGACGCCATCATCAAACTCAGTAATCACTACGGAAACTAATTATGCTTAGTAAACTTGTTCACACCGCTTTAGGCCTTTGCTTGGTTACACTTTCTGTTGCCTATGCAGAGACGACCATTGAAATTAGCGATCCCTGGGTACGTAGTGCTCCACCTTCGGCCAAGGTCATGGCTGGTTACATGACACTGACCAACCATAGTCAGAAAACCATCACTCTCAACAGCGTCAACAGCCCACAATTCAACAAAGTGGAAGTACACCGCACTGTTATGCATGATGGCATGATGCACATGAAGAAGATTGAACCTTTAAGCCTGGAAAGCCACCAACAACTGACACTGAAACCTGGCAGCTATCACCTAATGTTGATCAAGCCAATTCATGCCATTGCAGTGGGCGATAGCGTTCACTTGAACTTCGATTTCGACAATGGTGACAAACTATCGCTAATGGCAGAAGTAAAGGACGGCGAAGAAAAAATGGAGCATGGTGGCGGGCACCAGCATTAAAAATTCCAGATTATAAAAAAAGCCGGGAGCTAAACAGCTACCCGGCTTTTCTATATATGGTGGGCCGTCCGCGACTCGAACGCGGGACCAATGGATTAAAAGTCCACTGCTCTACCAACTGAGCTAACGGCCCGAAAGAGGGCGTATTCTAGCCTAAAGATTTGACCAATACCAGCCCCAAATACGATGTTTTTCAATCACTTTGATGAAATTTATCTGTCACCATGACAAATCAGAGATTTAGCTTAAGACCAAATCAGCCTTGGTCAACGTAGAGGGTTGGATCAGGAATAGCAGCCGCGTCAAAACCAGCCGCACGCAGGCGACAGGAATCACACACACCGCAAGCACGACCATCGTCATCGGCAGAATAACAGGAGACCGTCTGACTATAATCGACGCCTAGTGCCACCCCTTGCTGGATGATGTCGGCCTTGCTCAAATCAATCAACGGGGTATGAATCGAAAAATGCTTACCCTCTACTCCAGCCTTGGTGGCCAGATTAGCCATGCTCTCAAAGGCCTGAATAAACTCGGGTCGACAATCGGGATACCCGGAATAGTCGACGGCGTTAACACCAATAAAGATGTCGTAGGCCTCTAATACCTCTGCCCAGCCCAACGCCAAGGAAAGAAACACAGTATTGCGAGCAGGCACGTAGGTAACAGGAATACCTTCAGTCGGAGAAGTAGGTACATCAATAGCAGCATCGGTCAGGGCAGAACCACCAATATCACCCAGGCCCAACTTGATGACTTTATGCGCCTTAGCACCAAGCACCCTTGAAATTTTTTCGGCAGCCTCTAACTCGGCCTGATGACGTTGACCATAATCAAAGCTAAGTGCGTAGCAATCATAACCCTGGCTTTTGGCAATCGCCAAACAAGTTGCTGAGTCCAGCCCACCTGATACCAGGATGATGGCCCTGCGTTGTTTAGCGGCCTGGCTCATCGCCCCAGAGAACCTTGTGAAGCTGCAACTGATATCTCACTGGCAAGCGGTCTTCCACTATCCAGTCAGCCAGTTGCTTGGCATCCTGCTGGCCATAAGAAGGTGACATCAGAATCTCACAGCGCTCAGCCAGCTCGGAGCGGATAATCATCTCCTGCGCCCACATATAATCATTGCGATCACAAATAACAAACTTGAGTTGATCATTCGCACCCATGTATTCCAGGTTCTGCAACAGATTGCGACCCTGCTCACCAGAGGCAGGTGTCTTCAGGTCTACCACCTTGGAAACCCGGGCATCGACCTGACTGACATCAAGCGCACCGCTAGTCTCCAGCGAAACCTTATAGCCCTCATCACACAAGCGTCTTAACAGAGGCAAACAATCGGCTTGGGCCAATGGCTCGCCACCTGTCACACAAACATAGCGGGTTTCGTACTGCCCCACCTGCTCAATAACCTCATCGATTGTCTGCCACTCACCGCCTTGATAGGCATAGGTTGTATCGCAATAACTACAACGCAACGGACAACCGGTCAGGCGCACAAACACCGTCGGAAAACCAACTGTCCGCGCTTCACCCTGGAGAGAAAAAAAGATTTCTGTAATTCGCAGCTTGGCCTGCTGCGGCGAGGCATTTTCTAATTCAGTCACTACTTGAACCTAGGGCTATCGGCCTTCTAGACGCATCTTCTGCAAGCGGTTTTCCGCCAAACGTCCGACCGTGGTATTTGGAAAGCGGGTAATCACATTTTCAAGCGTTTTACGCGCCGACTCCCAGTTGCTCAACTCATAATAGGTGTAACCCAGTTTCAGCATTGCATCGGCTGACTTACTGCTATCCGGGTGCCGCTCCAGTACCTTGCGAAATTCCCGCTCCGCCACTTCAAACCGACGCGTGACATAATTAGCCTCACCCAACCAATACTGGGCATTATCAGTGAAATTACCACTGGGGTAGCTGGCCAGAAATGACTGAAATGCGCCAATCGCTTTTTCATATTGACCGGCCTTCAGCAGATTAAAGGCCGCTTGATAAGTATCACGCTCTGCGGCTGGATCAGCAGCGACAGGCACTGCTGCAGAAGCGGCGCTAGGTGTCATCGTAGATACGACAGCCGCTGCCCCGGAAATACCCGTTACCCCTGGAACAGGGACAATACTGTTTGCTGGTGAGGTAGTCGCTGCAGGTTTACTGGCAGACAATTCCAACTGGCGCAGACGCCTATCCATATCCAGATAAAGATCCCGTTGACGCTGCTTAATACTTTCGATGGCATGACCCAGGCTTTCTACCTCACCCTGCCTCTCCTGACCTTCCGTCTGCATGCTATCCATGCGCATCAACATATCCACCAGCGCCTCGTTATCCAACAACCGCTCTAGGCGTTTAACGCGTTCTTCAAGAGAAACCACAGCCCTGGGAGCAGCCGCAGGCTGTTGTGCTGTGGGACGCGACTGCAGTACACCACTAGAACGATCAATCACCGGCGGTAAATATTCTTGTGCCTGAATGGCTAAAGGGGCGGCAGTTGCCAAACCGACAACTACCACCCCCATCCAGGTCCATCTGGAACGCTTTAACATCAATTAATCCCAATTAATTCCTAGTAGAGGAACTCAACACGGCGATTCATGGCCCATGCATCTTCATCATGTCCCATGACAGCAGGACGCTCTTCACCATAGCTAACCAATTCAAGCTGTGAACTTGACACACCCAGCAAAGACATCACCTGCTGAACGGCCTTAGCGCGACGCTCACCCAAACTCAGATTATATTCACGGGTACCTCGCTCGTCACAGTGGCCCTCAACAACGATGCGCACAGAAGGATTAGCACTCAGGTAACGGGCATGCGCCTCAATGATGTCGCGTGCTTCCAATTTGATTTCACTCTTATCAAAATCGAAGTAAACGGTACGCTTGGCTAGCATGCTGTTAGGGTCAGTCAACGGGTCTCCAACAAATGCGCCATCGCCCTCAACACCACCTACCTCAACACCACTGCCCATGTCGGAACCCCCCATGCCGGAATCCGCCATTCCACCGGTAGTTGTCATGGCAGCATCACCACCAGCTGTTGCATCAGCGTCCATAGTGCTTGGTGTGGTTGAACAACCCCACAACATCGCTACGGGCAACAATACAGCCAAGGTTCTCGTCAAAGCGTTCATTCGCTTACTCCTCACATTATTTATTTATAGTTAAAAAAGGACCCCAAACGGGTTCACGCGCATCGCCATCTTCATCTAGGGCGATGCGTTGCTGTACACGGCCATCCACCGAAACCGCCGCCAGCACCCCTCTGTTTAAATACTCTGTCGCGTAGATGATCATACTACCATTGGGCGCAAAGCTAGGCGACTCATCCAGGCGACTTTTGGTTAGAATTTGCACGAAACCGCTCTCTAATTCAAGTACAGCGATGCGAAAATGACCATTTTCACCGTTTACCATGGCAATCCGTTTGCCATCCGGTGAATAGGTTGGTTTGGCGTTATAGCGGCCTTCAAAAGTTAAACGCTTGGGTTTACCACCATGTGACGAAACCTGATAAATCTGTGGCTTACCGCCACGGTCTGAAGTAAAGGCTATATTTTGGCCGTTCGGCGACCAGCTAGGCTCAGTATCAATGGCGCGATGATTGGTCAAACGCTGCAACTTACCACTAGCCACATGCATCACATACAACTCGGAATTACCATCTTTTGATAAAGACATCGCCAAACGGGTGCCATCCGGCGACCACGCAGGCGCACCATTTATTCCCTTAAACCCAGCCACCTTACGCCGCTCGGCAGTAAAGACATCCTGAATAAAAATCATGGAGCGACGATTCTCAAATGAGACATAAGCAAGTTTGCGACCGTCCGGTGACCATGATGGCGACATGATCGGATGGCGTGAACGAATCACCAACTGCGGATTATGGCCATCGACGTCAGCGACATGAAGGGCATAATAACGCACGTTATTGCTGCGCCACACCTTAGAGGTGATGTAGGCCATACGAGTATTAAAAGCCCCCTTATCGCCCGTCAAGGTTTCATAAATAATGTCACTGATCTGATGGGCAATGCGACGCAACTCTTTTTCCGACACTGAAAAACTATAACCGACCAACTGCGTTTCACGATTGACATCGAACAACTGAAACTGAATTTTGTACTGATCAGCCACTGCCGTCATTCGCCCAATCACCAGACTGGATGTGCCCAACAGACGCCAGTCACGATAGTTGATCTGAGTACCGTCCTGTGGCCGCGACAACATATCTTTTCTTGATAATGGCGCAAACAGACCACTGCGGCGTAGATCGCCACTAATGATCTCAGCAATATCCTGAGGTGGATTCATGGCCGGACCCTGCCAACCGAATGGCACTACAGCAATCGGCAGGGCACCATCAACACCCTGAGTGATATCAATCGTCAGGCCGGCTCGCGCCATGCCACTAAGCAGCATGCTGACGCATAAAATTCGAAATAGTTGAACCAATAACTTCAAGACTAATCCTCAGGTCTAAAATCGAAGGTTATCTCGCGGAACTCATTCATCAATTCCGGCGATGTAGGGAAAGGAAGAGGAGATGCACTAAATACCGCGTTCTCAACCGAGCGATCAAATAATGGGTTACCGCAACTCTTAACCATACGAGCATCAATCACCTGCGCCGAACCGGCACCAGGCACCAACCGCACTGTCACAGTGCAGGCTGTCCCCGCACGCCAACCAGAGGGCCGGGCCCATTTACTTGAAACACGCTGTTGAATTCTACCTATGACTCTTGCCCTTTCATCCATCAGGGCACGTTGCCTAACCGCATTCATGGCCGCCTCTTCTTCAGCCATCTGTTGCTGACGAATCAATTCCTCTTCCGCCCGGCGCTGCTCATCGGCTTTGCGCTTTTCCTCAGCCTTACGTTTCTCATCCAATTCGGCCAGGCGTTTCTTCTCGGCCTCCTGTTTCTTTTTCAGTTCAGCCTCTTTACGCTTCTTCTCAGCTTCCTGTTTCTTTTTCAACTCAGCCTGTTTACGTTTTTTATCGGCCTCGGCTTTTTTTCGCTTGTCCTCTGCCTTACGTTTCTTGTCCTGCTCAGCCTTGCGCTTCTTGTCTGCCTCTTTTTTCTTTTTCAGCTCCGCCTGTTTCTGCTTTTTCTCAGCCTCGGCTTGCTTGCGCTTCTTGTCTTGTTCAGCCTTACGCCTCTTTTCCTGTTCCAATTTACGCTTGCGTTCTTCGGCCTTGATCTTTGACTCATCAATCATCACCGCCTGGATCACATTCACTTGAGGCGCAGACAAATTATGCTTTGAATTCCAGTCAACATTAAACGACAACGCGGCAATCATCAGCAGATGAACCACCACCGCAAAGGCAAAGGCCCGGGGATTATTGCGCAGAATATTCAGCATGCTCGAATCAGCGACAACAACCGCCTACTTACGCTCAAGCTCTGATGGATCAGTTTTCAGACCCACACTCGGCGCACCCGCTTGCTGTAACAGCACCATCGCCTGCACCACAGCACCATAGTTCACATTCCTATCTGCGCCCACCACCACCGGCGTGTCAGGCATACGATCCAACACAATTGCCACGCGGCGGATAATCTCATCAGCCTCGACGGCCTTTTTCTCATCGCCACCGACATTGAGATAATAATTGCCCTGGGTGTCCACAGTCAGCACAATCGGCTCCTTGCTATCCTTATCCAGCGGTTTGGCACTGGCCTCTGGCAAGTCAACCTTTACCCCTTGCGACAGCAGCGGTGCGGTAATCATAAAAATCACCAACAACACCAGCATCACATCGATATAAGGAACGACATTGATCTCGGCCATGGGGGCACGGCGTTGACGTTGATGTTGCTGCGCCATAACTAGCCCTTCTCAGTGACTGGGGTGTGGGCCTGACGCTGCAGGATGGAGGTAAACTCATCAACAAAACTGTCGTAGTGACTGATCAGACGTTCAACATCGGTACGAAAACGGTTATAGGCGATGACGGCCGGAATCGCCGCAAATAGACCCATGGCCGTAGCAATCAGCGCCTCGGCAATACCGGGCGCAACCATTGCCAACGTTGCCTGCTGGACATTACCCAGGGCACGAAAGGAATTCATGATGCCCCATACCGTACCGAACAGACCAACATATGGACTGGTAGAACCCACCGTCGCCAGAAAACCAAGGCTAATTTCCAGGCTATCCGCCTCACGATTGAGTTTGACACGCATAATGCGTTGCGCCCCTTCAACCACAGCCATTGGATCAGGCTCGCCCTGCTTACGCAACTTGATGAATTCTTTAAAACCCGCTTTGAAGATACGCTCCAGACCGCGTGACTCGGAATGTACATTGCTCTGTTCATACAAGCGATTCAGGTCACCACCGGACCAAAAACGATCTTCAAATGACGTCATTTCCTCGCGCGCCTGTTTCAACGCTTTTGACTTACTAAAAATAATGGTCCAGGCCATCACCGACACCACCAACAACAGCACCATAACAAGCTGCACCAACACACTGGCATTGGTGATCAGGCTCACGATCGACATATCAGTAGCCACTAGCTTTCTCCATTCTTCAAAATCATTTTTAAAAATTCTGGCAGCGGACGAGGCCGAAATGATTCGACACCAAGGCAAGCGATTTTCACCTGGCCACGACACAACCCAGTCTTCGTTTCAGCATCCATTCGCGTTATTGCTTGTTCAAAAGTCAAACTGGCTCGGCCAAACTCAACCACCCTCGAGGTGGCCTCAAGCAAATCATTAAATCGGGCTGGTTTGAGATAATCCACATCCACATGACGGACAGCGAACAGCACACCCTCTTGCTCAATCAGCTTATCCTGCTCCACACCCAGACTACGTAACCACTCGGTACGGGCACGCTCCATAAAACGCAGGTAATTGGCGTAATAGACCACCCCGCCGCTATCCGTATCTTCGTAATAAACCCTGACGGGCCAGTGAAACGTATCCATACTCTATTTCAATTACATTGCAGCTCGATCTAAGAGACAGCGTTTAGCCCCAAAAAGTTGCCGCCATTGTAATACAAGCAAACGTCTTTTTTTGAAATTATTCGTCCAACTGATCCATTACATCCTGATGATCCTGATCGGCAACCACTGGTGGCGTCAAGCCAAAATGCTCATAGGCCTTTCGCGTCACTACCCGGCCACGCAGGGTACGCATCATAAAACCCTGTTGAATCAGATAAGGTTCAAGCACATCTTCGATGGTGCCGCGCTCCTCACCTATCGCCGCCGCCAAGCTATCAACACCCACCGGACCACCGTCAAACTTCTCCAAAATCGCCAGCAACAGTTTTCTATCCATGACATCAAAACCATGACCATCGACATCTAGCAAATCCAGCGCCCCGGCTGCCACTGCCACAGTAATTCGGCCATCAGCTTTAACCTCGGCAAAATCGCGCACTCGCCGCAACAGGCGGTTGGCTATACGCGGTGTACCACGCGAACGACGGGCAATCTCCTTGGCGCCGTCAGCTTCAATTCCAACATTCAGAATCTGGCAGGAACGTTTGACGATTGAGGTCAGATCGGCGGTATTATAAAACTCCAACCGTTGAACAATGCCAAAGCGATCACGCAAGGGCGAGGTCAACGAGCCGGCGCGGGTGGTTGCCCCCACCAGGGTAAAGGGCGGTAAATCCAACTTGATCGAGCGTGCTGCCGGACCTTCGCCAATCATGATGTCGAGCTGATAATCCTCCATGGCCGGATAGAGCACCTCCTCCACCACTGGGCTGAGCCGATGTATTTCATCAACAAACAATACATCGTGCGGCTCTAGATTGGTTAGCAGCGCAGCCAGGTCACCGGGGCGCTCCAGCACCGGACCAGAGGTATGTTTCATCGCCACCCCCATCTCGTTGGCAATGATATTGGCCAGGGTAGTTTTGCCCAGGCCCGGCGGCCCAAAGATCAGAGTGTGATCAAGTGCCTCGCCACGTTTCTTGGCCGCCTCGATAAAGACCTCCATCTGTTCACAGACAGCAGGTTGACCAACATAGTCGGCCAGTTTTTTCGGCCTGATGGCACGGTCAATGGCCTCCTCAGCTTTTGAGGGGATGGCGGCACTAATCAGTCGATCAGTTTCAATCATCGTTCTACCCAACTATCCACAGGCTTAAGCCGCCGTGCCTTTTAAGGCCTGACGAATGATCTCTTCACTAGCCAGGTCGTCACCCTTCACTGCCCGCACCATGCGGCTAGCCTCGTTTGCTTTATATCCCAGCGACACCAAAGCACTCACCGCATCGCTAACGGGATCATTAACCGCGGTAACGGCAGTCGCCAAGTCCTGCGGCAAGGCTGTGCCCGTCACTTTATCGAGTTTATCCTTCATCTCGACGATCAGACGCTCGGCAGTCTTTTTACCAACACCGGGCAAACGTACCAGGCTGGCGACATCGTTTTCAGCCACACAATGGGCAAAGGCCTCAGCCGACATGCCGGACAGGATCGCCAGCCCCATCTTGGCACCAACACCATTGATCTTAATCAAATTACGAAAGAAACTGCGTTCAGCCTCAGAGCCAAAACCATAGAGCAGCTGGGCATCTTCACGCACCACCATGTGAGTGTGCAGCAATACCTCGTCACCAAGCTCAGGCAGGTTATAAAAGGTACTCATCGGCGCCTCAACCTCATAACCAACACCATTCACATCCACCAGCAACTGCGGTGCACGTTTGACAATTAACTTACCGCGCAGGCGACCAATCATGGGCTTACCTCTTTCAACTGTTGACTATATTGACCTAAAGTTTCATGAGTGTGGTGATGACACAAAGCGCAGGCCAGGGCATCAGCGGCATCTTCCTGCGGCAGACCAGGCAACTTCAATACAGCCCGCACCATAAACTGCATCTGCGCCTTGTCGGCATGACCCTTACCCACCACCGCCTTTTTGATCTGGGTCGGGGTGTACTCAAACACGTCCAGATCACGGGTCATTCCGGCACAAATGGCAGCACCGCGGGCCTGACCCAGCTTAAGTGCCGAATCGATATTGTTTTTGACAAACACCTGCTCTATCGCCATCTGGTCTGGACAATAATCAGCGACGATCTCGCTAACGCTATCAAAAATGGACTTAAGCCGTTCAGGCAAGGCCTTACCCTGCACACGAATGCAACCACTGGTAACATAAACGACTTGCCCTTGCACGATCTCGATCACACCAAAACCGGTAATACGAGAACCGGGATCGATACCAAGAATACGCTGGGCCATTAATGCTGCTCGCCGATGTTAACCAAGCTGTTCCATTACCTCGTCAGAGAAATCGGCATTGGTGTAAACGTTTTGCACATCATCCAGGTCTTCCAACATATCAATCAGCCCCATCACCTTCTGCGCATCGTCCAGGCCCAACTCGACTGAAGTGCTGGCCGTCATAGTAATGTCCGCATTTTCCGGCTCCAGACCAGCAACGACCATCGCCTCTTTGACATCAACGAAGGCCTCAGGTGTGGTGATGACATCGATGGAACGATCATCATTATTGACCACATCCTCGGCACCCGCCTCAAGTGCCGTTTCCATGATCTGCTCCTCATCGGCACCGGCGGCATAGCTGATAATGCCCTGCTTGGTGAACAGATAAGAGACCGAACCATCAGTCCCCAGATTACCGCCACGTTTGCTAAAGGCATGACGCACCTCGCTGACGGTACGGTTTTTGTTATCGGTGAGGCAATCCACCATCATCGCCACACCAGCAGCACCATAACCCTCGTAACGCAGCTCTTCGTAATTTTCACCTTCAGTATCACCAGAACCACGCTTCACTGCACGTTCAACGGTATCGCGGGTCATGTTCTGCCCCAGGGCCTTATCGATTGCCGTGCGCAACCGCGGATTGGCGGCAGGATCGCCACCACCCATCTTGGCCGCAACAGTGATTTCACGGATCAGTTTACTGAAAATCTTGCCCCGCTTGGCGTCCTGCGCCCCTTTGCGGTGGCGGATGTTGGCCCACTTACTATGTCCTGCCATTGTTTCCTCGTTGTCACTGAATCTATTCTACCCGGAAGTAGGCAGAGTCTAGCATTTCTGGGGGGCAAAGATTAAGCCGCAGACCACGATCTAAAGATCGCTAGCAGCCAGCCGATCAAGCCTGTGAAATCAATAACAAGAATCCCTGGAGAAACCGATGCTCAGAAAAATACTAACTATCCCCATGATCCTTATCCTGGCCGCATTAGGCGGCTGTGGCGGTGTCAAGATGGTGCTCAAACCCGAAGCCGTCAATCAAGTTAAAAGCGTTGCGCTGCTGAGTATTCCCGAGCCACCTTACCGAATGATGAACCTGGGTAGCCCGGCCGGAGGCCTAGGCGCCCTTGGCGCAGTCACAATCGCAATCAATGGCAAGGAGGCTGTGAAAAGCATTGAGGGCGTGACCACAGAAAACAACTTTGTTTTCGGCAATCAGCTCACCACCGAAATTGCTGCCCAATTGGAAAAGTCAGGCTTCAAAGTCAACATCGTCAATGTTGAACGAGCCGAAAATGAACTGTTTGAAGATTATAGCGGCATCAACACCGAGGGCGCCGACGCCCTAATTGATATTATTGTCAGCAACGCCGGCTATGTCACTGAGCACTTTATGTTTTCACCCGAGTGGCGGCCGGAGGCGCGCGCCATGGTCTCCATGCATGCCACCAGCAGCAGCGATGTAATCTACCAGGAAACCCTAATGCACGGTTATCACAACCCCATCATGAGCGGCACCGACCTGGAAGCAGCGGAAGAATACAAATTCGATAAAAAAGAGGCTATTTTTGAAGCCGGGGATAAGGTGGTGCTAGCGGGCTTGCAAGATGCTATCCATAGCATCGCCTCACACATAGCGACGCAACTACGCAAACAAAATTAATAGCAGCGGGGCGGCGCATATTTTGCGCCGCCCCTGTGTTACATCCGCTGCAGACTTAAACACCCAACCTCACTCACCACCGCAGTCATCATCAACCTGGGCGCTCATGCCAATCGGGATATTTTGGATTATGAGACAACGGCCTCGCTGCCCGTCAGGGCGACATACTCTTCTGGTGTATCGAGATCAACCACTACATGATTGTTGCTCATTTCAAAACCACTAACCAACTCAGGATTGTCTTCAATCAACTTTTTACAAGCCAGATTGCGCTCACCATTTAAAACTTCCTGGCGCTGCTGATAGTCAATAACAACTGGGTTACCGCGCTTACCCTGATAGGTAGGCACCAACACCGACCCATGACTGCGTTTACCAAAGGCATCAATCAGTGCGTTCACATCATCCGCCTGCAATAAGGGTTGGTCTGACAGGCAGATCATCACCCCGTCACAAGGCTGCGAAAGAGATAACAATCCTTGATAAACCGAAGTCATCTGACCATCGAGATAGTTTTCGTTATAGACGAAATTCAACGGCAGACCTTCGAGTATAGCCCCGGCCGTGTCGGCTTGATGGCCTAACACCACAACGATCTCTAACAAATTGGAGGCCAACAGAACCTCTGCCGTTCGACGCAACAGGGGAATACCATCAACCAGTAATTCCAACTTGTTGATCTCACCCATGCGACGTGACTCACCTGCCGCCAATAACACTGCTGATACTGTTGTCATATAAACAAGCCTTTAAACGCTTCCGGCTTCGCTACCTTGATTTCGATACCGGACAGGGTAGCGCTGGCATCAACAGTTTCAGCTTAAAAACCGTGGCCAACGACCGCTTGTTCGGAAAATAAATCATCATGATCATAGGTGGCGACTCTGCCTAACATGTTACGTATGCCAATACCCTCCAACGCCCAGCATTATACTTAACCACAGCCATAGAGAAAGCACTACTCGGAGGACTGAGAATCCATCTGTTTGACCCGCTCATCAAGAATGTTCTGGACATTTTGGGCGTCTTCAATGAGTTTTTTTACACGTCCCGGCGTTGGCATGAGGTCAAGCTCCAATGACTCGTCCTGCTTGGCCTCGACGGGACTTTCAGCTTTTGCCTGCTCAGGCTCCGCTTGCGATTTAAAGGCTTGAAGACTGGTGTTCGAGCTAATCAGCACCGTTTCAACATCCGTCACTCCGACAGGAAGTTCATTGGTAAACTGCCATACACCAGCCGCATCTTTCCACTTATAGATTGCCGAACCACTGTCGCCAACTACCTCGGCAGCCGTGCCAACAATCTGCTCGCCGCCTGATTTCAACCAATCCGGCAGCCCCAGGCTAGGCATCTTGAATGACAGGCCTGCCCCGCTACCCATCGTATCGACAATAGACAGATACAACATTGGCCCAGCCAAAATCGAGATTATCGACAACATCAAAAAAACTTTCTTAAGCAAGACCACAACCTCACAAAGCCTGAACCAAAAACGCCAACATGCAACAAATTCTCTCTATTGTCACCGGTAACGGCCACAACAGGCATGGCTAAAGCGTTGTTTTCCCGCCCATCGACAGCCCTGTAACAAAAACCCTCAAGATCCACATCCCAACTGACGAAACACTATTCAGTAAATCAAATTCGCAAACAAGTAACCACAGGGGATATCAATGGAATTCGACCCAGTAGCCGCCGACGACTTCACCAGCTTCAAACCCGGCGTCGTCGCAACACGTGTCAAGCTCGAGCAACTACTCACCAATATCGGCGGTGGCGGCACAGGAGGTACAGATTTCAAGAACCAGGCCTTAAAAATGGCTGGCTATAAATACGACCCCATTATCGGTTACGCCAAACATCCCGATGCAGCAGCCGAGGCATTCAACAAAATCCGCACTGCCATAACAGAAACCCAAGAAAAAGACGCCCTGTTGGAAAGACTTGGCAGCTAAAACCAACCAGCAGACTTAAAAAAAGGGCAGACCTAGCTTGATAGGCTGCCCTTTTTATTGTTCCAGAAAAAGCGCTAACAACAACCAGAACCCGGCTTACAGCCCGGTTTAACCGCCTCAATCGAGGCCGACACCACGTAATCAGTGACATTGTGATCAGGCGCCCAATCACGAATAAACGCTTTTGATTCATCCTTAGGCTCGATACGCACATCAACAAACCCAGCCGCCTTAATCATCACTTCCAAATCATCAACCAGTGAGGCATTGCCCATGCAGCCTGCAATCAGGGCTGGATCGTTACGCATCTCTTCTGGCAATTCAACGGTGGCCACCACATCAGAGATCGCCAGACGTCCGCCTTGCTGCAAGACACGAAAAGCGTCCTTGAACACCTGCTGTTTATTAGGTGACAGATTGATCACGCAATTAGAGATAATCACATCCGCCGTTTCATTCTCAATCGGCAGATGCTCGATCTCACCGAGGCGAAACTCAACATTTTTGTACTGCCCATTAACCGCGTTACTACGCGCCTTGCTCAGCATGTCTGGCGTCATATCGACACCGATCACACGCCCTGTTTCACCCACTTCATGGGAGGCAAGAAAACAGTCAAAACCACCACCAGCACCGAGATCAACCACCACCTCACCTGGCTTGAGCGAAGCAATGGCACGCGGGTTGCCACAACCCAGGCCCATGTCAGCACCGCTAGGTGCCTTGGCCAAATCATCCTCGCTATACCCCAGGCGGGTCGAGATCAGGGTATTGATAGCTGAATCATCCGAAACACCACAACAACTGCTCTCAATACCGCAACTCTCATTGTTGTTCTCAGCATTGGCCACCTTGGCATAGGCACCACGCACATCCTGCCTATGGCTATCGTGATCAGCGTGATTCGGCTTTTCTGTTTTTGGGGGGCAACATGAACTCATGATTAACTCCTTACGGGTAACAATTAAATTTTAAAAAAGGTACTCAACTCGGTCAAAACGCTAGGCTCCAACCAGCACTCCACATTTTTGCCACGCCGCTCCATCTGGATCAGCCCGGCGCGATTCAATTCTTTCAAATGGTGCGATAGGGTCGACGGCGCGATATCCATGCCCTCGCCCAACTCACCAACACAAAACCGTTCTGCCTCAACGCCACACTTGGTGCCTGGTGCGCAGCAATTCATCAGGCGATAGAACAACGCCAGGCGATGTCGGTTGCTGAGGGCCTTGAACATTTCATCAAGGGGAGTGTTGTTTATTTGATAATTCGACATATTTCGAATTATAGATTGGTTTGAGCGGGTGTCAAGCCTTTCATCATCCCCCCTTCAAGCACCGCCTTTCGTCATTACGGAGAATGCCGGAATCCGGTAAGCGCCTGACGAACACCATACTCACATTAAGTCTGTGAGTTTGGTAAGGCAGCAAATCCACCGGGCAATAGTTATTCAATATCTTCAACCGTGCTAGCTTTTGGCAGTTCAGTCAGTA
>CAMYNQ010000003.1 GCA_947259785.1 uncultured Chromatiaceae bacterium | reverse complement strand
CCTCGACCAGGCCGGACAACAGCCGATTTTTTACTCGAAATATAGGCAATGCCTGAGTTGCTCCCTGATCCATCCAGCGGGTTGGAATCTGGCTGCCACGGGTAATCCCCACCTTGATACCGGATGAATTGGCCAGATAAACATAGTGATCCTGAAAACAATTTTTCAGGCCCCATTCTGAATCACGACAAGTGCCAGCATCAAAATGACAAGTTTCTGGCTTGACAATGCAACCATCACACTCAGGAAGACTGCGCATACAGGGAAAGCAATACCCCTGCTGAAAGCTCTTGTTAGTCTTGCGGCCACAACTCACACAGTTGATCTCACCCAGAAATTTAAGCTGCACATGCTTGCCAACATAATCATTCATGACAATCTTGTTTTCACCCAACACCATTTCATAGTGCACCGGGTTTTCATGCCGGGTGAGCATCTTGCGTAAATTGCCCTGTACTGTTGCCATGCTTAAGCCAATCCTTTCGAAACAACTTCGTACACTTCTTTTGACAGCTCTGGCGTATCCAGAATACGTTGCAATTGCTGCTTCATCAATTGTTGGCGAGATTCATCGTAACGACGCCACTGAATCAAAGGGGCAACCATGCGTGCTGCGACCTGTGGATTCAGACCGTTCAATGTAATGACTTGATCGGCGAGGAATATATAGCCCTCACCTGTGGCTTGATGAAAGCGATATGCATTGCCTGACACAAATGCGCTGATCAACGAACGCACCTTGTTAGGGTTTTTAATATTAAAGGCCTCGTGCTGCATTAGCGCCTTAACATGTTCAAGACTGTCAGGCAGGCTGGACATGGCCTGTAGAGACAGCCATTTATCAACTACCAGGGCATCGGCCTTCCATTTGTCATAAAAGCTATTTATTGCCTGCTGACGCGCGTCACAATCGATATCGATCAGATTGCGCATTCCGGCCATAACATCGGTCATGTTGTTGGCCGCCAGTTGCACCTTTGAGGCACTAATCGCTTTTTCACTTTCCAGGCTAGCAAGATATGCAAGGCAAATATTTTTCAGACTGCGCTTACCCACTGCAATCGCATCAACACTGTAATCAGCGCTCTCGACATTGGCCTCAAATACCTGCCATAGCGAGGCCTCATGCTCCTTTGCCAAGGCCTTGCGTAAGGCCGTGCGTGCCTCATGAATAGCGACCGGGTCGACCACGGCCATACTTTCACCGATGTAATTTTCACTTGGCAGCATCAATGCCGCGGTAATGAAATTGAGATCCCCGCCCTGTTGCAGCAAAGACTTGAAGGCATCAGAAAATGGTTTATAACTTTCAACCAGTTTGCTTAAGTCAAAGTTTTCACCGGCCTGAGCCTGCTTAACCAATTGTAAAATAAGTTTAAGCCCAAGACGCTGCCCAGCATCCCAACGATTAAACTCATCCGAATCATTAGCCATCAGGAAGGCCAGTTCTTCAGTGCTGTAATCGTAGCTAAGTTTTACTGGCGCCGAGAAATGGCGCAACAGTGAAGGCACTGGCCGTTGTTTAATCCCCTTAAAGACAAAGCTTTCTTCCGCCTGTTTCAATTCCAGAGTCGTGTTTTCGATAGGCAAATCTTGACCGTCGGATCCCAGCAGGCCGATGCCGAATGGAATGTGGTAAGGCTGCTTGGTCTCCTGCCCAGGTGACGGCGGACAACTCTGCTTGAGTTTTAGAGTAAAGGTTTCAGCATGGGCATCATAACTAGATTCACACTCGATAACCGGCGTGCCGGCCTGGCTATACCAACGTTTGAACTGGCCCAGGTCAATGCCACTAGCATCTTCCATCGCCTTTACAAAATCATCAGTGGTGACTGCTTGGCCATCGTGGCGGTCGAAATAAAGATCGGAACCCTTGCGGAAGGTTTCCTTACCCAACAGATTGTAGATCATGCGCACTACCTCAGCACCCTTTTCATAGACAGTCAGAGTGTAAAAATTGGTAATCTCGACATAGGATTCAGGACGCACTGGATGCGCCATCGGTCCGGCATCTTCGACAAACTGATAACTGCGCAGATGATTAACATCATCGATACGTTTCACCGTGGCAGAGAACATATCGGCAGTGAACTGTTGATCGCGAAAGACGGTAAAGCCTTCTTTCAGACTTAATTGAAACCAATCACGACAAGTGACACGATTGCCAGACCAATTATGAAAGTACTCATGGCCAATGACGCTTTCGATGCTTATAAAGTCCATATCGGTAGCGGTATCGGGCCGCGCCAAGACATACTTGGAGTTAAAGACATTCAGCCCCTTGTTTTCCATCGCGCCCATGTTGAAATCATCCACCGCCACGATCATATAGATATCCAGGTCGTACTCACGGCCAAAAACCTCTTCATCCCACCGCATCGAGCGCCGCAATGACGCCATAGCATGATCACATTTATCAACGTTATGTGATTCGACATAAATTTCCAGCTTCACCTCACGACCAGATAGGGTGGTAAATGTATCGGCAATACACTCCAATTGGCCGGCCACCAACGCAAACAGATAACAGGGTTTCTTGAACGGATCATGCCACTTAACCCAGTGACGGCCATTATCCAGTTCGCCGCTATCAACAGAATTACCATTACTTAGTAATACCGGATATTTATCCTTGTCCGCTTCAATAGTCGTGGTAAACAAGGTCATCACATCAGAGCGATCGTAATAGTAGGTAATCTTACGAAAACCCTCAGCTTCACACTGAGTACAGAAGTTGCCGCTGGATTTATACAGGCCTTCAAGAGAGGTATTAAGCTGTGGTTTGATAATCGTTTCAATTTTCAGCTCGAAGGCATCAGGCAGATCCGCAATAGTAAGTGACTCGGCATCAACCTCGTAGTAATCAGCTGACAACTCCACTCCATCCAATTTAATGCTAACCAATTCCAATTCTTTTCCATCAAGCCGCAATACACCACTCGCCTTACGCTGTACTTTCAAGGTCGAAGTAACAACGGTCTGCTGCTCTGTCAGATTAAAATATAGATCGATCGAATCAATCTGGAACGGAACCGGCTGATGGTCCTTGAGATAAATGGTTTCTGGTTTTTTGTTACTCATAACGGCTCGACTTTAAAATCTTGATATGTAATTGAATTAGTTTTTTAGCGACACTCCAACATGCGCCCTTTGGCTACATGCCGGAATGACATAGGTTCTAACGGTTGATGCTGTCAGCCAGGGTACCGACAGCAATGGCAAATTTGTGCGACTTGTTCCAATGCATGATGGCTCGGTAATTGTCATAGACCAGATAGCTGCGCACAAACTTACCTTTATCCGGCTGTACCAATGAGGCTTGCAGATCACGCTCAGGCAGATTTTTACCCGACAGGCGGCGCACTCCCAATTTGTCCCACTCAGCTAGGCTCTTCTTGATATCCAATCCCAGTAGGGATTTATCAAAACCGTCAGGCAACTTGGCCTCACGACCCCATGTTTGTTCATTATCCCAACCCACATTCGACAAATAGTTGGCCGCCGAGGCAAACACATCACCCTTATTGCCCCACAGGTCGATCTTGTTGTCACCATCAAAATCCACAGCATAAGAGCGGAAAGTGGATGGCATGAATTGGGCCTGGCCCATGGCACCGGCCCAGGACCCCGTCATTTTGTCTGAAGTGACATGGCCTTCCTCTAGAATTTGTAGGGCATCCATCAATTGGCGTCTGAAAAACGCTGAGCGACGGCCATCGTAGGCCAAGGTAGTAATGGCAGCGATGACCGAATAGCCACCCGTCAGCCGACCAAAGTCTGTCTCTATGCCCCAAAAGGCTACTAGAAACCGTGGTTGCACGCCGTACTTTTCGGCCACCTGATCAAGTAATTCACGATTTGCTTCTAGACGTTTTTTACCTAAACTAATTCGTCGCTTTGGCACTACACGACTGACATACTGTTCCAGCGTCAAAGTAAATTCAGGTTGTTTTCTATCCAGCTCAATAATGCGCGGGATAGGTTTAACATCCTTAAAGGCCGTATCAAAGGTCTGCTCGGAAATCCCCTTATCAATGGCCTCCTTTTTCAACTCATTCAGCCACACTTCAAAATTTTGCTGTTCTGCAAACCCAGCCCCGCTGACTAACATCAGCGCCCCACAAAACCATTTAACAACCCGCATCATCTAAGCTTTCCCCATCCCTGAAAGTAAGCCATGATTCTAGCAAATAAATCGACAAATAAACTGCCTGATAATGGCTTCAACCTTAAGAAATACAAAGGTATTTAGAGGTTTATAAAACTGCAGAGCAAGGCTAAAATCTATTCAGCTTTTACTATTCAAGGAGATTTTAATGGCCCGTACAGAATCAACCATGCTGGAGCTTGGCACCCAGGCACCAGACTTCAATCTGCCCGACACCAATGGCAATCAAATTAGTCTGGCTAATTTCAAAGGCGCTAAGGGGATGTTAGTAATTTTCATGTGCAACCATTGCCCTTACGTCATCCACCTGCGTGATGCCCTGGCTGAACTGGCCAAACAATATCAGGCCAATGGGCTGGCCGTAATAGGTATCAACAGCAATGACGCCAGCAACTACCCAGATGATAGTCCGGAAAAAATGGCTGAGGAAGTTGCCACCCAAGGCTACACCTTTCCTTATCTCTATGACGAGTCACAGGCCGTCGCTAAGGCCTACATGGCCGCCTGCACACCTGACTTCTTCCTCTTCGATGCTGAACAAACTCTGGTCTACCGTGGCCAGTTCGATGACAGCCGCCCACGCAATGAAGAACCTGTCACCGGTGCTGACCTGCGTGCCGCCATTGATGCTTTGCTAAATAGCAGCGCCATCCCTGACGAGCAAAAACCCAGCATGGGCTGCAACATCAAATGGAAAGAAGGCAACGAGCCTAGCTATTTTGGCTAGTCAGTAACACCTGAAGGAAAAAAGCCGCAGCGGATTAATATCCGCTGCGGCTTTTTTATTCCGATAAGGTCAGACTTTAAACTGTTTAACCAGCCCTTGCAGTTCAGTGGCCAACTGCTCACTTGCCGTCGCCGTTTGATTAGCCCCATCGGCAGTATGTTCAACCATCTGGTTGATCTCAACTACATTTCTGCTGATCTCTTCAGACACCGCTGTTTGTTCTTCAGCGGCACTGGCAATCTGGGTGTTCAGGTCATGGATAGTTGCAACTGCCGAGGTAATCGCTCCAAAGCTTCACCCGCCTTGCCGGCCTGCTCAACACTGGCCTGAGCCTGTGTACGCCCAAGCTGCATGGCTTGTACCACACTGCTAGAACCAGATTGCAGCTTGTTAATCATGTTCTGAATCTCTTCAGTAGATTCCTGGGTACGACTGGCAACGGTGCGCACCTCATCGGCTACTACCGCAAAGCCACGACCATGCTCACCAGCACGGGCGGCCTCAATCGCTGCATTTAGCGCTAACAGATTGGTCTGTTCGGCAATATCACTAATCACCACCAGCACTGTACCAATCGCTTCACTGTCTTTCTCTACAGCAGCAATAGTCTCAGCACCTTTTTCAACCTCTGCGGCCAGAGATTGAATGGAAGTGATCGTATCATTAACTACATTGCGCCCCTCTGCCGCTGCATTATTGGCTTCATCGACTGCGGTAGCTGCATGAACAGTGTTGTTGGCAACCTCTTGTACCGTAGACGTCATCTCGGTCACCGCAGTAGCCACCTGGCCGGTCTCTGACATCTGTGACTGAATCGCCTGGCTGGTCTCAGTAGTAATATTGGTCATCTCTTCGGAAGCTGCTGCCACCTGTGAAGTCGCCCCTGACACCGATTCCATACTGTTGCGGAACTTGTCCAACATCGAGTTCAGGGCTTTAGCCATGGTACCCAGTTCATCATTTGTGTTGATATCGATACGCTGGGTCAGATCAGAGTTACGCTCTATATCAGCAACAGTGGCTGACAGTTTGAGAATGGGTTTAACAACAGCCATTGCCGATATATATGCCACTACTACGCCGATAGCCAGCATTATTAGTGCAACAAGCATTGCTGAAAATATGATACTTGAACTCAATTCAGTCACCGCTGCAAAGGCTTCTTCCTCATCGATCTCTGCAAGAATGCCCCAGTTAAGGCCGGGGATATTCAATGGCGCATAGGCAGACACGACGGGCACAACATTACGGTAATCAGGAATAATGTGCACACCCTTCTCGCCAGCAATCGCCTTATTGGCCGAATCACTATCAATGCGATGCAGGCCAATACTGGTACCCTTGGCCTTGATCAGATTCAGGGCATGTTTATCCACACCAGCGGCTTCAATGGCGAAGTAATTACATGAAGATCATAGTATTAAAGAAATTACCCAAATAACAAAGTAAAAAACAGAACTGAAAGATTGAGGGGAATTTAATTTAGCTGAATCTGATCAAAATTAACGACTTGAGATGTGCCCGACCAGGCGGGTTGGTCTTCGCGAACGAGTTGGATAGTTTGCATGCCGGCCTTGGTAGCGGCTTGTAACTCCTGGTCAATATCCGACAAAAACAGGATCTCGCCAGCAGGATTACCCAGCTGTTGGACAATATGTTGATAGGCTTCGACCTCAAGTTTAGAGCCAATGCGGGTATCGAAATAGCCGCTAAACAGCGGCGTCAGGTCACCAAAGTCGCTGTAAGCAAAAATCAACTGTTGCGCCTTAACTGAACCAGAAGAAAAAACATAGAGTTTGATGCCCAGCTCATGCCAGTCACGCAATTTACGCACGGCATCATCATAGACATGGCCGGTGAAGTCGCCAGCCTTGTAGCCCGCCTGCCAAATCAAACCCTGCAGGGCTTTCAGCGGCGTAATCTTCTGGTCGTCATCGATCCACTGAAGCAACTGCGCTATTACTTGCTCCAAACCCAGTTGTTGGCCAACAACATTACTGACCTCCTCCAACTGGGCTTTTACATCAGGTTCACTGGCATGCTGGCGCACAAATTCGGCCATGTGCCGACGGGCATAAGGAAACAACACGTCTTTAACAAACGACAGCGATGTAGTTGTGCCCTCGATATCAGTGACTATGGCTTTGATCATCAAAAAATTGCTCGAAACGGGGGAAATTATTGGCAATATCATCGCCAGTGTACTGAGCTACCCAGCCTTCCTGATTGGTGAACAAACGAATGCACTTGAATAAGGGTGCCTCCCCCATGTCGAACCAGTGTTTGGTATTGGCTGGTACGCTGATCAAATCACCCTGTTCGCACATCACGCCGTAGACCTTATCGCCCTGATGAATGTAGAACAGGCCCTTGCCATCAACGAAAAAGCGTACTTCAAACTCGCTGTGAGTGTGTTCACTAAGGAATTTCTGTCGTAGCTCTGCCCTGTCAGGATGATCAGGTCGCAACGCAATCACATCGGCAGTCTGAAAGCCATATTCTGCCATCAATCGATCAAGCGACTCGCGGTAGGCCGATATCACATCCTCCTGCCCTGCTGAATCTGACATTGGCTGACATGCCTGCCAGGCCTCGAACTTGATACCGACCTGACCCAACTCGGCAGTGATCTGCTCATGCGCATCAACTAAACACAGCAGTTGCTCATCATCGGCCGAAAAAACTTTTAATAGGCTCACATGGATCCCTCGATTAACCAAGACGTGACATTTTAATCCCCGCCTAATTTCCTGACCAGCCCGATTAGACTCGTTGCTGAGCGTTTAATTAATGATATGAACCTGCCGATACTATATGTATCTAACTTAATAGTTGCTCATAGATATACCGCATAGGAATGCCACTAAGCGACTATCGGAGGTGTACCTTGAAGAACTTAGTTAAACCACTGATTTTACTTACCTTGCTTGTCATGCCGCTAACTTCAACAGCATTTGAAGCCCTGCCGACAAACGATGCAGAGTATCTCTGTTATTCACAGGCCATGATTGGTTATGACTCGGTAATCAATTCTCGTCTGGGAGTTCCTGCCGAACATGCGCTTGATCTGGCAGTGCTTAGCAATAGACGGGTATCTGTATCAGAAAAGGTTTATTCCGGCGCCTTGCTCAAAACCATTCTGGACGCTTATCTATGGCCAGAAGACCCACACAGTTACGCGATAAAAGTCTTTTATCGCTGTGCGCAGGACGATACCAAATTAAAAAGCGCCCAGAATGACTGGGTTACAGCTAACTAGTTTTTGATCTTAAGTAGTTCAACATCAAAAATAAGCGTTGAGTTAGGGCCAATATCAGCACCAGTGCCACGACTGCCATAAGCGAGCTCAGATGGAATAAAAAGCTGCCACTTTGCCCCTTCCTGCATCAGCTGCAGTGCTTCTGTCCAACCCTTGATTACGCCATTCACTGGAAATGTCGCTGGTTGGCCACGACTGTATGAGCTATCGAACTCAGTACCATCAATCAGTGTGCCGCGATAATGAACTTCGACAGTAGAGCTGGCTGTAGGCTTAGAGCCTGATCCGGCCTTTACAACCTTGTATTGCAGACCACTAGCAGTCACTTTAACACCAGATTTTTTCTTGTTATCCGCCAGAAAACGCTCCCCCTCAAGACGGTTACTCTCACCGACCTTTTGCGCATCAGCGGCACGTTGTTGCTGAATCCGCTGCAAAGTCGCCTGTAATTCGGCTTGTGACAAACGTGGTGGCGTGCCAGCGGCAACGTCCTTGATTGCAGCGAGAAATGCAGTTTCATCAAGCTCAATACCATCGTTCTTAATTTGCTGGCCAATCTGCAAACCAACAAAGTAACTGAATCGTTGTTTGTCAGTATCCAGTTCCAGAGCGACGGCCTGCCCCCCCCAAAACCCAGCGAGAGCTGCCGCTAAAGCCAATTGTATTTTCATTTTAAATTTCCCTATTTGAATTTCGTCATGCATATTGCCATATAAAATAATTAAGCCCAAGATAAACGATATCAATACATAGATTGCTATCAAGGTAATACTTTTTATACAATCACCCTCCCACACCCTGATTAAATGATGTAAGTATCCCAAGGCATGTCCTATAAAACTATTCCAATTGTGCTTCTGCTCAGTCTAAGCGGCTGTTCCTCGATGATTACCGAGCGGTTCGCTAACAACCTCGGCAATGCCATTTTGAGTCAGACTGACCCTGAAGTTGCCGCAGCAAGCATCCCCACCTTTATGGTAATGATGGATAGCCTGGTACTTGATGCGCCTAAAAACCCAACCATTCTTAGTGCCAGTGCCAATCTAAATGGTGCCTATGCATCTTTATTTGCCTCAAGTAATGCACAGGCGAAACAGCTGACGGAAAAATCTCTACAACAAGCCCGTACAGCAATATGCACTGAAATTGCTGCGATCTGCTCACGCAGTAATCTCAATTTGGAGCAATTCCAAGCAATTCTGGCCAGTGTTGACGCAGCCAATATTGACCTGCTCTACGCTCTTGGCACAGCCTGGGCTGGCTGGATTCAAAGCCATAGTGATGACTGGGACGCATTAGCTCAAGTGCCTAAAGTTGAAGCCGTTATGAATAGAGTGGTTGAGCTTGATGAGCAGTTTGAATGGGGCCGTGGCCATCTTTATTTAGCCGTTATCAATAGTCAGTTACCACCGGCACTCGGTGGTAAACCGGCAATAGGTCGAATGCATTTTGAGAAGGCCATAGAAATTTCAGAAGGTCAGGACCTCATCGCCAAGGTCGAATTTGCCCGCCAATACGCTAGACTTATGTTTGACCAAGAATTACATGATCAGTTGCTAAATGAGGTCATAACAGCCAAAACCACAGTTATCACACTCAATCTAAGTAATGCTGTTGCAAAACAACAAGCGAAACAGCTATTAAATACATCAAAAGAATATTTTGAGGAATAAGATATATGTTGAAATACCTTGCCAGCCTTGCCTGTCTGTTTGCACTTATCAGTACTCCGGTTCATTCCGCAACATTCAAGATTGCGACCATTGCACCAAATGGCACTAGCTGGATGAAGGAGCTGAAAGCTGGTGCCAAGGAAATCAAACAGCGTACCGATGGCCGGGTTAAATTCCGTTTTTATCCTGGCGGCGTAATGGGCAATGATAAAAGCGTATTACGAAAAATACGCATTGGTCAGCTTCATGGCGGCGCCATCACCGGCGGCGGACTGCAAAGCATTGACCCAAATTCACAGGTTTACAGTCTACCTCTAGCGTTTCGTTCTCATGATGAGGTCGACTATGTTCGACAACAAATGGATTCGCTCATCATCCAGGGTTTGTTTGACAATGGTTATGTCAGCTTTGGCCTGGGTGAAGGTGGCTTTGCCTACCTGATGTCAGGGCTACCACTTGATGATGTTAATAACATAAAAAAACAGAAAGTCTGGGCACCTGATGATGACCCAATCGGTAGGGCAGCATTTGAGGCAATCGGTGTCAGCCCTATTCCCCTACCGCTTACTGACGTGTTAACTGGCTTACAAACAGGACTGATTGACACAGTAGCAGCCTCACCAATGGGCGCAATTGCCTTGCAGTGGCACTCCAAGGTTAAATATCTCAATCAAACGCCACTAGTTTACCTCTATGGCACCATGATTATTCAACGCAAGGCATTTAACAAAATAAGCGCTGACGACCAGACAATTGTAAAAGAAGTCATGGCCAAGGTATTTAACAACCTCAACACTATCAATAGGACAGACAATGAAAAAGCCTATGCGGCTTTGCAAAAACAGGGAATAGAATTCGTTACCACCGGCGAACAAGCCGAAGCGCAATGGATTAGCTCAGTTAAAGATGCCACACAAGGCCTGGTTGACAATGGCGTCATCAATAGCGATATCACTCAACTGCTTTATAAACATCTCGATGACTTCCGTAACGGCAGTCACTAAACTCTCACTCCATGCATACAAAAATTAACCGGCTCATCCATCTGCTCGAAGATGGCTTGCTTGTTTTCACGCTGGGCGCAATGATCCTGCTGGCACTAAGCCAAATTGTCTTACGCAACCTATTTGACAGCGGCATTGAATGGACCGATCCATTACTAAGAGTCATGGTGATGTGGCTTGGCCTACTTGGTGCAATTGCGGCGACAAAACAAAATAATCACATCAGTATAGATGTCCTATCACGCCTCCTTCCCAACAAAGGCAAAGTGATTAGCAGTGTAATTGCCAATCTGTTCAGTGCCATCATTTGTGCGATTGTCAGTTATTACTCATTGCAGTTTGTGCTGATGGAGTATGAAGACGGAATGATGGCCTTTTCAAACATTCCTGCCTGGTTATGTGAAAGCATCATTCCTATTGGCTTTGCTCTAATGGCATTACGCTTTTTAATCAATATTGGTCCAAGCTTTAAACTTTGGACTGACGAACCAAGTAGTCAACAACAGCCACCCCAGTAATGGAGATACTCTTAACATTACTGCTGATTGCCCTAGCCCTGATAGGCACACCGCTGTTTATCATCATCGTCGCCTCTGCCCTGCTCGGTTTCTATATGTCAGATGTCGATCTATCTGTCATAGCAATAGAATTTTATCGTCTGGCTGAGATTCCAATTCTGTTAGCAATTCCATTATTTACCTTTACCGGCTATCTGCTCAGTGAAAGTGGTGCACCACAAAGACTTGTACGCCTGACACAAGCCGTGCTTGGCTGGATGCCGGGTGGTCTTGCCATAGTTTGTTTGTGCGCTTGCGCCTTGTTTACCGCCTTTACCGGTGCATCTGGTGTTGCCATTGTTGCTCTAGGGGCACTGTTATTTCCGGCATTGATGCAGGCTGGTTACCGCGAAAACTTTAATCTCGGCTTAATCACAAGTTCAGGTAGTTTGGGCGTTCTTTTTGCGCCATCACTGCCCCTAATTTTATACGGTGTAATCTCGCAACAAATGGGACTAGGTGAGCCGTTCAGTATCGATGATTTATTTTTAGCTGGCTTGTTGCCTGGTATTTTGATGATTGTGATTTTATCTGGCTGGAGTATCTGGCAGGGTAAATCGCTACCCAAAATCCCCTACTCTACTAACGCACTAATTGATGCAATTAGTGAATCAAAATGGGAAATCCCACTACCTTTTATTGTCCTCGGCGGTATCTATAGCGGCTATTTTGCGGTTTCAGAAGCGGCGGCTGTGACAGTAGTTTATGTCATCATCGTTGAGGTAATCATCAATCGCGACATTAAACTAAGTCAACTACCTGGCATCATGCATGAGTCAATGATCCTAATTGGCGCCATACTTGTTATTCTAGGTGTCTCCATGGCCTCAACCAATTATATGATTGATGCCGAGATTCCAACGCAAATATTTGAAACCATTCAGGAATACGTCAGTGATCCACTAACATTTCTATTGTTGTTAAATATATTCTTGCTGCTACTAGGTACCATGCTGGATATTTTTTCAGCTATCGTCATCATGGTGCCCATCATCATGCCAATTGCATTAGAGTACGGTGTCCATCCGATTCATTTAGGCATTATTTTTCTCGCCAATATGCAGATTGGATATTTTACCCCGCCAGTTGGCATGAACCTGTTTATTGCTAGTCACAGATTTAATAAGCCAGTGTTACAGCTTTACAAAGCAACATGGCCGTTCTTTATTCTGCTGTTGATCGCGGTGCTAATCATTACCTATTGGCCAGCACTTTCACTGACACTGCCCACAGTTTTCTAAGTAAATTGATATTTCGGAGGAAAATTCAAATTGGTCGGGCAGAGAGGATTCGAACCTCCGACCCCCACAACCCCATTGTGGTGCGCTACCAGACTGCGCTACTGCCCGTATTTGAATGATCTTTGTGAAGCACCTCGGAAGAGGTGTTTGGAGAATCTGATCAGCGGCGTATTCTACCTAACTGTAACGAGCCACACCAGAGAAGATTTAGTTTTTTAATGCTACCAATACGCCTTCAAGTTCGCGACGCATTTGCTGGATCAAATCAAGACTATGGCTGACATCAGTCCTAGCTTCTGTACCAGATAGTTTTTGCCTGGCGCCACCAATAGTGAAACCTTGTTGATATAGCAGGCTACGAATCTGACGAATCATGATGACATCATGGCGCTGGTAGTAACGACGATTACCGCGACGCTTTAGAGGTTTGAGCTGAGGGAATTCCTGCTCCCAATAACGCAACACATGAGGTTTGACGCCACACAATTCACTCACCTCACCGATAGTAAAGTAGCGTTTAGCCGGGATCTCCGGCAACTCACTGTTGTTCGAGGCTTCCAGCATATGCTTCAACTCTAGCTTTCAGTTTTTGCCCTGGATGAAATGTCACTACACGACGTGCTGTAATGGGAATTTCTTCCCCCGTTTTGGGATTACGGCCAGGCCGTTCGTTTTTATCGCGCAGATTAAAATTGCCAAAACCTGACAATTTCACTTGACGGCCATTCTCGAGAGCCCCTCGAATCTCCTCGAAAAACATCTCGACTAGCTCCTTGGCTTCACGTTTGTTCAGACCAAGTTCTTCAAAAAGCCTTTCGGCCATATCTGCTTTTGTTAACGCCATGTCTTATTCTCTCAGCGTTGCCCGTAGTTCTTGGTTAAGTTTCAGTAATATGTTAGACACCAAGGCATCAACATCTTCATCTTTCAGAGTGCGGGAATGATCCAGAAAGGTCAAGCTTAAAGCCAGACTTTTTCTCCCGGATTCAACACCTTCGCCACAATATACATCAAACAACTGTAAGTTTGCCAGATATTCACCTGATGCTCCAGCAATACAATCTTTTAACTGCTGTGCAGACACAGAATCATCCGCAACGATCGCCAGATCCCGCTTTACAGAGGGAAACTTTGATAACGCTGCAAATGTAGGCTTTACTGCCTCAGAAAAAACTTCTTCTGAAACTTCAAATAAATAAACAGAGTCATTGAAACCCAAAGACTTTTCAAACTCAGGATGTAATTTACCTATCCACCCTATCGGCAATCCGGTAGATGTCTTTATAGCAGCTGTTTGACCTGTATGTAAGGCCGAGTGATTATCAGCGACAAAGGTATATTCTTCAAAGCGAGCCGTCAGCCCCAACAGACCTTCAATGTCTGCCTTGAGATCATAAAAATCGACTTTTCTGGACTTAATGCCCCACTGCTCAGGCATCAGGTTGCCAGTAATCACACCAGAAAGGAGACTTCTTTCAACTATTTCATCATTTTGCTTGCTAAAAACCACGCCTTGTTCAAACAGTCTAATGCGACCCTGCTGACGATTTTGATTATATTTAAGTGCTTGCAACAGGCCAGTCCAAAGGCTGGTACGCATTACCGACATATCCGCAGAAATTGGATTAGCTAAGGCAATAGCAGCCTCATCTGGCATTATTTGGCTCTGAATTCCAGCATCGACGAAACTGTAATTAATAGCCTCTTGGTAGCCTCTATCTAGTAAATAAGCCCGCACACGCTCCATTCGCACCTGGGCTTCACGCGGCAAAGTAACCTCAAGCGGCATTTTAGGTGCTTGACTCGGCAGCTCATCGTAACCAAAGATGCGCCCAACCTCTTCGATTAAGTCTGCTTCAATGGATATGTCGAAACGGAAACTAGGCGGTGTAACCAGCCATGTCTTACCCTGCTCAACGACACTCATGCCCAAGCGTGTCAGTATCTCCGTCACCTTGGCCTGTTCTAGCTCAATACCCAGCAGACGTTTGATACGATCTTCACGCAATGTGATTGGCTGGCGCTGCGGCAATTTTTCAGACTCATTGACCTCAATCACGGGGCCAGCTGCACCACCAACGATTTTAAGTAACAACTCTGTTGCCCGGCGCATTGCCTTGGCGGGCAATTCAAAGTCGACACCACGTTCAAAGCGGTGCGAGGAATCTGTATGTAGACCATATTGACGCGCTTTGCCAATAATTACATCGGGGGCAAAAAATGCGCTTTCAAGAAATAGATCTAGCGTTTCATCTGTCACAGAACTTGTTTCACCGCCGATGATGCCAGCCATCGCCGCTGGTGTTTTCTTATCTGCGATCACCAGGGTATTGCCTGCTAAAGTCACTTCCTGACCATCAAGTAAGGTGAGTTTCTCACCTTCAACGGCATAGCGAACCTCAACCCCACCTTGCAGCTTTGCCAGATCAAAAGCATGCATTGGCTGCCCTAGCTCAAGCATTACATAATTAGTCACATCAACCACTGGACTAATGCTACGTAGATCGGAGCGACGCAGGCGCTCCTTCATCCACAGTGGCGTTTCCGCTTTTGGATTAACACCCTTGATGATGCGGCCAAAGTAACGCGGGCATGCTTCTGCTGCAGTCAATCGGACAGACAAACTGTCTTGGTGCTCAACAGTAAACACGGCTGACTCAGGACCTTCCACAGCTGCCTGATTAACTACACCGGCTTCACGAGCGATACCAGCGATGCTGAGACAGTCACCACGATTAGGCGTCAGGCCAATCTCGATCGTTTTATCATTGAGCTTCAACAAATCGCGCACGTCAGTGCCAGGTTCAGCATCTGCCGGAAGCAACATCAAACCATCAGAACTGTCCGCCATTCCCAGTTCGACTGGTGAGCAAAGCATGCCAAAAGATTCGACACCACGCAGCTTAGACTTCTTGATCTTCAAACCACCAGGCAGCTTGGCACCAATCAACGCCGCAGGAACTTTTTGTCCTTGCGCAACATTCGGCGCGCCACAAACGATTGATAAAATTTCGCTGCCAATATTCACCTGACAGACACGCAAACGATCGGCATCGGGGTGCTGTTCAAGCGACACCACCTCGCCTACAACGACGTTATTAAACTCTGCTGCGACAGGCTCAATCGCATCCACTTCCAGCCCCGCCATCGTCAGCTGATGTGACAGTTCAGCCGTAGTGACATCCGGGTTAACCCACTCACGCAACCATTGTTCGCTAAATTTCATTTTTTATATCTTTATGCTTTGGTTTGACTTAATTGAATTGGCGTAAGAAGCGCAAATCGTTCTCAAAAAAGAGGCGCAAATCATTTACACCATAACGCAGCATGGTCAGGCGTTCGACCCCCATGCCAAAGGCAAAACCAGTGTACTTTTCATTATCAATGCCAACATTGTCCAGCACGTTAGGGTGAATCATGCCGCAACCTAGAACTTCTAACCAACCGGTATGACTACAAACACGGCAGCCATAGCCTTTACACATGACACATTCCATATCTACCTCGGCCGATGGTTCGGTAAAAGGAAAATATGAAGGACGGAAGCGAGTTGCCAAATCCTGTTCAAAAAAGTTGCGTAGAAAATTGGTCAGCATGCCTTTCAGCTGGGCAAAGGTGACATCGGTATCAACCATAAATCCTTCGACTTGATGAAACATCGGTGTATGGGTGACATCTGAATCACAACGATAAACGCGCCCAGGAGCGATCACCCGCAGTGGTGGTTGTTTATTTTCCATCACCCGCACTTGCACTGGTGATGTATGGGTACGCAACAAAGTGGTTTCATCAACATAGAAAGTGTCGTGCATGGCACGGGCCGGATGACTCTCGGGAATATTCAAGGCGCTGAAATTATGATAATCAGACTCAATCTCAGGCCCGGTGGCAATCTCAAAGCCCAGGCGTCCGAAATACTCTTCGATACGCTGCAAGGTGCGCGTTACCGGGTGAATGCCGCCCACATCTTGCCCTCGCCCTGGCAAGGTGACATCAATCGTCTCTGCCGACAACTTGGCATGCAAAGCAGCTGTTTCCAGCGCTGTACGACGAGCATTAAGTGATTGCTGCAAAGCCTGCTTGGCCTGATTGACTGCCTGCCCAAGCTTGGGCCGTTCTTCAGCAGGCACATCACCCAGCTGCTTAAGATATTGGGTTAATACACCCTTTTTGCCCATGTACTCAACCCGTATTTGGTCAAGTGCATTTAGGTCTGAAGCTTGTGTGATAGCCGCTTCGGCCTGGCTCACTAAATCTGATAAGTCCTGCACGTATCCATCCCCTGATAGATCTTCAACGTTCTAAAACAAAAAGGGGAAGGCTTAGCCTTCCCCTTTCATAACAACAATGTTGTCGTCGGGTTATGACGACATCAAGGTCTTAAAGGCTGGCTTTAGCCTTTTCTGCAAGAACAGCAAATGCGTTCTTGTCGAAAACAGCCAGATCAGCCAGGATCTTACGATCGATTTCGATAGCAGCCTTCTTCAGACCATTGATCATACGGCTATAAGACAAACCACACTGACGTGCCGCAGCATTGATGCGGGCAATCCACAAAGCGCGGAATTGACGTTTACGCTGACGACGGTCACGGTAAGCATATTGACCAGCCTTGGTTACAGCCTGAGTCGCTACACGATAAACGTTTTTGCGACGACCACGATAACCTTTTGCCTGAGCGAGTACTTTCTTATGACGCGCTCTAGCGGTAACACCACGTTTAACTCTTGGCATCTTCTTTTACTCCAAATTAGCTATAAGGCAACATCTTGCGGATTGCTGCTGTATCACTCGCACAGACCGAGGCAGGGCTACGCAGCTGACGCTTACGCTTGGTGCTCTTCTTGGTCAAAATGTGACGACGAAAGCTCTGGTTACGCTTAATGCGACCAGATCCGCTAACCTTAAAGCGTTTGGCTGCGCCTCTGTTGGACTTCATCTTTGGCATCTTCTATTTCTCCAAACTTCAGTTTAAATTGCGGCAGTAGGTAAAGTCTTAAGCGACTTTTTTCTTTGGTGATAACACCATAACCATCTGCCTGCCTTCCATCTTGGGAAACTGCTCAACCTGGGCCAATTCATCTAAATCAGCCGCGACACGTTTAAGCAAGTTCATTCCAAGCTGTTGATGGGCCATTTCCCTACCGCGAAAACGCAGTGTGACTTTGGCCTTATCACCGTCGTTAAGAAAACGCGTGAGATTACGCAGTTTGACCTGGTAATCACCCTCTTCCGTCCCGGGACGAAATTTCACTTCCTTAACTTGGGTCTGTTTCTGCTTCTTCTTCGCCACCTGGCGTTTTTTATTTTCTTCAAATATAAATTTGCCGTAATCCATCACGCGGCAAACAGGCGGTTCAGCATTCGGGGAGACTTCAACCAGATCTAATCCTGCTTCATCAGCAGTCTCTAGGGCCTGGGCAGTAGACATCACTCCCATCATTTCACCTTCAGCATCAATCAAACGCACTTCGCGTGATGTTATTTCCTGATTGATACGGGCTTTCTTCTCAGCAGCGATATTTTATTCCTCCAAAACAACGCGGCCGCGACGTGCGATTTCAGTAGAGAAAAGCTCAATCAGAGCATCCAGATCCATTACTCCAAGATCTTCTCCACCGCGCGTACGTACGGCCACTGTTCGATTTTCCACTTCGCGATCGCCTAAAACCAGCAAAAATGGAACCTTTAAAAGCGTATGCTCGCGAATTTTAAAGCCTATCTTCTCATTTCTCAAGTCTGATTTGGCTCTAATGCCATGTTCTGACAGGGTTTGTACCACTTCAGCGGCAAAATCACGTGATCTATCGGTAATACTCATCACCGCTGCCTGGGTTGGCGCCAACCACACCGGCATTGCTCCAGCGTATTGTTCGATCAAAATTCCAATGAAACGCTCCAACGACCCAAGAATAGCGCGATGCAACATTACCGGCACCTGACGCTCACTGTTTTCATCAACATAACTGGCATCAAGACGACCTGGCATAGAAAAATCCACCTGGATGGTGCCACACTGCCATACTCGTCCGAGACAATCTTTCAATGAAAACTCGATCTTTGGACCATAAAATGCGCCTTCGCCTGGTTGAAGATCCCAGGCTAAGCCTTTGTTATTTAAAGCATCTTCCAGTGCTTTTTCAGACTTATCCCATTCTGCGTCAGAACCAACACGATTTTCTGGCCGGGTTGAGAGTTTGATGATGACTTCTTCAAAACCAAAATCGGCATAAACCTCATACAACAGTTCGATGAAGGCCGAGACCTCGTCTTGGATCTGTTCTTCGGTACAAAAGATATGCGCGTCATCCTGAACAAAGTTACGTACCCGCATCAGGCCATGAAGTGTTCCCGATGGCTCATTACGATGACAGGAGCCAAATTCAGCCATCCGTAGCGGTAAATCACGGTAACTATGCAGGCCATTGTTATAAATCTGTACATGGCAAGGGCAGTTCATCGGTTTAACCGCATAATCGCGGTTTTCCGAGTGGGTGGTAAACATCATGTCCTGAAATTTATCCCAGTGACCAGATTTTTCCCACAAAGCACGATCAACAACCTGAGGGGTTTTAACCTCTTGGTAATCATGCTGGCGCAGCTTCTGGCGGATATACTGTTCAACCTCTTGATAGATCTTCCAGCCATTGTCATGCCAGAACACCATGCCCGGCGCTTCTTCCTGACTGTGAAACAGATCCAATTGTTTTCCCAGCTTGCGATGATCACGTTTGCCCGCCTCTTCCAGACGATGCAGATAGGCCTTTAAATCTTTTTTATTGGCCCAAGAAGTACCGTAAACACGCTGCAACATTTCATTCTTGGCATCACCGCGCCAGTAAGCACCAGCCAGCTTCATCAATTTGAAATATTTTAGTTTACCGGTGGATGGCACATGCGGCCCACGACACAGATCGATAAAGTCACCCTGTCTATAAAGTGACAGCTCCTCGTTAGCCGGAATACTCTCGATAATCTCAGCCTTGTAGACCTCGCCCATGTCACGAAAAAACTTAGTCGCCTCATCACGCAACATCACCGAACGTTGAATTGGAATATCTTGTTTAACCAATTCGGCCATCTTCTTTTCAATGGCGGTCAGATCGTCCGGGCTGAAACCGTTTTTATAGGCAAAATCGTAATAGAAGCCATCCTCAATCACCGGGCCAATAGTGACCTGGGCATCAGGGAAAAGTTGTTTTACCGCCTGGGCCAATAGGTGAGCCGTTGAGTGACGAATGACCTCCACCCCCGCTTCGTCGCGTTCGGTGACAATCGCTAACTCAACGTCGCTCTCAATCAAATACGAAGCATCAACCAACTCGCCATTGACCTTGCCTGCCAAGGTGGCTTTGGCCAAACCAGGGCCAATATCAGCCGCCACGCCCATCACGCTGATGGCTTGCTTAAATTTACGTTCGCTCCCATCGGGTAGAGTAACGACTGGCATCGATTTGAATCCTATTTTCTAAAAAATTGTTAGCAATAAAAAGCAGCACACAAACCACTTACGCTAAAGCTGCGGCATTATACATCAATCACTTAGAAGCGGATAGCAAGCTTCATCCAGATTAGATAAAACCAGAAATAAAAAGCCCTGCACGTGGTGAAGCTTTGGGAGGCTGATAGACGTGAGTGGATTCAAACCAGCTGCCCCACCTTTGCAAAGCGACGCACGCAAACACCTACGATCACAATTTATAAGGGTTCAACCTTAAAAATCAAGCCTCGTCAGTAAAATTCATGGGTTAGTTTCGGCTCAGGAAGTTTCCCTAAAGCGTGAAATAAAGCTATTTCAGTGCATTTGAAGCTCCTAAATCCATAGGATTTTCTCACCGTTAGTTTCACCTTGGTGTTTAACCCCTCAACAATCCCAGAGGAAAATAATTTTTTCGCCCTAAACCAGTTCAATATAAGCTCTTTATGTCGACGGACAGTTTTCGCTTCACGCTTCAGCGGCTCGATTTTTGAGCGCATTACTTTTGTCGACCAACGATCGATAAATTTACCTGCCCAAGTGGGTGATTCATAGTGCCATAGTTGTTGAAACTCTTCTTTGAGCAAATAGGCCCGCATGCTTTTGAGGTTGTACTTCAATAGATCCTTTAGTTTGGTTTCCTGGCTATCTGAAAGGTTCTCTGGACGTTTTAGTAATAGCCATCGCGCTTTTGTGAGGATTGGATCATACCCATCTTGCTTCATCTGTCGATGTTCTTGCGCCCTCACTTCATCCAATGCTTTATTCATTCTGGCAACAATGTGAAACCTGTCCAATATATGAAGTACGTGCCCGGCACGGTTCTTTATGACCTTAAGATAGGGCTTCCACATATCTGAACATACATATTCAAGCTTACCAACCGCCTCTTCACCCAGCATGTCAAAGAATGAGGAGAATGTGGCTTCTGTTCTTTCTTTGCCAATCCATAGTAATCGGGTGCTCCCCGAGTTAATTTGATATACCAGCGTTAGATATTTATGCCCTTTGTGCCACTGAACCTCATCAACACCTATGGCGGTAATGCCTCTCATATCTCGCCGTGAAAGCCCCCAGCCAACGACATACTCTACTGAATGAAACACTTTTTCCCAGCTTGTTTTAAAGCTCTTGGCAACTTCTTTCCAGGATAGCTTTTTAGCCCAATGTGCTAGATACTGCATGTATGCTGTTGTAAGTTCATGCTTACCCTGAGCCCAGGGTAAGCGTTCGGCCACGATACCGCACTTGGAACATTCCACTCGCCGCCTTGAATAGATGAGGAACATTTTAAAGCCCCAAACAGGGATAAATTCAAACCGTCGCTGAGGAAGACGGTCATAGCCTGGACACCGGTTTCCACATTTTGAGCAATATGGCCTTGATCCTTTCCTTGGAACCACGCTAACTTCAATCTCCTTCGAATCAGCACTGGAGAAACTGGCTTTTTGATAGACAAACCCCTTGTGCCGATAGCAGCGGTTTAATATCGTTATAAGTTCCATGAGCCACCATAAATCAAAGCATCAACTCCTCTCCCAAGCCAATCGTTCATTGGAGAACGCTCAGCGCCTTCATTCCATCTGTAAAGATATTAACAACTGACCGGGATCTTGGGCCGGAGATGACAAAGATTTAGTTGCAGGGCGTCTCATTCTAGCGGTCTTTATCCAATACCTTATCAGCCTGATTGATAACGGGAGAGCAAAATCAACGGTTAAAAAACATGCAAACTACTTATGGGCATTAGGAGGAGAAATAATACGAGATACGAATGATAGCGGCTTCGATCCGGCGGTATCCGCAGTAGATTTATTGTTACAATATGTTCAGGCAGAAGGTGGACCATATTGGCGACACGCTGACAGCGAAGATGATATCAAGCAATATGACAGCACATGCCGGAGCCTATACAAATTCTTAACCTTGAAATAACTCGTCTTTTCGGTCAAGGGCTAGAATTGAAGATTCTCGGGGTGTTTTTACCCACTGATTTCACTGAAGAGCCAAAATCAAAATCAATTATATCTAGTGACGCACCAAGTATTGGCATGCTATTTAGACATAAGCTTTATCACCTGATTAACAGCGATATTATGCCAGATGCTAACTTTACCATCTGGCCAAACAACACGAAGCGTATTGACTATTTTCGCGTCACCCAACCCAAAATGGGCATCGACCGGGTTTTGCGATTCGAAATTGCTACCAGCCCGTAGTTCGCGCATTTGTGTAATGCCATTTGCTGACAGATAAATACGCGAACCAATCGCCTCAATATTGGGTAGTTCACCCTTTAAACTAACGCCAAGATAATATCGCTTATTGCCGCCATCATTGCGATATAGGCGTGGAGGCCCATCAAAGTTTGTAATAAAAATACATGCCTCTGCATTTAACTCAGACCTTTACTATACTGGATATACAAACAGCTCATTAGTGGGGGTTTCTCATGAAAATGGCAGAAATAAGCTTTTTCGAATGGCAATCGCGCTTCCAAACAGAACGTGATTGCTTAAACTATCTCCAAGAATTGAAATGGCCAAATGGTTTTATTTGTCCCCAATGCGGCCATGCTCATGCCCACTTCATTCAAACACGTCAACTTTATCAGTGCAGTGCTTGCCAACACCAAACATCAATCAAAGCAGGCACACTTTTCCACCGTAGCCACCTTCCTTTACGAAAATGGTTTTGGGCAATTTATTTCGTAGGCTCAGATAAAGGCAGTATTTCAGCGGTGCGCTTGAGTCAGCTGATTGAAGTGAATTGGCGAACAGCCTGGTTGATGCTCAAAAAACTTCGCCAAGCGATGGGGCACAGAGACAGCCTGTATCTACTCAGCTATGTGATTGAAGTGGATGATGCATTGGTGGGCGGAAAGCGCTCAGGTAAACGCGGGCGTGGGGCAGCGGGTAAAACCGCTGTCCTGATCGCGTGTGAAAGCAAGGAGGATCAGTCGGGTTACATAGCGATGAAAGTGGTCAATAGTGTTAACCACGAAACGGTTAGAGGCTTTACAAAAAAGAGCGTTGTTGATAGCCAAAAAATCCATAGCGATGCGCTACCCGCGCTCAATGTGATTCATGAAACTCATGATCACGAGGCGCGCGTCACACCACCCAACAAAGTCGATAAATGGCTTTCTTGGGTGCATATTGCTATAGGCAACTTAAAAACATTTTTGTTGGGTACTTTCCATGGTGTATCCGGGAAATACTTGCAGGAATACCTGAATGAATTTTGTTATCGATACAATCGACGCTTTTTTGAACGTGAGATTCCTAATCGATTGTTAAATCTAGCCATTATTCATGCGCCTATAAAGTCATACTGAGTCAAATGCAGAGGCATATAAAAATATCAAGATCACCATCACGCTCGTAATCAAAGCAGGAAACATCGCGCCCCTGGTCTGTATCATCAAGACCAAGCGCAGTCGACCTTTCTGTAAATTCCCCGTCACCATTTGACACAAATAACCGCACCGGGTCATCAAAGAATTTTTTAGGTCGAAAACGCTGTAATTTAGAATTAGGTGTCAAGTAACCGTTGACATGAAAAATATCGAGATGCCCATCATTATTGAAGTCGGCAAAACAACTGCCCCAGCCCCAAAAACCCTTGCGAACCCCTGCAACATCCGTCACGTCTTCAAAAGTGCCATCACCACTATTGCGATATAACCTGTTCCCCGAACTATCCCACTGAGTATGTGAATCGTCAGGATCCGGACCCCAAATACTAGTCACAAACCAGTCAAGATCACCATCATTGTCGTAATCACCCACCGCAGCCCCCATACCGTTCTCATCGGTAAAGACCTTGGTATCGGTAGCATCCTTAAATGTGCCATCCTGATTATTAATAAATAACTTTTGAGCGTTTAAAATCTGCAGCAACAAGTAAATCTGGCCAACCATCATTGTTAACATCAGCAAAATTCGTAGTAAAATCAGATTCAATTAAATTGCCAATACCCACACCAACACCGGCGTCTTTAACACCGCTTTGCCATCATTTTCGAAAAGGTAATTCCTGTTAAAGTTATTGCTAAGATCCCAGTGCGACACATAAAGATCAAGATCACCATCCCGATCATAATCTCCAGCGGTTGCACTATAGCTATTGTTCAGGTCGCCAATTCCTTACTCAGGCGTGATGTTTTCGAAGGTGCCGTCGCCGCGGTTACGAAATAGTTGTGGCGTGGTCTTGCCAACACCGCCCACAAACAGATCAAGATGCCCGTCACCAGTAAAGTCCGCAAAGATAGAACCAGAACTTATCGCACCTTTTGGCGTAACTAGACCCGCTCGGCTACCGACCTCTTCGAACGCACCATTTCCCAAATTACGAAACAGTAGGTTTGACCCGATACTGCCACGTATCACATAAAGATCAACCCAGCCATCGTTATCATAATCGCCTGCAGCAACACCACCAGCAAAAACAAACTTATCGAGCTCAGCGAAGTTGCCAATCGTGAGGGGGGTGATGCCATGCACATATTCAAAACCAGCTTGCTTTGTGACATCAACAAACTGCGACATTGAGGCAGAAACGTATTGGGTGCTCGCAAGCAGTAGCGCCAGAAACAAAACTATATTTTTCATATGCGTCCCGAGAAATATCGTTCAGCCAGATCAAATGCTGCGTTACCCACTTTTATACCGATTTGGCGGCCAGGATAATCATCAGCGGGTGGATGAACCCCACCCCAGATACGAGAAAGACTGCATTGGTCGGAAGCATCTCTATAGGTTGCCCATTGCAAGACGACATCTACACTCGGCCCCTTTTCAAAAACCAGGAACTGGTTCTTCTTCACCGGAAATTCTCCCATGCCCCCCCGGAAAGAAAGGGTCACCAGTCAGTTGTGTTAAAACCTCTGCTGCAGCACGTGAATAAGTTGAATGACCTGAAACGTAACCCGCAAATGGCGGTGTCACAAACGAGGGGCGTTGATACGGCCACCAATTTTTCGCCAGCATCCAGCCAACACCAGCAACATCCTTTTGCGGATCATTAACCCAGCTCGGGCCACGCCATGCATATAATTAATCCTTAGGTAAACCCCCGGCTATGCCGGGGGGACTCGGATAGGTTTGACCGAGGCTACGGTCAATTATCCTTTTGTTTCGACCAAGAAACGAAAGGAAGACCTATGAGAGACTTTAAGAGTTTGGCTCATACGAGGTGGGATTGTAAGTACCATGTGGTTTTTATCCCAAAACGCAGGCGAAAGCTGATATATGGGAAGCTGCGAAAACGGCTGGGTGAGGTTCTTCATGAACTGGCCAGGAGGAAGGATTGCCGGATAGAGGAAGGGCACCTAATGGCTGATCATGTGCATATTTGTATCAGTATTCCCCCGAAATATTCGGTATCCAACGTCGTGGGCTATTTGGAAGGGAAGAGTGCCATAACGATTGCCAGACGCTTTAAGGGTAAGCAAAGAAATTTCGCTGGTGAGCATTTTTGGGCGCGAGGATATTATGTTTCAACAGTGGGGCTGGATGAAGAAATGGTTAGAGAGTATATCCGCAATCAGGAGCAAGAAGATGTTCGCCGAGATCAGCTGGCCCTTGGGATGTAGCGCCTCGGGCGCCATGAGAGCCCTTTGAGGGCGTCGCCTAATAAGCCTCCGGCTATGCCGGAGGTAATTTAACTTGATCTTATTTAGGTTCTCACTATTGGCTCCCGCGAGAGGATCACCGGCCGTCACCAATTCATTCCACCCCGGCTGGAGCGGAATGCCGCTGGATGAATAATTTGGCAACTCTGGATTGCTACTCTGGCCCTGCCCCGCCATAAAACGAATGGCTGAAACTGGACGAATATAATCGTACCAACCCTTGATACCCCAGGACGAAATCGCCGCATCGTGCACCGCACCACCTAATGAAAAATAGGTCTTTACATTCCATTCAAGCTTATCCAGCACAGGGCCTTTACCAAGGAATTTTTTAACTAGTTTAGGGTGGTCGTTCACATAGTTCAAAATTACAAACCAGTGGCCCGGTGGTGTTTCAGAATCAGGGCCATCCGCCCAAAATTCAGCAAGTACACGGCCATAATCACCGCGCGGGACTATATTCGATTTATAGGGTTGTCCGGTACGGGGGGTTTTCGACCGGCCTCTGCCAGGGTCACCCCTTCATTCACATCGTAAAACTTTTGCACCTCACCATATGCTTTTGGTAAGGATTGCACATTGCCCATCGCGCCGGGCGAGATATCCCAAGCCACTCCATCAGCTGGATCAAGGTGGGATGACCAGACAGAGACCAGTGAGAAATTCCATTTGTATTCATCTGAACTGCCACCACCGGGCTCCACATCCAATTGCGGCGGCGCCCCCGGATCGTGATAAACCCAGTATTCAAAACCCTTACGCTTAAAAACTTTTGCATCCTCTTTGTTCAACGCAAATGGCGCAACACGGCCCCACTCCGGCCCGATAAATTCCACAGCACCACACGGAATTTCGTGCCCGGATTGATCTATATATTTTTTCAAAGCCAGCGGTTGCCAACGATTGGGATCCATATACCTTGGGGTACCCGGATGGCTGGGTGCGAGGGGTGGATTTACCGGTCGATAGGCCAGCGGAACATAGCCATGCTTCTCGTTGGCCCCATCTTGCAGGCCAAAAGCAATCATACATCTTGCAATATGGTTGCCGAGAGCCGCGGCAGAACCGCTGGAATAGTCAGTCGATATAAATTTACTGTCATATCCCAAGTCGGAAAATAAACGGTCAAAATTGGTTTGTGATTCTGCTATTCCTGGTGAGCACTTAAAACGATGTGACAAAAGGCGATATGCCGCGTAGCTAATGGATTCTCTACGCTGTGCCTTTTTATTAGCTTGAATAGGAAGACTTGCACGATCAAAAGAGCAGGAATAACCACCTACGCTTTTACCAAGTAGGTATGTCGTAGCGACATCATCATACGCGGCCCATGCATCATACATAACAACCGACACATGAAAAAGATTACGGGCATGAACTGTGGGCCTGGCATAATCGGCCCTAATTGAGGCAAGCAGCGTCTCATTCCATAAACGGGCGACAAAATATTCTTCGCTATACACATCCTCTTTGGACGCCAAAGATAGCGAGCTAAAAAATAGTGTTGTTAGTGTCATCGCCAATACTGGCAGACAAGTAATTCTATGCACCAGCGATAATTTCATTATTTCCATTAAATGAAGTTAGAGCCATAGCTATCAAACACAAAAATACAGACAAATTAAATTCACCACAACACCAGGATATTGCCTGAATGCGAGGAAACTGACGCTGAGGAACTGCTTGAACAAGGTAAAATGTGAAGTAACTGCAATGCACTAAGCATCACAATTCAGTCAAGACCATAAGCAATTTAGAAAATAACATAACCAATTGATCCAGGAAGGAAAAATTGGTAGGCGCGAGTGGATTCGAACCACCGACCCCCACCATGTCAAGGTGGTGCTCTAACCAACTGAGCTACGCGCCTGAAGCGAGCGCTAAGATACCGATATTACTTTCAAAATGCAAGACTTGATTTACATAGCGCCATCATTACCAAGATGCTGATTAAGCATTTTCTCCAAATCCAGCAACTGTTTCGAATCAGGGGCTATTTTCTTTAACAGGTTTATACTGACTTTGGCACTATCAACTTTGTTTTCAGTGATATTGATAAAACCAATATTGTAGATCAGTTGCGGATCCTCAGGATAATAGCTTATCGCCGTTTCAATATAGCGACGTGCCTCGAAAGGTTTCTGCTGGATCAAGAGTATTTGCCCGATCCATTTATTGGCATAACCAGTTTCCCTAATTGATAGAGAGGCCGTTAATATCGCCAAGGCATAATCAAACTGCTTAAGTTTAAGCAGGTACTCACTAGTCATTAGATAAAAATTAACATTATTGGGCGCTGAAGCTATCAGGGCCTGAAATTCACGAATAGCAAGCTGCTGCCTGTTTTGTGAATTATAAAATTTAGCAAGTTCGACATGGGCCTGCGCGTATTCCATATCCCCCTTAAAAACCTTGATAGCCAGCTCTTCAGCTAAATTTTGTGGCGTGTAATTGGCGATGGTGCGCTTACCCGGCTCCTTTGGCTTATACGGGTAATTATCGGTCAGGTTGATAATTCTGATATCACCTAAGACACGATCAAGTTCGGTAACTGGCCAGGCATTTTGATAAAAATCATCAGACTGTATATTCGCCTCATTCCACTCATCTGCAATAAATTTTTCTTTATGCATGGTGTGATAAAACGCGTCACTCATGAGCATGTAGCCATCCACATTTGGATGAAGATGCTCAAGCATCAAGGCTTTATCAATAATTCCATTAGGTGAGGCATTCTCGAAATAATCCTTCATCGGCACCACCGGGGCACCAAACTGAGCAGCTACTTTATGAATACTGGCATTGGTCTCTTCTGCAGCTCTAAAACGCAGGCCATCCAGGTCTTTTGCCATGCTATAGGCCTCTCTGGCCATACCGTACATCGCCTCATCATAAAGCTGATTTCCCCACTCATAGAGCAGATTGGCTGGCAGATGCTCTCCATCATCGATAGAAATAAAGGGCGGATGATCGCGTAGATTACTCACCAGTTCGCTGAGCATCACAGGCACGCCGGCAGCGCTGATTTTAGCCAGTATTTCAGTCAAATTAGTTTCGTAATTATTTTTGGCATTTAAATAGGTTTGACTGTTATAGGCGATGCTATTGTCACCAACCATCTGCCCCATCAGTGTCGAATGCCCTGATGCCGCTGCCTCACCTGCACCACTAATAAGTTTTTTGCTGCCATCTACCAGGCTGCGTATAAATTGAAATATTTTTAATTTCGACAGTACCAAATAGGCCTTTATCAGGGCTCGTGATTGCCCAACCGATTGGGTAGAACCGGCTCCGAGCACGCCATAGAATTCATTGTGGCCACTGTAGATCAGGATGGCATCGGGTTGTTGGACGAGTATTTCATCAACAAAATCGAGCAGCGTGAATGTATTCACCGCAGCAATACCAGTATTGACTACTTCAATGTATTTATCAGGAAAGGTGTCAGAAAGCCGTTGCGCCAGGATACGCGAAAACATGACATTATTTGGATACGGCCAACTGGCAGTGGTCGAACCGCCCATGACAAAAATTCGATAACCATTATCTGGTTTGTCCTTTTTGAACACCTCATAGGGTGGCGATGGAGTAAAGTAGCCTTCGGGAAAATAACGACTGGCAACATTCTTGTTAGTGCTTAGATATTCACCATCGCCCATCTCAACAGGCACAGGCACAGGCACAAACAAGCGGTGATCGTTGCCATAATCAAACAAGCGCAAGCCAGCCTCAATCAACACAAAAAATATGATTGGTAACAAAAGTGCGACTGCATAAAACAAAAATTGGGGTTTCGGTTTTTGCTTTGTTGTCATACCGATACAAAACACCTTCTGAACACTTAAAGGCATTATTACACCTAACACATAAAAGTGGTATAACTTGTTGTATATAAAGGCTTCTAACTCAATTTCCAGACCCTATAAATAGAAATAAATCATGTCTGCGCGGTTATTCAGCAGATTCAGATTCTAGCAATAACTTGTCATCAAGCGATTTTTTTGCCTTGGCCCCCAGTTTTTTCAGCTTTTCCGTTCGGCCGACCAAATTGCCTCTACCATCTACCAGCCGCTTTCTGGCGGTCTGATAGGCATCGGTGGCCTTGTTGAGCTTGTCACCAATATCATCCATGGACTGCACAAACAACACGAACTGGTCATAGAGGTTACCGGCCTTTTCTGCAATTTCTAAAGCATTGAGGTTTTGATATTCATAACGCCAGATGTTGTGCACGGTTTTAAGTGTGGCCAACAGCGTGGTTGGACTGACCACGATGATGTTTTTATCAAAGGCTTCGCGGAAGATGTCGCGGTCGTTTTCTACCGCGGTGATAAATGCCGCTTCGATAGGCACAAACAACAAGACAAAATCGAGTGATTTAACACCGGGCAGGTCTTCATAACTTTTAACACTTAAGCCTTTGATATGGGCCTTGAGTGAGGTGATGTGTTCCTTCAAATCAATTTGTCGTTGTTTATCATCATCACTGGAGCAGTAACGTTCATAGGCGGTCAGCGAGACCTTGGAGTCAATGATGATGTCCTTACCCTCGGGCAAATGGACAATTACATCCGGACGCAGCCGTTTGCCCTCTTCACTGGTGAAGCTGCCCTGGGTTTCGTATTCACGACCGATATGCAGCCCCGACTCTTCCAGCACCCGTTCCAAAATCACTTCACCCCAGGTGCCCTGGGTCTTGGTCTGCCCCTTAAGGGCATTGGTCAGATTGAGGGCGTCATCGCTGATCTTTTGATTGAGATCCTTGAGGTGTTTGATCTCATGAAACAACGAGACACGGTCCTTGGATTCCTTCTCATAGACATCTTCAACCTTACGCTTGAAATCACCTAGCTGTTCACGCAGTGGACTAAGCACCTGATCAATATTTATTTTGTTCTGCTCGGTGAACTTGAGGCTCTTTTCTTCTAGGATCTTGTTGGCCAGGTTTTGAAATTCAATATTGAGCTGGGCGCGGGCCTCATCGAGCAGTTTGAGCTTTTCGGTAGATTGCTTACGTTCTTCTGTCAGTTGGGTTTCGAGCTTGGCAATGTCGGCCTTGAGCAGGGTGGATTGTTCCTGACGCTCTTGAGACTCTTGCCTGATCTCGGACAGTTGTTGTTCCAGTTTGAGACTGACATCTTGCTCTGCCTGCAACTGGGTAGCAAGCGTGGCGAGCTGCTGTTCACCACCACTGCGATGCGCCTTTAGCCATAACCAGGTTACAACGGCACCAATCAGTGCGCCCAGGGCAATATAAACAATGGGTAAAAACAGGTCCACAAGCAGGCCTCACAGCGAAAACACGATTAAAACACAGCCAAGAATGATTGGCATTATAACAATCGAGTCATTATATTAATCAGACATTTACAGATAACAGCTAAGACATTATGCCCTACTCAGATAAGCAGAAGTTTCCCCATCTCGCTGAGATGATCCACCTCAATCACGCCGCGGTCGCCCCTTGGCCGACAGTGGCGCGTGATGCGGTAATGCAGTTTGCCGATGAGAATGCTCGGCTGGGCTCCAGTCACTACCCCGCCTGGCTCAAGCTGGAACATCAACTGCGCAAGGGGCTGGCGACACTGATTAATGCCCCCTCCCCTGATGACATTGCCCTGGTCAAAAATACCTCAGAGGCGCTGTCCTTTGTCGCCTATGGCTTGGGTTGGGAAGTTGGCCACAACATCGTCTCCAGCGATCAGGAATTTCCCTCAAATCGCATTGTCTGGGAGTCGCTGGAACAGCATGGCGTCGAGTTTCGTGAGGCCGACCTGAGCAGTGCTGCAACCCCGGAAGACGCCCTGTTCGCCAAATGCGACCAAAACACCCGCCTGATCACCATTAGCTCGATTCAGTATGCCTCTGGCCTGCGTATGGACCTGGAACGCATCGGCCAGTTCTGCCGTGATAACGGCGTCCTTTTTTGTGTCGATGCCATTCAGAGCATCGGTGCGGTGCAGCTTGATGCCCAGGCCATCAAAGCCGACTTTGTCATGGCCGATGGTCACAAGTGGATGCTCGGGCCTGAGGGGTTGGGACTGTTCTATTGCCGCCCCGAGATCCGTGACAATCTCAAGCTGACCCAATACGGCTGGCATATGGTCGACCCACTGGGCAACTACAGCGTTAAAAACTGGACGGTGGCCAAGACAGCTCGTCGATTTGAATGTGGCAGTCCCAATATGATCGCTATCCATGCCCTCCATGCCAGCATCAAGCTATTGCTGGAAACAGGTATGGAGAAGGTTGAAGCAGCGGTGCTGGAGAACAGCCGTTATCTATGTGAGCGTATCGATGAAATGGATGGAGTAGAGCTACTGACCAACACTGAGGCAGGTAGATACGGCGGCATTGTCAATTTCAGCTGCAAAGACAATGACGAGCTGTTTCAAAAGTTGCAAAAACACGGCATCTTCTGCGCCCTGCGCGGTGGTGGGATTCGTTTTTCACCGCATTTCTATACGCCTAAATCACAGCTTGACCAGGCCTTGGAAATTATTGAGAAGGACGCGCTCTAGTTTTTACATCCGGGAAACAGACGATAAAAGTTTTCTGTGGTGGCATTGGCCACTTCTTCCAGGCTAATGCCCTTCAACTCGGCGATATGCTCGGCCACATATCGGGTGTAACCCGGCTGGTTACTCTTGCCACGGAACGGCACCGGGGTCAGATAAGGCGAATCAGTTTCCACCAACATCTTGTCCAACGGGCAAAGTTTTGCAACTTCCTTTAATTGTATGGCGGAATTAAAGGTGACGATGCCTGAAAATGAGATGACAAAATTCAGCTCTATAGCGCGACGGGCGCTGTCCCAATCATCGACAAAACAATGCATGATGCCGCCAGGCTGGTCTGCACCCTCTTCGGCCATAATGTTCAGCGTATCGGGCTGGGCCTCGCGACTGTGGATAATTAGCGGCTTGCCCGTCTGCTTGGCGGCTGCAATATGACGGCGAAAACGATCCCGTTGCCAGTCCAGGTCACCTTCGCTGCGAAAATAGTCCAGCCCTGTTTCTCCGATAGCGACCACCTTGGGGTGATTGGCCAATTCGACTAACCTTTCTACCGATGGATCTTCACCCTCGTCTTCATTGGGATGCACCCCCACCGAGGCGTAGATATTGTCGTAGGCCTCGACAATTTTCATCATCTCAGGCCAAGACTCAAGGTTAATGCCGACACAGAGCATCTGATTAACATCCAGCGCTTTTGCCTGTGCAAAAACAAGATCAAGGCCACCGTCATGGGCTTTTAAGTCCAAACGGTCTAGATGACAATGTGAGTCGATTAGTTGGATGGTCATAATTCCAGATAACTTATTTCAGATAAACATTTCTGCTGAATACTGCCCACCTGGTGGGTAAAAAGTGAATCTGGAGTTTACAGCAAACAGCGGGGCATTTTAAGCAGCGGCAACGGAACTAGATGGTATGAGTTGGACGATCGGATTTCAGCGCACCGCCGAGATAGGTTTCGATTTTTTTACGGGCATTTTCACCATCTTGATCAGAGGCAAACTGCACGCCAATCCCTGCTACCCGGTTTCCCTGTGCCCCCTTTGGCGTCACCCAGATTACCTTGCCGACAATGGGCAGTTTTTCAGTCTCGTCCATCAGTTTAAGCAACATGAAGACCTCATCGCCCAGCTTGTAATCCTTATTGGTGGGGATGAACAGACCACCATTTTTGACAAATGGCATATAGGCCGCATACAAGGCACCCTTGTCCTTGATAGTCAGCGACAATATGCCCTGCCTGTTCGGTGCGGGCGCTACTGGTTTGTTGTCTTTGTCTTCAGCCATCGGCTTAGTTATCGTACCTAACCTGTTTTATCTTTAAGTAATTTTTCTTTTTCTGATACGAAAGGTATTTTGCCATTCCATCAGCACAGATTCCATAATCAGGGCGGGATTCAGATTGCGTTCAAATTCTTGCTGAGCCTGCCTGATTCTGTCCTGCAACTTAAATAAGTTTGTTAACGATACCTGATTCAATAGTTTAAGCAAACGTTCGCCCAAATCCGGGTTGCCAAGTTGGGCAGCTGTTTGCTCAGCCGCCTTGAGACGAATCATGTCAGCGGTCCAGGAATAGAGGCACAATAAGGCCCAACCTGGATTGGCCTTATTTAACTGACTCGCCAGACTGACAGGATCAAGCTTTAAACCGGCGAGCTGGTCCAGGCCATTAAAAAGAGTCTGCCGTTGTTCAAGTAAGCCCTCATCAGCCAGCTGTATTGCCCTGAACGGTGCTCCCCCTGCGAGCGAAAGCAGCAGATCTATATCCGCACCCGCAGGCAGCTGCTGCGATAGCCAGGCACGGTTTTCTGCCGTTTCAGCAATTCCGAAGCGAACTTCCTGACAGCGCGAGCGAATAGTGGCTGGTAGCTGGGCTGGTTGGTGGGTCACCAATAGCAGGACTGCCTCGGCCGAAGGCTCTTCCAGGGTCTTTAACAGACTGTTACTGGAATTGATATTCATCGCCTCGGCCGGGTTTATGACCACCAGTTTATGACCGGCATATTGAGACTTTAGTGCCATAAATTGGCCAAGTGCACGAATTTGATCAACAGCAATGGCCTTTTTGCCTTCCAGGGGAGATACCAGGCTGACATCCGGATGACTGCCGGCCTGATACAACTGACAATAGCGACACAGACCGCAGGGCGTAGCGTCTGCGTTGTTTGACTGACACAGCAAGCTTTGGGCAAATAATGTCGCAAACTGGCCTTTACCCAGCCCCTGAGGGCCAGTCAACAACAAAGCATGTGGCAGACGCCCCTGTTGACGACTCTCTTGCAACAGTTGCCATTGTGATTGCTGCCAGGGTAAGAGTGAGGCCATCATTAATCTAGCCGAGATTTAACCAGCTGGTTAATCACTTCGTTAAGGGCAACTTTAACCTGATCCAGAGGCTGTGAGGCATCGATGATGTGATAGCGCGGTGATTGCTGGGCAGCCATGTGCAGGTAGGCCTGGCGAATCTTTTCAAAAAAGCCCTGTTTTTCACGCTCGAACCTATCAGCCTCTTGTGGGCGGCCAGCAGCGCGTGCCAAGCCCACTTCAACCGGCGCATCAAGCAACAAGGTGGTATCTGGACGCAGATCGCCTTGAACCCATCGCTCCAGCTCAGCAATACGCCCCATAGCTATACCACGACCACCGCCCTGATAAGCGTAAGTGGCATCGGTAAAGCGATCACACAACACCCATTGACCCTGTGCCAACGCTGGCTCGATGACTTCAGCCAGGTGTTGGGCCCGGGCGGCAAACATCAATAGCAACTCGGTATCGTCGGCCATGGTGGTGTTGCGATGATCCAGCAACAGGCCACGAATCTTTTCACCTAAATCGGTACCACCTGGCTCGCGGGTCACAACCACATCAATGCCTGCAGCAACTAGCGACTCATTCACATATTCCAAATTGGTGGATTTACCCACCCCTTCTATGCCTTCCACGGTTATGAATAATCCTCGGCTCATGCTGGTCTCTTTCTATTCACTATTTACGTTTGAGTTGATATTTCCGCACTGCCTTGATGTGCTCTTTCAGAGTGGCAGAAAAATAATGACTACCATTGCCCTTGGAAACAAAGTAGAGACTATCACCTTTGGCCGGATGCAGGGCGGCATGAATGGCATCGACACCGGGCAAGGCAATCGGCGTTGGTGTCAGGCCATGGCGAGTATAGGTGTTATAGGCCGTGTCACGCCTTAGATCACGCCGTCTGATATTGCCGTCGTAACTCTCGCCGATGCCGTAGATCACCGTAGGGTCGGTCTGCAAGCGCATATTTTTCTGTAGGCGACGGACAAACACGCCGGCAATCTCGGCACGTTCAGATGGCACAGCGGTTTCTTTTTCAATGATCGAGGCCATGATTAGAGCATCATAGGCTGATTGGTACGGCAATCCCTCATCACGTTGTTGCCACGCCTGTTGCAGCTCTTGCTGCATTGCCTCATAGGCACGTTTAAGAAAATCAACATCCGTCATGCCAGCGGTGAAATAATAGGTCTCAGGCAGAAACCGGCCTTCAGGGTGCTCACCTGGCTTGCCCAGTTTTTGCATTATTTGTTCTGCGCTTAAACCCTTGAGCTCATGCTTTAGTTTTTCATTGCTATGCACAGCCTGCAGCATCTGTTTAAAGCTCCAGCCTTCCACCACGGTTAAGCTATATTGCAGCACATCACCGGCGACTATCTTATCCAGCACTTGCAGTGGTGTCATACCTGGCGTTAACAAAAACTCCCCGACTTTAAGTTTGGCGGCATGGCCATACCAGCGCCCCAGCAAGGTTAAATAACGAGGTTGGTCAATCAGCCCTTCGGCTTGCATGGCATAGGCAATCTTGTTGAGACTGGAACCAGGCGCGATGACAAACACCTGTTCATGATTTAAATTGATAGAGCTATTTTTAAAACTAGTTAGTTGCAGCACAAACCAGCCACTGGCAATACAGATGACCAAAAACAGCACAGCAATAATTTTGATTATCAGCTTAGATGACTTCATGGCTGGCATCTTTTAACCGGGCAGCATTGACAGCGGAAATGATCTGCTGTGTGACAGCTCCGATAGAAAACTGTTGTTGTTCTAGCTGACGAACCGGCCAAGCGCCAATCAGCGAATTTGATATAAAGACTTCATCCGCAGCACTTAAATCAGCCTTGCTGAAATGGGCAATCTCTACAGGAATTTTCTGTTTATGGGCAAATTCAAAGATCATCTCACGCATGATACCTACCACCCCAGCGTTTGATAAATCAGGACTGCATAGAATGCCTTCTTTGACAAAAAACAGGTTACTCATGGTGCCTTCCGTGACACGGCCATGAGCTGCCAGCATAAGGCCTTCAAAGATAGCCTCATCCTGCCACTCACAGCGTGCCAAGACTTGCTCAAGTCGGTTTAGGTGTTTGATACCGGCAAGCGTAGGACTGGTGCCGAGTCTTGTGTCACAGTATCTTACGACAATGCCATTAGCTTGGTTTTCGGCTGGATAGTCGGGCAACTCATAAACAGCCAGGATTTGGCTTGGTTTTGAATTTGACTCAGTCGGCGCTCGATAACCTCGTCCACCCTGGCCTCGAGTGATAACAACCTTCAGTACAGCATCAGTACGACCATCAAGCAGAACGCACGCTTCTGCTAACAACTGTTCCGGATCAGGCAATGGAATACGCAACCGCTGACAGCCATCAAGCAAGCGTTGCATGTGGAGTTGCCAGAATTCCAACTGCTGATTGCGAACGGCAATGGTTTCAAACAGACCATCGCCATATTGCAGCCCCCTATCCTGCAAGCTTAGTGAATCTGATTTTTCTCCGTTAAGCAGAAACATCATCTATCCCCAACGCTCTTAACAAGCCGCGTGCTTTTGCGCGAGTTTCTTGTAGTTCAGACTCGGCAACGGAGTCAGCAACAATTCCTGCACCCGTGCGAAAACTGAGTTGATTACCATCCAGCAACATGGTTCTGATCAGGATATTGAGATCCATGCGACCACAGTGACTAATGTAACCAACAGAACCTGTATAGACTCCGCGTGATGTCTGTTCTAGTTCCTGAATAATCTGCATGCAACGAACCTTTGGACATCCGGTAATGGTGCCTCCGGGAAAGACCGCGCGGATCACATCGACCGGCGTTATTTCTGGCCGAAGCTGACCACTAACATTGGAAACTATATGGTGCACATGGGCATATGACTCAAGCACCATCAATTCGTCAACCTTGACTGTGCCCGGTTGGCAGACTCGTCCTAGGTCATTACGTTCCAAGTCAATCAACATCACATGCTCGGCCCGCTCTTTTGGATGAGCCAGCAGGGTTTCTGAATTAGCCTGGTCGGCAACTTGGTCGGTACCTCGTGGACGTGTGCCAGCAATCGGACGAGTGCTGACCTGGCCATCAACAATGTCGACCAGACGTTCAGGTGAAGAGCTGATAATCGCCTTACCCTGAAACGTGACCAACGCAGCAAACGGTGCAGGATTATTGTCGCGCAGAGATTGATACAGTTGTGAAGCAGTCGTTTCAGCTAACTCCATTTGCCAGGCGCGCGATAGATTTGCCTGAAACACATCGCCTTCATGAATGTAACTGCGGATTCTTTTGACACCATCAATAAAGCTATCGGGCTGGTCTTCGACGATGCTGAGAACTTGCGGCTTAACAACAAATTCGCTAACAGTGGCGAGCCCAGCAATGTCCTGTTTTATCTGCGACAAAAGTGATTCCGAGCCCGGTTCGCTGACAAGATAACAGCATCCCACTTGGTGGTCTCTAATCACTGCCGCCGGAATACGGGTGGCAAACGCTGTGGGCAATGGGCTTGTTGATGCTGGCAAATCAAGAGAGGGTTCAATCTCATTAGCCAGCTCATAGCCTAGATAGACAAACCAACCACCATTAAATGGCAGCTCAGATTGCTCGATGGTTAGACGTTGCTGTTGCCAGGCCTGATCCAGCTGCGGCAGAAACGCTTGGCTATCAGGAGCAATGGCAGAGCTGATGGTTTCATCAGGAAAGGCAAACAGAATGTCATAACGCGACTGCGGTGTACCATGCAGCACACTTTCAAGCAGGTGAGGATAACGCTCTGGATTGAGCTGATGCAGACGCAGCAGATCGAATTCATAATCCAGCTTGAGACAGTGTTGTGATTGATCAACCAACGACTTAGACCTTAAACTGGCACAGGATTTTTACATCCTACAATCGGGCTAGATTCTAGAAAGAACAAGCGAGCCGTTGGTGCCACCGAAACCAAACGAATTAGAGATCGCCCCATCAATCTTCATTGGCCGCGCTTCGTTTGGCACATAATCGAGATCACAATCAGGATCAGGCGTGCCGTAGTTTATGGTCGGAGGTGCAACTTGGTCGCGAATCGCAAGCGCAGTAAAAATGGCTTCAATGCCGCCAGCAGCCCCCAATAGATGGCCGGTCATGGATTTAGTAGAACTCATAGCCAGCTTATAGGCGTGATCACCAAACATTTTTTTAGCCGCCATGGTTTCAGCTCTGTCACCCGCAGGTGTCGATGTACCATGGGCGTTAATGTAATCAACTTGATCTGGATTAATGCCTGCATCTTTCAGCGCTAGTGCCATACATTTGGCTGCACCTTCACCGCCCTCGCTTGGCGAAGTCATGTGATAGGCATCGCCATTCATGCCAAAACCAGTCAGTTCAGCATAAATGTTCGCGCCGCGCGCTTTGGCGTGTTCATACTCTTCGACCATGACAACACCAGCGCCATCACTCAAGACAAAACCATCACGGTCTTTGTCCCACGGACGACTAGCAGTACTTGGATCATCATTACGAGTAGACAAGGCCCTAGCTGCTGCAAATCCGCCCAGGCCAGTTGGCGAGGTTGCCATTTCAGCACCACCGGCAACAATCGCATCTGCATCACCGCGTTCGATGATACGTGCAGCTTCGCCAATATTGTGAGTGCCGGTAGTACAGGCGGTGACAATCGCCAGGTTGGGTCCCTTCATGCCATACATGATGGAGATATTGCCCGAGATCATGTTGATGATGTTACTGGGCACAAAGAAAGGTGAAATTTTACGTGGACCGGATTTATCAAAGGTCTGACGACCTTTCTCTATCCCCGACAAACCACCAATTCCAGAACCCACCATCACACCAATGCGATCGGCATTTGCTTCGGTCACTTCCAAACCTGAATCTTCAATGGCCTCTTTAGCCGCAGCGATGCCGTAATGGATAAAGGGGTCCATCTTGCGGGATTCTTTTTTCGAGATGTAATTGGTGACATCAAAACCATGCACCGAACCACCGAATTGAACACTAAATTCAGAAACATCAAAATGAGTAATAGGCGCAATACCGCTCTTGCCTGCGAGAATATTGTCCCAGGATTCTTTGACAGTTAGACCCACTGGGCCAACCATGCCCATCCCTGTCAAAACGATACGACGTTGTTTAGTCACTCTGATTTAACCTCTAAAGTATTCGAACGAATCTTAGTGCAGTAGTAAAAACAAAGGCCGCTAGCGACGCCTAATTCAAATGAATATAAAGCGATGCTGCGGCCTTGGTTAGGCTGTTGTTTTAGCCCTGATTTGAATTGATGTAGCTGATGGCTTGCTGGACAGTAGTAATCTTTTCAGCTTCTTCATCAGGAATCTCACACTCAAACTCTTCTTCAAGAGCCATTACCAGTTCAACGGTATCAAGAGAATCTGCGCCCAGATCATCTACGAATGAAGCTTCGGTAGTTACTTCGTCTTCTTTAACTCCAAGTTGCTCAATGACAATCTTTTTGACGCGTTCTTCGATAGTGCTCATGATAAATTCTTCCTCCAAAGGTATTTTATATGCAGACCTGGCTGCGGTCGGTATTTTATCCAGTTCGCCGCGAGTTGCAAGTAAGGCCGCGGCAAATAATACAGGAAATCTAAATAAAACTGTTAATCTTTAAATCCTGAGTTTAAGACTCAAGCAAAAAATTCCTTTTAACCCATATACATACCGCCATTCACATCAACGGTAAAGCCGGTAATGTAGGCAGCACCTGGGGAAGCCAGAAAGCTAACTGCAGCGGCTATTTCTTCCGGTTTACCCAATCGGCCCAATGGAACCTGTTTCATTAGCGCCTCTTTTTGCTCTTCTGGCAGCCCCTTGGTCATATCGGTATCAATAAAACCCGGTGCAACAGCATTGACAGTAATACCTCGCGAGGCAACTTCACGGGCCATTGACTTGGTAAATCCAAAAATTCCTGCTTTGGCTGCTGAATAGTTGGTTTGGCCAGGGTTGCCCGTTTCGCCAACCACAGAAGCAATATTAATTACACGCCCCTGCTTAGCCTTCATCATGCCACGCAGGCAGGCCTTGCTCATCCGAAACACAGACTTGAGATTGGTTTCCATGATGTCATCCCACTCGTCACCTTTCATACGCATCAGCAAGTTGTCGCGGGTAATGCCGGCATTATTTACCAGAATTGTGGGCACACCGAAATCATTGGTAAGTTGCGCCATTAGGGCGTCAATAGACTCCTGAGAGGTCACGTTAAGTGCCATACCCGCACCTTTAATATTATTCTCTGACACATAGCTAGAAATAGCTTCTGCCCCACTTTCTGAAGTTGCAGTACCGATAACCACAGCACCCTGCTTGCCAAGCTCAAGCGCAATTGCCTTGCCAATACCACGGCTGGCACCTGTCACCAATGCAATTTGATTTTCCAGTGTCATTGATTATTTCCTATTGAATTTTTAAGCTGTGTGAGCTTCAAGCGCTTTGGCCAATGAGGCAGCATCAAATACTGGCAATGCCGTCACTTCGCGATTAATGCGCTTGGTAAGGCCGGCCAACACTTTGCCTGGCCCGCATTCAACCAAAGAACTCACACCTGACTGCGATAAAGCCTGAATTGTTTCTACCCAGCGTACCGGGCTGTATAACTGTTTAGCCAACACATCACGAATTGCAGCGGCAGACTCATGTGTAGCCACATCAACATTGTGAATTACTTTAATCTCTGGGATGTTGATTTCAAGCTCATTAAGCGATTTAGCCAGTTCATCAGCCGCCTCACTCATTAGCGAGCAGTGTGAGGGGACACTGACTGGCAATATCAAGGCTCGTTTGGCGCCCGCTTGTTTAGCAGCATCTACAGCGCGCTCAACAGCGGCAGTGGCACCCGCAACTACAACCTGTCCTGGTGCATTAAAATTAACCGCCTGAACGACTTCGCCCTGAGCAGCCTGGTCACAAGCCTCAATCACCTGTTCATCAGTCAGGCCAAGGATTGCTGCCATGGCACCCTGCCCTTGAGGCACAGCCGCCTGCATAAGTTGGCCGCGCTTTTCCACCAGCTTGATTGCAGCGGAAAATTCAATCGCACCAGAGGCCACCAGGGCCGTATATTCACCTAAACTATGCCCGGCAAAATGGCTTGGCGTAGCACCACCGGCAGCCAGCCAAACGCGCCAGCAGGCTATGCCTGCAGCCAGCATGGCAGGTTGGGTTTTATCTGTTTGATTCAGATCAGCTTCAGGACCTTCCTGTACCAATTTCCACAAGTCATATCCAAGTGCTTCACTCGCCTGATTGAATGTTTCAGAAGCTTGTGGCCAGTTATCACCAAGCTCGGCCAGCATGCCCAGAGATTGAGAACCCTGACCAGGAAAAATGATTGAAAAAGACATAAAAACTTACCTTGAAATATGTTTTAACTAATTGTTTAAATTAAAACTTTAATAGCACCGAACCCCAGGTAAAGCCGCCTCCGAAGGCCTCAAGCAGAACTGTATCATTCTTTTTAATACGGCCATCACGGACAGCAACATCAAGCGCCAATGGCACCGAGGCCGCCGAGGTATTGCCATGTTCACCGACCGTCACGACAACCCTATCCATCGGCATGTTCAGTTTTTTGGCTGTGGCGGCTATTATGCGAATATTGGCCTGGTGCGGCACTAGCCAGTCAATATCACTTTTTTCCATGCCATTGGCAGCCAGGGTTTCATCAACAATACGGCCCAAGGTACGGACAGCCATTTTAAAGACTTCGTTACCCTGCATTTCCATATAGGCTTTGCCTTGCTTGACCAATTCATAGTTGGTCGAAATACCGGCAGGCACATGCAACAATTCATCGTGGCGACCGTCTGCATGGAGGTGAGTCGAGAGAATACCTGGCTCATCACTGGCCTCAAGCACAACAGCACCAGCGCCATCACCAAACAGGACACAGGTACCACGATCTTCCCAGTTAGTAATACGAGACAGGGTTTCGGCACCGATCACCAAGGCTTTTTTGGCACTACCTGTGCGAATAAACTTGTCCGCAACAGTAATAGCATAGATAAAACCAGAGCAGACCGCTTGCACATCAAATGCCGCTGAGCCATGGATGCCAAGGCGTTTTTGTATCAAGCAGGCAGTGCTGGGGAAAACCTTGTCAGCGGTAGTCGTGGCAACAATAACCAAGTCGATTTCAGCCGCCGTAACACCCGCCGCTTCCAGCGCGTTACGTGCGGCGGCCTCTGCCAGATCACAGGTGGTTTCACCTTCAGCGGCAATATGACGTTTACTTATGCCGGTACGCTCTTTAATCCATTGATCAGAGGTCTCCACCATCTTTTCCAGATCGTGGTTGCTAAGGACTTTTTCAGGCAGAAAGCTGCCAGTTCCAGTGATTCTTGAATACGTCACGTTAGCCCACCTGTTGTTCAGTTAAAAGATTTTCCAGTTGCTGGTTAATCTTTTCTGGCACCGACTTTTCAACTTCCCGAATGGCTTCTTTAATCGCATTAGCGAAGGCAAAAGCATCAGCACCGCCATGGCTTTTCACGACAATACCATTGAGGCCGACAAAACTTGCACCGTTGTACCGTCTCGGGTCAATCCTGTTTTTTAACGCCTTCAGCACTGGCATGGCAATCACTGCCACCATTTTGGTAAATAGGTTACGAGAGAAATTTTCTTTCATGAAATGAGAGATCATGCTCGCGACACCTTCGGTGGTTTTCAAGGCGACATTACCAACAAAACCATCACAAACGACAACATCTACAGTGCCCTTGAAAATATCATTACCTTCAACGTAACCAACATAGTTGATATCGCTTTCAGCAAGCATTCGCGCTGCCTCTTTGACACGCTCATTGCCTTTGATTTCTTCTTCGCCAATATTCAGTAGCCCAACTGTTGGGCGCTGAGTACCATCAACGGCTTGCACCAACACCGACCCCATCACCGCGAACTGAAACAATTCATCAGCACTTGAATCAACGTTGGCACCGAGATCAAGCATATGAGTATGACCTGTAGTGGTAGGTAAGGCAGAGATAATGGCTGGACGATCAACCCCAGGCAGCATTTTTAATACAAAACGGGATGTCGCCATCAAGGCACCGGTATTGCCGGCACTGACACAGGCAGAGGCGTCACCATCACGTACTAGGTTGATGGCAACTCGCATGGAAGAGTCCTTCTTGCCGCGTAAAGCAACCGATGGCAACTCATCCATTTCTACTTGTTGCGAGGCATGTTTAAGCTGCAGTCGAGAACCGACGTCGGCACCATGGTTCTTCAACTCTTCAACTAGGCGTTCATGATCTCCAACCAAAATCAGTTTAAGATCTTTTACTTCCTTTAAAACACTAAGGGCGGCAGGCACAACCACATTCGGGCCGTGATCGCCGCCCATAGCATCTAGGGCGATAGTAAAACTCAAGGTTTACTCGCCTTTGTCGGCAACTACCTTATTACCACGATAGTAACCATCAGCAGTTACGTGGTGACGACGATGAACTTCACCAGAAGTTGCGTCAACAGACAGCGTTGGCCCACTCAGTGCGTCATGTGAACGACGCATACCGCGACGTGATGGGGTCTTTTTACTCTTTTGAACAGCCATGCTTAAAACTCCTATTTTCTCTTTCGGTACTTATAACTCTAGTGTTGTTGCTTCAAATCTGACAACGCTGCAAACGGATTAGTTTTTTGCTCCGCTTGCTCTATTTTGCTTGCTTCAGCCTGCAGTTTTTTCAATACTGGTTCGCAGCCTTGGTTTTCATGCAGCGCAACGATAGGCAAGGCAAGAATTAATTCATCTTCCACTATCCTGGCCAGCGCAACTGGCTCTTCTTCAACAATCAACGCTTCAAATTCCTCTGGCAGCTGGGCTGCACGCTCATCACTGGAAACAATCCCCAGTGATATGTCTGCCTTAACCCGCACAGGCATCGGTTTCATGCAACGCTGGCAAATCATATTCACCTCAGCGCTCAAATGGCCACGCACAAAGTTGATTCCCTGCTGGTTTTTACCAAACTGCAGCGACACTTCAATGCGGCCATTGTTATCACTTAAAAGCGTTGCCAAACGCTCCAGGCCATCTACACCAACAATACCCTGCAAGGCCTGTCCCTGACGGGCCAGTTTAAAGGGAGCAATTTGTGTTGGTAAGTGCTGGTCTTGCATGGCGGCGAATGATAAATGGAATACCCTACTCTGTCAAAGAAATTTCTTATTTTTCACTCTGTTACCACACAACCGCTTGACTTGAGATAGGCTTTCTCGTAGAAATCAGTAATGGATCTCAGGGTCGGGCCGACCTAATTCTCAGCACTGGTTGCGAGTTTGTCTCTTCCCAGCTTTGGCACATCGATAAAATGCACATATAAATCAATATGATAAAAAAAATTCTCATTGCTAACCGGGGAGAAATTGCGGTCAGGATAGTCAGGGCCTGTGCCGAAATGGGCATCAAATCCGTGGCAATCTACACCGATGCAGATCGTCACTCCCTACACGTCAAAAAGGCTGATGAAGCCTATAATCTCGGGCCTGAAACCGTTGCCGGCTATTTGAATGCCCACCGAATTGTAAATCTAGCCGTCGCCACCGGCTGCGACGCCCTCCATCCAGGTTATGGGTTTTTGTCAGAAAATCCGCAATTGGCTGAAATTTGCCAGCGACGCGGGATCAAGTTCATTGGCCCCGACGCTGCAACCATTCTGCGCATGGGAAACAAAATTGAGGCCCGCACGGCCATGATCAACGCCGGCATTCCGGTTACCCCAGGCAGTAAAGGTAATGTTGAGTCGGTTGAGGCCGCCATTAGTTGCGCCGCCGATGTCGGTTACCCAATCATGCTCAAGGCCACCTCAGGCGGTGGCGGCCGCGGCATCCGACGCTGTGAAAATGAGTCCGAATTAGGCCCAAGCTACGACCGCGTAATATCAGAGGCGACCAAGGCCTTTGGCAGCGCCGATGTTTTCATTGAGAAATGCGTTGTTAACCCCCGTCACATCGAAGTACAGATATTGGCTGATAGTCACGGCAATGTGATCCACTTGTTTGAACGTGATTGCTCCATCCAGCGACGCCACCAAAAACTGGTTGAAATTGCCCCTTCACCACAATTATCCGATGAACAACGTAGCTATGTCTGCGACCTGGCTGTGCGTGCCGCCAAAGCAGTGGGCTATGAAAATGCCGGTACAGTTGAATTTCTACTCGATCATGACGACAACTTCTATTTCATGGAGATGAACACCCGCCTGCAAGTGGAGCATTGTGTCTCAGAGCAAATAACCGGTGTTGATATTGTTCAGGAACAAATCCGCATCGCTTCAGGCCTGAAACTGCGTTTTAGCCAGGACGATATCCAACTGCGTGGTTACGCCATGGAATTTCGGATCAATGCAGAGGATCCAAAAAACGACTTTTTACCCAGCTTTGGCCGAATTACCCGCTATTTTGCCCCTGGTGGCCCAGGTGTACGAACTGATGCTGCGATATACAGCGGTTATGAAATACCTCCCTACTACGATTCCATGTGCGCAAAACTGACCGTTTGGGCACTAACCTGGGATGACCTATTAGATAGGGCCGAACGCGCCCTGAATGACATTGGTGTATACGGCATCAAGACCACCATTCCATACCAGATTGAAATCGTTAAATCACAGGAATTTCAGAATGGCGTATTCGACACCAGTTTTGTAGAAAGCCATCCCGAACTGGCAAACTATTCTATTAAACGTGCCCCGCGTGAACTGGCAGCCGCAATCGGCGTGGCAATAGCGGCACATCTTGGACGATAACAAAAGTTAAAACACTTATGGATAAAGTACATATTACCGACACTGTTTTACGTGATGGTCATCAGTCACTGATCGCCACCCGCATGCGTACGGAAGACATGTTGCCAATTTGTGAAAAGCTCGATCAGGTAGGCTATTGGTCACTGGAAGTCTGGGGCGGCGCAACATTTGACTCATGCATACGCTTTCTCAAGGAAGACCCATGGGAACGCCTGCGCAAGCTGAAAGACGCCTTACCCAAGACACCATTGCAAATGCTGTTACGTGGGCAAAATCTGCTTGGCTATCGTCACTACTCCGATGATGTTGTTCAGGCCTTTGTTGAACGCTCTGCTGAAAATGGTATCGATGTATTTCGCATATTTGATGCCCTTAACGATACCCGTAACCTACGCGTCTCAATTGAGTCGGTTAAAAAGGCTGGTAAACATGCCCAGGGAACCATTTGCTACACCACCAGCCCCGTTCACGACATTCCTAAATTCGTTGACATGGCAAAACAACTCAAGACAATGGGTTGTGACAGTATTGCCATCAAAGACATGGCTGGGCTTTTAACACCCACGGTAACAGCAAATCTCGTCGATGCACTGACGACGGCCGTCGATATTCCTATCCATTTACATTCACATGCCACCGCTGGCCTGGCGGAAATGTGTCACCTCAAAGCGATTGAACATGGCTGTCGTCATATAGACACTGCAATTTCAACCTTTTCGGGCGGCACCAGCCATTCACCGACCGAAAGCATGGTCGCGGCTTTTAGAGATACGCCGTATGACACTGGTCTGGATCTTGAGTTGCTGCAACAGATTGGCTTCTATTTTTTCGGTGTACGAAAAAAATATGCCCGCTTTGAAAGTGAGTTCACTGGTGTTGATACCCGGGTTCAAGTGAATCAAATCCCCGGTGGCATGATCTCAAACCTTGCTCATCAGCTTAAGGAGCAAGGCGCTTTGGAGCGCATGAATGAGGTGCTTGAAGAAGTACCACGGGTACGTGAAAACCTGGGCTACCCGCCTCTGGTCACGCCAACATCTCAGATTGTTGGCACTCAGGCGGTGCTGAACATTCTGTCAGGCGCCTGTTATCAAAATATAAGTAACGAAGTTAAACTCTATCTGCAGGGTCGCTACGGTAAAGCACCAGGCAAAGTTAATGATATCGTTCGACAAATGGCCATCGGCAATGAAGATGTCATTGACTGTCGCCCTGCTGATTTATTACAACCAGAAATGGATAAATTACGTAAAGACGTTGCTGAACTATCAACAAGCGAAGAGGATGTTCTAACCTTCGCCATGTTTACAGATGTCGGCCGAACCTTTCTTGAAGAACGCGCCGCAGGCACCTTGGTACCTGAGCCACTTGAGACTGTTGGTCAAAATGATAGCAGCGGTGCAACCCCCGTTGAATTTAATGTCTCGATGCATGGCGAAGCCTATAACATCAAAGTCACCGGGACAGGTCACAAATCAGATAATCGTCGTCCGTTCTACGTCTCAGTAGATGGTGTGCCAGAAGAAATCATGGTCGAAACACTAGAAGAAATCGGTCTAGCTGACAGCGGTGAAGTTCTACCTGCCAGGACCAAGGGCAGCAAACGACCACAGGCCAAACAACCTGGCCATGTCACCACCTCAATGCCTGGCAGCATAGTAGATGTATTAGTCAAAGAAGGCGACGAAGTTAAGGAAGGGGATGCCCTCCTCGTTACCGAAGCAATGAAAATGGAAACCGAAATTCAAGCACCAATTTCAGGCAAGGTAGTCGCCGTACACATTCAAAAAGGTGACACCGTCAATCCTGATGAAACCTTGATAGAAATCGAATAGCTTATAAATGGAGACGAAAATTGTACTGGCATCTTCATCACCATTTCGCCGGCAGTTACTTGAAAAACTTGGGCTAGATTTCATCTGTGATTCACCTGATATTGATGAAACAGCACTGAAAAATGAAACGCCGGAAAAGCTAGTCGCACGACTGGCACAAGAAAAGGCCAAAGCAGTCGCAGCAAGACAGCCTGACGCATTGATCATTGCCTCGGATCAGTGTGCTGTATTGGATGGCAACATCCTCGGCAAGCCTGGCGATCACCAGACAGCAGTCCAGCAACTACAGGCCGCATCAGGTAAGAAGGTACTATTTCTAACTTCGCTAGTATTGTTCAATGCAAAAACAGGCAACCTACAGGTTGAGGTCTGTCCCTTCGCTGTCTACTTTCGCACACTCACTAACGCAGAAATTGAAGGCTATTTAAACAGCGAACAGCCATACAACTGCGCCGGCTCATTTAAATCAGAAGGCTTAGGAATCTCCCTATTTCAACGCCTCGAAGGTGATGATCCAAACACCCTAATTGGTTTACCATTAATCCGTTTGACGGCTATGTTTAACAACGAAGGCGTTTCACTCTATTAGTAAAGAGTCACTGAGCTAAATTTAGCCACCCAGTGGCCGATAGCACAACATATAAGCAAGTTACAACAGGACATAAGCAGCAATGTCAGAAAAAATGCGCATTACAGATCTAGCTATCACTATTGTCGAGCCCTCCTCGACCCAATGGCGTGTAATTCAAAAACAACTGAATAACATCGGAGTGACACAACTAGAGCGCTTTAGTGAAGGCACTACGGCCATTGCTGACCTGCACAAATTCAAACCGGATCTTGTCATAAGCAGCATGCACTTGCCAGACATGACCGGCACGGAACTTGTACAGTCCATGCGAAACCACGAAGCACTTGAAGATATTCCTTTCATGCTGATATCCAGTGAAGATTCAGATTATTTTCTTGAACCTATAAGACAAGCCGGTGTAATCGCAATACTACCCAAGCCGTTTAAAATTGACGACCTTACTCGTGCCTTGCATTCAACTCTAGAGTTCATTGAACCAGAAACGCTAGACATGAAAGAAATCGTCATTGAAGACCTGGCTGTACTTGTCGTTGACGACAGCCTAACCGCACGCAATCACATTTCAAAGGTGCTGACTAATCTAGGCGTTGAAAACATAACCAAGGCAAACGATGGCAAGGAAGCTGTTGACATTCTCAACAGTAACTTCTTTGACCTTATTGTTACTGATTACAACATGCCGGAAATGGACGGAAAAGAACTAACCAAATACGTGCGCGAACAAAGCCAGCAAAAAACAATCCCCATTCTTATGGTTACCAGTGAAGCAACAAGCACTCATCTCGCTGGCGTAAAGCAAGCAGGAGTTTCAGCCTTGTGTGACAAACCCTTCGAGCCCAAAGAAGTTAAATCATTAATAAGACAATTACTTTCTTAATCTTGCCACGATTCAAAGCAACCTTTGTTCTTGTTATATCGACTTTTTTACTAAAGATATTTTTCTTCAATAGTGCATTAGCAGATGTCACAAACATCCAAATTAATAATCATATTCTCAGCGTCGAACTAGCCATTAGCGCTGAAGAACGAAGCCGCGGCTTAATGCATAGAAAATTTTTAGCACCGAACACTGGAATGTTATTTGTCTATTCCGAGCCACAAATAATTTCATTCTGGATGAAAGAAACACTTATCCCACTTGATCTAATCTTTTTCGACCAAAATGGTCAACTAATAGAAACACATTACAATATTCAGCCTTGTAAAGTAACTGCTTGTAAAACTTATACTAATAAAAAACCAGCGCAGTTTGCTCTGGAATTAGCTGCAGGAAGTGCAAAAACCCTGGGAATCAAAGAAGGAAGTAGCTTTAGTATTATTAAGCCTGAATAAGCTTGAAACATTCTCTTTCTTGAATTACCGTAAAATGACACGCAATTATGAGGAGCATGTCATGGCCACAGTAAACGCACTTGAGCAATTCGAATTTCACCAGACACTGGAGTCTACCGCCGGCATTGCAATCGTATTTTTTTCCAGCAAAGAATGTATGTCGTGCCGACACTGGGATAATGTACTTGAGCAATTCAGCAAGCAACGCCCCGATGTTTCCATATATAAAATTGATGCTGGATTAGATCAAGCCCTAACCGAGGAGTTTGATGTCTTCCACCTGCCCTCTTTTTTTCTTTATTGCAATGGTAAATACCACTCGGCTTTACAATCAGAGGCTAATCTCAAAGCACTAGAGCTATCGATCAAACAGGCACTGGAATCACCCGCAGAAGAAATGCCCTAACCAAAGGTTAATATGGGATTACCTTGCCATCAAAGCTTACAAATGTACCTGGACTGTATTGATCAATATTTTCGATAATGTCTGCCATGCCGGAAACTGACTCATCGACACTAATCAAACCATTATGTGAAGTCATATCAGTCTTCACCCATCCAGGGTGTAAGGCCAGCACCCGGACCTCAAAAGGAGCCAAGTCAACAGCCATGGACTTTGACACCATAACCAGCGCAACCTTTGACGCCCTATAGGCGTAACAACCACCACTGGAATTTTCTTCAATAGAACCCATTTTTGAACTTATATTGGCTATTTTTCCCTTAGCCGCAATCACCTTGTCCTTTAGCTTTTGTACAACCCTCAACGGACCAACACAATTAACATCAAATACTGACAACATCGATTCTGGCGTAATACTATCCAGGCACTGCCCTTGCTGTTTATTGGGTCCGTAGTCACCCGCATTATTAATCAGAAGATCCAACTCAGCAGAAAGAATATCTACATTTTTAGTCGACTGGTCATCGACAACATCCCATCGAACAATAGTGAGATTGTCATTATCTATTTTTCGCAACAAACTTGCATCTGAGCGGTAACAAGCCCAAACATTGGCACCTTGATTTAGATAATACTGAACAAAACCCAGCCCTATTCCTCTACCGGCACCTGTTATGAGTACATTCATAAAAACCTATATTGTTATTCTTGATGCTCAAAACTAGGAAATTTAGCGGCATATCGCTGTATCCATTCCAATGCAGCTTGTTCTCCAGTAAGTTTTCTTCCCTCTTTTATCAGCGCCTCCCGCTTATAATGCTCAATATGGCATATCTGTTCGATCATACGGGCGCGATAAGCATCTTCGGGATCACAAAATGAGACACCAACATCATAATGGTCGCCACGTTTTCGACACCATTTGACGATAGTCAACGAAACAAAAGATGGATTAACAAACTTAATCGTAATGTTGATTTTAGAACCTGACTTGATTCTGTTTTTTGAAACGAAGGAAAGCCCGCCAAAACTTACATCGTGTAAGCTCTCGATGTTTTGCACATCAACCCCGTCAACCTCAATTGGGATATCAGATGGATGGCGGATATATTTACGCATTCATGTAATCCAGTTTGGCAGACATTTTATCTTGGACTGGCCTAACACTATAACCCCACTAAACTTACTCTTTAGACAGTTATTCAATAAGCCGGTTCAATCACGCAGTTTGTAGCCTTTGTGCAGCAAAAACAAGGTAAGACTGGCCAAACCTAGCCAAAACAACGATACAACCAACAAACTTAAATAAGGATTGACATCAGCAACGCCAAAAAAGCCGTATCTAAAACCGTCAATCATATAGAAGAATGGGTTGAATTTTGACAATATCTGCCAAAATTCAGGCAACGAATGAATAGAATAGAAGACACCACTCAGGAATGACAGAGGCATAATTATAAAATTTTGAAAACCAGCCATATGATCAAATTTTTCAGCCCAAATTCCAGCAATAATGCCAAGACTGCCGAGCACAGCGCTGCTAAAAATTGCAAATACCAACAACCATAAAACATTGTGTAATGGTAAATCGACAAAAAAACTGGCAACTAAAAATATCCCTAACCCAACTGATAATCCACGGACAATAGACGAACCTAAAAACGCGAGATAAAACTCGAGATATGACAGCGGCGTTAATAATACAAAAATAATATTGCCGGTCACTTTAGACTGCACCAGACTTGAAGAACTGTTGGCAAACGAGTTTTGTATGATGGACATCATCATTAGACCGGGAATCAGGAAGGCTGTGTAGCTAACATCGTTATAGACATTTACATGCTCTTCCAGCACGTGCGAAAAAACCAACAAATAAAGCAATGACGTCATGATTGGCGCCAAGACTGTTTGCAAAGCGACCTTGGCAAATCGTCTCAGCTCTTTATGAAAAAGCGTATACATCCCCCGCCAGTTCATCCGTTGGCCTGCTTGGTAAGCTCAATAAAAACATCTTCTAGATCAGCGTCTTCAGTACGCAGATCTATGATCTCAGCGCCAATGGTTCGCAAACTATCAACCAAGGAAATTATTGTGTCAGTATCACGGTTAAGGACAAATTCAATCCTATTATCGTCGCAGGATTTAAGCTTATCTCTTAATGATTCAGTCAAATTATTAATGGGCTTTGATAAGGTCACCGACACCGTGCATGTCGAGCCAACACCACGCGCCAATAGCGACTCTTTGCTATCCAAAGCAACCAACTGGCCCTGATTGACAATGGCAATTCGTTGGCAAAGGTTCTCGGCCTCTTCCAGGTAATGCGTCGTCAGGACAATGGTGTGGCCATCATTGTGCAGTTCCTTAACAAACGCCCACAAGGAGCTGCGAAGCTCAACATCAACGCCAGCAGTGGGCTCATCCAAAATAACCACTTCAGGTTTATGCACCAGCGCCTGCGCTATCAATACACGCCGCTTCATGCCACCAGAAAGAGCACGCATATTTGAATCGGCTTTATCAGTGAGATTAAGCCCCTCAAGCAAAGCATCTATCCAGACAGATGACTGCTTGGCCTTAGCAAAATAACCCGCCTGGATTTGCAGAATTTCACGTACCGAGAAAAAGGGATCAAACACCAGCTCTTGCGGCACCACGCCAAGCGACTGTCTTGACTGGCGATAATTGGAAACGACATCATGGCCCATCACTGACACCTGACCACTATCCATGCGGGTTAGGCCGGCAATGATATTTATCAGGGTAGATTTACCCGCGCCATTTGGCCCCAGCAAGCCAAAAAATTCGCCCTTTTCAATACTCAGGCTGAGCCCTTTTAGGGCGTGCACGTCGCCATAGTGCTTGTGCACATTGTCGATCTGTATCGCCGGCTTCATTTGAGATGGCACGATTCTCTAATATCACGTACAAGCTGGGGGCCGCGATAGATCAGACCACTATAGACCTGGACAAGTTTGGCACCGGCATCAAGCTTGGCCTGGGCATCTTCGGCACAAAGAATTCCCCCCGCGGCAATAATAGGTATCTTTTCACCCAGCCGTTCATAGAGAATTTTGACAACCGCAGTTGATTTTTGAGTCAGGGGTGCGCCACTAAGACCGCCCTGTTCATCACCATGCTTAATACCCTCTACACCGTCTCTGGTGATAGTGGTGTTGGTTGCAATCACGCCATCAATTTCATGAGCTAGCAAGGCATCTGCTACGGTGTGCAAAGCCTCTTCATCCATATCAGGGGCTATTTTTAAGACCAGCGGCACGTATTTACCACGTTCCTGACTCAAGCTACCCTGAGCATTTTTAAGAGCGCTCAACAAACCTCCTAATTGATCCTTAGACTGTAAGTCACGCAGATTGGCTGTATTAGGTGAAGAGATGTTTACCGTCACATAACTTGCGTGTGGGTAAACTTTATTCAGACAAATCAAATAATCATCAACGGCATTTTCAATCGCCGTATCGAAGTTTTTACCGATATTAATGCCGACAATCCCATTAAAACTGGATTTCTTGACTTGCTCGACCAGATGATCAACACCGAAGTTATTAAACCCCATCCGGTTAATAATCGCCTCGGCTTCGGGCAATCTGAACAATCTAGGTTTGGGATTACCCGCTTGGGGCCTGGGCGTAACGGTACCAATTTCTATCGCACCGAAACCAAGTGCCGCCAATGCATCGATATGATCACCATTTTTATCAAGACCTGCCGCCAGGCCAACCACCGAAGGGAATTTAAGCCCCATCACATCGATTGATTTTGACGACTCGGTATTAGACCGGCCAAGCAAACCTGTCTTATAGGCAATATCAAGTGTTTTTAGGGTAAATGTGTGCGCTGTTTCGGGATCGAGACGAAATATGAGTGGCCTCAGCAAAGAATAAAGACCGAACATCAGCTTTGTTACTCCAGTTAAAGGTGTGCCTGCCAAAAGACAGGCACAAATAGAAATTAATTTATTGAAATGATATTTCGATCAGCCAGGGCGTTGATAATCTGCTCAACACTTTCGTCAATGCTTTGTGCTGCGGTATCCACAGTAATCTCTGATTTTAGCGGTTCTTCATAGGGTGAATTAATACCGGTAAATTCTGGAATTTCACCTGCCCGCGCCTTTTTATACAAACCTTTTACATCACGCTCTTCACAAACACTGAGATCACATTTGCAATAAATCTCAATAAAGTCACCATCATCAACCAGCTCACGGACAGCATCACGGTCAGAACGAAATGGTGAGATAAAAGCTGTTAGGGCCATTACACCACTATCAGTGAACAACTTCGACACCTCACCAATACGGCGGATATTTTCAGTGCGATCGGCATCAGAAAAACCCAGATCCTTACATAGGCCATGACGGATATTGTCACCATCAAGCACATAGGTGCGGCAACCAAGTTTGAAAAGGCGATCTTCAACGGCATGAGCAACACTTGACTTCCCAGCACCGGAAAGCCCCGTAAACCAAAGAATGGCACTCTTATGTGAGTTCATTTTTTCACGATCGGCACGAGTCACTGTTGCCGAGTGCCAGGTAATATTCTTAGATACTGTCATCTACATGCACCCTATTTATAACGATATGATTATTAAAGAAAATTAAATACGCCGATAAAGGCTATAACAAGGCCAGCATTTTACACTAATTCAAGCCTGACAGGCTAAAATGGCCAGATCAGCGGCACTATCAACAAGCTGACAACGCCAACCAAGACTGTCAGTGGTAACCCCATACGAATGAAATCAGAAAAGTGATACCCCCCCGGGCCAAACACCATTAGATTAGTCTGATAACCAATCGGTGTCGCAAAACTAGTGGAAGCTGCCACCATCAACACAATCACAAACGGCATGTAACTGACACCCATTGTCATCGCCATCGATAACACTACAGGAAACATCAACACCGCAGCCGCATTATTAGTGATCATGGCCGTTAACAAGGCAGTGGCGCAATAAACTGCCGCCAAAGCAATAAGCGGATCACCATCTCCTGCCAGATCAACGATCAAACCGGCAAGGTAATCCGCCCCGCCCGTCTGATGTAAGGCCTGACCGAGTCCAAATGAGGCCGCAATAACAACCAGCACCTGAAGGTCAACAGCACGTCGCGCATTACTCCCCGTTAGGCAGCGACTTATAATCATCAGACCCGCGGCAACAAAAGCAGCCTTAAGCATGGAGACCAGCCCGGTTGAAACCAGCACGACCATTGCCAACAGTATGGCCAGAGACAAAAGTGCCTTATCGTGACGAGGCGGGCTACTGCCCTCTAGCTCACTGACTAGAAAAAAATCACGTGAATTACGATGTTGTTCGATAAAGGCTAACGGCGCTTCCAGCAACAAGGTATCGCCCGGTTGGAGAATGACTTCACCAATCTTCATCCTCAGCTGCTCACCATTTCGGGAAACGGCTATAATAACGGCGTTGTAATGCGACCTAAACTGGCCGTCCTTGACCGTTTTACTCAGCATAGGGCTAGTATCGGAGACCACTGCTTCAATGAAGCTACGATCAGGCCTGGGGGTATTTATCTTGAAAACCTGATCCGAGGCGGGTTTCAGGCCCCTGATCTTCTGCAAATCAACAACCGAATCGATTACCCCGGCAAAGACCAAGCGATCATTTCCCTCCAACCGCTCTTTCGGTGAAACGGCAGGAAGAATATTGCCACGTCGTTCAATCTCAACCAGATATAAGCCACTCAGTTGACGTAGCCCTGCATCCTCAATTGATTTACCGTCAACACTGCTGCCAGCCTCAACCAGCATTTCAACCGTATATTGACGGACATCGGAAAACTGGGTGATGGCAGATTTACGTTCAGGCAGAAGCCATTTACTGGCAATCAAAACATACAAAAACACCAATGCCACGCAAGGAATACCGACCCAAGCGAGCTCGAACATGGAAAGCCCTTCACCACCGGATTCATTAATCAGCAAGCCATTTACAATCAGATTGGTGCTGGTGCCGATCAACGTGCAGGTTCCGCCAACAATGGCCGCGTAACTGAGAGGCATTAATAGTTTAGAGACTGACAGCTGATATTTACGCGCCCAATCATTGATCGCCGGTATCAACATGGCAACAACCGGTGTGTTGTTCAAAAACGCACTCAACGCCGCAACCGGGGCCATGATACGCAGCTGAGCATTACTGACTGAACTGGGCCGGCCAAGCAAGGTATCGCTTATCCAATTAATAGCACCCGTTTCTCTAAGGCCGGCTGAAACAACAAACAATACGGCAACGGTAACCATGCCTTCATTGGCAAGACCAGACAGCGCTGCTTCTGGTGTCAAAATGCCAAACACCAAAAGCAACGTCAGCCCGCCCATCAAGACAACATCGGCAGCCCAACGGGTCAGTATCAGAGCGAGAAAACAGGTGGTGATCACTGCAATAGTGATCCATGCGTCTATATTCATACTTACATAAAAAAGGCTGGAAAAACCAGCCTTTCATTCTTTCACAGTTATATGGGATTTAAAACTCTTCCCACTCATCACCGCCACTTTGTGGTGCAGGTCGAGCTCTCGTTGCCGCAGGAGCCGCCGGCCGACGAGCCGCTGCTGGTTGTGGCGCAGGCGCCCTTCTTGGCGCTGGAGCACTACCCTGATCCAAATATGATTCATCAATTGTGAACTGACCAACCAAATGCTGCAAGCCTACCGATTGATTTGCCATTGACTCACTCGCCGCCGCTGCTTCTTCAACCAAGGCTGCATTTTGCTGTGTCACCGACTCAAGTTGGGTAATCGCCTTATTGATCTGATCAATCCCGGTCGCCTGCTCCTGACCAGCTGCAGCAATTTCAGCAATGATATCGCTAACTTTCTTAGAGGCTGTCACAATTTCCTCTAACGTAGTGCCTGATTCATCGACCAGGCGACTACCTTCATCAACCTTGCCTACACTATCCTTAATCAGACCTTTGATCTCTTTCGCCGCTGCCGCACTGCGTTGGGCCAGGCTTCGTACTTCACCTGCAACCACCGCAAAACCGCGCCCCTGCTCGCCGGCTCGGGCCGCCTCAACCGCTGCATTCAGTGCCAACAGGTTAGTCTGAAAGGCAATCTCATCAATAACACTGATGATATCTTCAATCTTCTTGCTACTGGCGTTAATTTCAGACATAGCGGTAATAGCTTTGCTAACAACCTCACCCCCCTTTTCAGCCTGCTGTCGAGCGCCACTAGCCAATTGATTTGCCTGGCGGGCGTTATCCGCATTCTGTTTGACCACACTGGTCATTTCTTCCATGGTTGATGCTGTTTCTTCAATAGAAGACGCCTGCTCCTCTGTACGCTGACTCAGGTCAGTATTACCTTGTGAAATCTCACCAGCACCGCTGCTAATACTACCGGCAGACTGGGTAATCTCTCCCACCATCGACTGCAATTTTGTCATTGAATCGTTCAACGCATCACGTAGAACGGCAAACTCACCCTGATATTCACCCGTCATCGTCTGGGTCAGATCACCTTCGGCCAAACCTTGAATGACACGAGTCGACTCGCGAATCGGATCAACCACAGCTTGCATCATGCTATTAACTTGATCACCCAGGCCCTTCATAAAACCGGTATAAGATGAAGTATCAATGCGCTGTTCAAGATCACCGGACACAGCCGCTTCAATCAGTTTTTCCATCTGCTCTTCAGCATTGGTCTGCTCAGTGAGGTCTAACCACTCAACCATGTTGCCCATGTACTCACCATTCGGACCTAAGATAGCCGTGGCATTCACTTCAAACACCAAATCTAAGAGACGTATCTTGCTTCTTGCCGGTAGCCGATTTACATCAGACAACAAACTGCGTTGATGAGCAGGGTTTTTGTGAAATTGATCAATATTCACCCCAATCAGGTTATTAGGGTCAATCCCAGGAAATATTTGCCGCAACTCTTGCACCCTATTGTTAAGCAACTGAACAACTGCTTCGTTGACAAAGGTAATATTCAGGTCGCTATCACATAACATCAACGCCGTTTCGGCCCCTTTCACGGCCGATGTCATCCGTGCAATTTCCACTTCACTAGCACGTAAAGCCGTTACGTCAGACCATTCCAGGGTGTTACCAACATAATTGCCATCGGCGTCAATAATGGCAGTAACATTCAATGCGAACTTCAAATTACCTATACTAATATCGGTTTGATAAGGAAGATTACTTACATCATCCAACAGCTTACGCTGGTGCGCCGGGTTCTTATGGAACATGTCAATACACACCCCTTCCAGGGCGGTTGGATCAAAGCCTGGAAAGGCAGCAGACAACTCCGTTTTGTACTTTGTTAATAGGTCCTGCGTCGCCTTATTTGCATAGGTAACGACAAAATCACGATCGACCATAATCATCGCCTGCATTGAGGCATCAACTGAACCCTGTAAACGCGCCACATGGTTTTCGCGATTACGTAATGCCGTTACGTCTGACCATTCAAGGGTATTACCAACATAGCTACCGCCTGCATCAATCATCGCGGTAACGTTTAGCGCAAATTTCAATTCGCCAATACTGATATCAGTTTGATAAGGAAGATTCCTCACATCATCCAGAAGCTTGCGTTGATGTGCCGGATGCTTATGGAACATATCAATGCAAGCACCTATCAAAACACCAGGGTCAAACCTAGGAAAGGCTGCTAAAAATTCCGTTTTGTATTTTTCCAATAAATCCATCGTCGCTTTATTAGCATAGGTGACTATAAAATCGCGATCGACCATCATAATGGCTGTTTGGGCTCCATCCAAAGCACATTGCAAACGAGACGCTTGATCATCGATCATATTTGTAGGTCCATCTATTGAGTCCATGGTTTCACTAACCTCCTGGTTTCATCTGCTTAACTGTTCTTACCAATGGCAGCAAGCGCATAAGTATTGTCAAATCAGCGGTATTTAAGAATGAATACAGCCCCCATTGAGATTGAGTATCGGGTCTATTTATCGAAACTTTAAAGAAACATCCAAATAACTATATGATGTTAAAAACATATTTTTAATACCCTATTTGCCTAAACAGCCTATTAAGTGAAACTTATTCACCAGCCGCTCGCACATCAAACAAGATACCCCGCTGGGTGTTGCATTAAGCTTTTGAAAAAAAATGATTTTTTGGTGTATCATTTGTTGAATTCAAGACAACCAATCAGACACTAAGCTAATGGCACAACAACATAATCAATCCCCAGAGACTCAAGACAGCGCTCTTGAGAAGGCATTTAATAAAGTCCTGACACCACTAGAGGAATTTATTCACAAGGAAACCACCAGTGGTTTTCTACTAATGGCCTGCACAGTGATTGCCCTGGCAATCGTCAATTTTGGTTTTATCGATACTTATCAACACATGCTCCATGCCCCCGTTGGCCTCTCAATCGGCAGCTGGGTGCTGGAAAAAACACTTCATCACTGGATTAACGATGGCCTGATGGCCTTGTTCTTTTTTGTGGTTGGCCTTGAAATCAAGCGTGAAGTCATTGTTGGCGAACTCTCTGATATCAAACAAGCAGCCCTACCCATCATCGCCGCCATCGGAGGTATGGTTGTTCCCGCCTTGCTCTACGTCGCTGTCAACAGTGAGGCTGAAGCTGCAAACGGCTGGGGCATCCCCATGGCGACGGATATCGCCTTTGCTGTTGGTGTGCTGGTTCTGCTTGGCACGCGCGTACCAAAGGCTTTGCTGACATTTCTGGTGGCACTGGCAATTGTAGATGACTTGGGAGCCGTTGTTGTTATCGCCCTTTTCTATACGGATACGATTTATTTAGGCGCATTAGGTATGGCGGCAGGTTTATTTGTCTTACTGATACTGATGAATATCTTTGGCATCCGAAAACCACTACCCTACTTTTTAGTTGGCATGCTGCTGTGGTTGGCAATGTTAGAGTCAGGCGTTCACGCTACATTGGCCGGTGTATTAACCGCACTGACAATTCCTGCCAGCCCCAAATTTAAGCCCAGTCAATTCAGCAAACTGGTTCGTGGCATGCTGGATAAGTTTGACCTTTGCCACAAACCAGGCATGAGTATCATGCGCAATGAAGAGCAGCGTTCAATTCTGCAAACATTAGAAAATGGCGTGCATCTGGTAGAAACACCTCTACAACGACTCGAGCACAGTATGCACACACCTGTGGCATTTCTCATCATTCCGCTTTTTGCCCTGGCTAATGCCGGTGTGCCAATTGATTTTAGTACCCTTGGAGAAACCTTAAACCATCCGGTCACGCTCAGCATTATGGCTGGCTTGATATTCGGCAAGTTTATCGGCATCGCTGGCTGTTCTTTTCTGGCGATTAAACTGGGGATTTGCAAACTCCCTCAAGGCGTCACATTTTCTCAAATTGGCGGTGTTTCTTTACTGGCAGGCATAGGTTTCACCATGTCCATATTTATTGCCGAGCTGGCCTTTCCTGGGCAGGATGAATACCTATTAATGGCCAAGAGCGGGATATTGTTTGCATCAATTATTGCCGGTATCTGCGGCTATCTTTGGCTTTATCTGGCTGGCAAAGACAACAAACAAGCATAACTCATGAACTTGCGCTTTGTTCCCCATGTTCAGCGCTATTTGCTAACCGGGATCATCACGGTAATCCCAATCTGGATTACCTGGCTGGTATTCAACTTTTTCTTTAACCAGCTTTCCAAGGCCGGTAGACCGTGGGTAAAAGCCCTGGCAGGAAGGTCCGAACAGTACTTACCAGAGTTAAGCCGTTGGCTGCTTGAACCCTGGTTTCAAAATACACTCGCCGTCGCCCTAACACTGATTGCCTTATACCTGCTTGGTTGGTTGGCAAGCCGTGTCATTGGCAAGAAGGCCCTGACGCTGGTTGATTTTATACTCAATAAAATTCCACTTGTGCAGACCATTTACGGCTCAACTAAAAAACTATTATCTGTACTGCAACAAAAGCCCGAAAAATTACAGCGAGTGGTGTTGATTGAATTTCCATCGCCGGAAATGAAAACCGTTGGTTTTGTCACACGCATTATGAAGGACCAAACCAGCGGCAAAGAACTGGCTGCCGTCTACGTACCTACGACACCCAACCCAACGTCTGGTTATCTTGAAATTGTCCCGGTAGAAAAGCTGATTTCAACCGACTGGACAGTAGAAGAAGCAATGACCTTTATCATCTCTGGCGGTGCAATTGCACCTGACAATATCCCCTACGAAACACCTATTCA
>CAMYNQ010000002.1 GCA_947259785.1 uncultured Chromatiaceae bacterium | reverse complement strand
AGCACCAATTCCTTGCCCTGTATGCCATCCACAGCAAACCCCATCTTACTGCCGTGGCCATAGAAAGGATGTTCCGCGGTCTTTTCGTCACTAGTTACTGCGAAAGCCCGCTCTGCCCGGATCTCCGTAGCCGGCAACCCCTTTTCATGGTCAATTTCTTTGTTGAGGGATGCGTCCAGTGATGTTGGCCTGGTGCTAGGAAACGACATTTCTTGTGCCTGTATGCTTACAGGATGCAATGCCACCAGCATAAACAATATTTTCAGGTAATAATTTATGACGCTGCTACCTCAGATTTGATGATGAATCATTGCCCTATAGTTTATACGTTCGCATCATCAGGGCAAACGCCTCCTGGATCTAATAAGAAATACGGCTTCAGAAATATAATTATGCTTTATCGGACTTAAGATTTCTTCTGCTAACCGGTTGGGTCTGTCTAGTTGAAAAAAATGAGCAGCCTGATCGATTAATGAAAGTATTGTATTTAGAAATAGATCGTGAAACCCTTGCGCAGCTGATTTATTCAGATACGGATCTTCTGCTCCAAAAATTATTTTTTACGAAGCCACGATAATCATACAATCTTTGCTTATTTTCATTGCTTTGATCCGTTCCTTGACGCAATAAATTATTGGGTTGAAAGAAAGCATTACGGATATCCATGGCCTGGCAAGTCAAAACTGGAAAAATTTGTTCCATCGTTGCTTTATATAGAAAAACTTTCTTAGCTGATTTTAATACCCCGTTATCCAGCCATAATTACTGATTCTGGCGCCGGATCTAATGTATTGCCGGGGAAATACCCGGCAAAGTTTCAAGAGTATCTTGCTAGCGTGTTAACAAAATAGTTACATCTTATTGGACGGCTGTTTAATGCTGACTGCACCCCTCAGGTCGCCTACCTTATAATCAGTCGCCTGGTCATGGGGATAACGTTCGCGCAGTATGGACTTCACTGCTTCTGGAATGTCTGATTGGCTGCCATGACAGGTCAGGCATCCTGGTTTCACGCCAATGGCCTTCATGAAACGAAAATGTTTTCCGTTGGGCTCATCGACCCATTCTGAGTAAGCCATATTTTGAAATGATTCGCCGCTATTGGCACGAGCCTGAAACTGAGCCAACACCTTTTGTTCCCATGCATCTGGCGTGGCAAGCATGGGATTGCGCACACGGGTGCCTACACGAGTGACTTTCCAGCCTTTTTGGCGAGAAATGTCGCCTGCCATCTTTGGCGACATTTCGCTACAAACCTTTATGGCGACCACTGGACCGTTACTCTTCATCTCAGCTTTCATGGTACGCCCCAGTTGCTGAACAAACTCCTGGCTGGTTTTCGCAGCGGCTTGGTGTTGAGGGCTGCTGTCGGCGACGCTTGAACTCATGTTTGCAAAGGTCATACCCAGGGATAAAACGAGAGTAGAAATACCAGCTTTCAGTAGCATATTAATTCTCCTGACTTGATGAATCTGATTTGGTTTATTTAGCCAAGGCTGTTTCATTAACGGTTATGGTTTCGCCGAGTGGGAACCCCTGACCAGCCTTGGCAGAACAAAATATAAAGCTTCGGCGCTTAGCGACCTTGTCCCCCGCCGGGGCCCATGCCACCTCTTGGCCTCATGGCCCCTTCAGATTGCATGCCACGATGAGCGCCCATCGCAGGCGGTTTATCCGGTATGGTTACGCCCTGCTGTTTAGCTCTTTTCAGCATCAGTTGATGATGTTCGTTGCGAATTTGTTCTCTTTCTTTAGCGGTTTTGGCGGAGCGTATCTTTTTTCGATATTCATTGCGCTCTTCTGCTGTCATCAGCTGGCTACCGTAGATTCCTTCCTGATTTTGAGACTGTGTCTGGTTATCGCTGTCGGCCAATATTGCAGGTGTCGGGACAATCAAGAAACAGGCAAATGCAGAAACAATTATTAGTTTTTTCATTGTAATGTCCTCTTTAGTAGATTGACGAAATGAACGGTGACATCAAACAAACTTGCCATTCAGTAATGACCAGGTGGTACTTAATCCTAGCCAAATGCTGCACCAGGTTTATTACCTAGGAATTTAAGAATTTTTGCCAGTGGACAAAAGCCAGTGAATGCCGCCTGAAACATGTTAGCGCCAACAAAGGCCGTCAACCATAGCCAATTGACTGAGTGGAAGTGACTCAAAGCCAAACTAGCCAATACCACTGTACCGGCAAAGGCGAAAACAATGCGATCTATATTCATCATTAGAAATTAACTCCAGCTTTGAGCGCAACGCCCCAGTTATCCATACCTTGTATTGATCCGCCAAGGTTCTTGTTATTTGTCAATTGATAGCGCACATCGGCCCCTAAAAACAAAGGATCTGATACCTTGTAATGCAAGCTGCCACCAACTTGTAGTGCGAACAAACTGGTATCTTTGACGGCATTATCAACGGAAACGTAGCCTAGCCCTGGACCAGCGCCAATAGATAGACCGGGACTAATCTCAGTGACATAGTGAGGATTGATCTCAATGCTAGTCACTTCTGTACCGTCCTCATCGTATTGGGCATAGCTTAGTTGTTGACGTATTTTATTTGCTGGAGGTTGCAGCAGTGGGCAGTTAAACGCAAGTTCAATACCCGTGATATTGCCTGAGATACCGTCTGTGGGTGACATACTGCCCACCAAAATTGACGCCGTCGATTCCATCACATAGTCGTCATCGGCACCCGCAAACCAGTTCCAGTCCTTTTCTTCAGCACTCGCACTCATGTTTAGTGCCAACGAACTCACAGTGATTGCCAATAGCTTTTTATACATTTGAAGTTTTCCTCGTTGCTAAGTTAGAAATTTAGTTTCCATACCTTTTCACCTGCATATTTCTTTACATAGCCCTGTTTTGACTTATACGTTTTTGGCTATTTCCTTTAATATAAATAGGAGCAAGGCAGTTGTATGTGACTTAATCACCTTTCTCGAAGAAACTTCAAACCCAATATTGGTGATCATGATGCGATTGATAACGGTGTTTATTAAATCACTGGTATCCCGTTAACTTTGACCAAAATTCCACTTGTCTCGTGTCCTCACTTTGATCATAGGCGGGGCACCTTGCAAGAATGAGAATAGCTCACGATTTTCACCAATAGATTAAGCAGGTATAGCCGGAGTGTCTGCTGCATGCTTTTTCCAACCTTTGATTGCAACTTGATGAAGGCGATCAGCCGATAGGCGCACATGGCAATCCAAACCTGTGTCATCACGGCATTTCTCGTGGTGCCGACAAAACGTTTAATTTTCAGGTTTTGTTTTAGCTATTTGAAAAAAGCTCCACCTGCCAGCGTAACTTATAGATATTCGTGATAGTGTGAGCCGATAGGGAGAAGTTATTGGTTAAAAAGATATAGCGTCTGTCTACCTCAGGGCATCGATAGCCAATTCGACGGATTGGGGCAAGATATTTCTTCTGCGTCTGAACACCGGTAAATCTTATTGTCTGGTCACTGCTTAGCCTTTGCTTCATGCAAACTTCTCAACGCTCCACAACCCGGTATTTAGCAGTGCTTTTCTGACGTGTTAAATATAAAAAAACCCTTTGTTTTCAATTTGTTATATTATGAACAGTCATTGTATCCCCGGTCACAAACGACGCTGCTTCCTTTGGGAAAGGCAAAGCTAGGCACTGCGGCAATATCACTGGTTTTACCATCCGTGATTTTAATGAACTCCGGCAGATAGCCGTCATGGTTCAGACCGATATACAGTTTCACAGCCCCCTTGGTGCTGCGAAAACGTGCCCAGGGAACCACCTCTAAATATAGGTCAATCGTCGATGCATCCAGGGAGATCAATTTGTTTTTGAAACGAAACCCATCCCGGGCGCCATTGATTGGCAACGTGCCAACAGTTTACCGAAGAGCGCTTGGGACAGCTCATAGGGGGGGACATTGATTCGCGATAGGTTTGATCGAGACAACTTACTGCAACCCAAATGATAGAGGCGATGGGCCTGGGATGACAGGCCCTCAACCGTATCACGAAGACTGTTCCGGCCTCAAAGCTGAGCTACTATCATCGTCACAAACTGTGACCAGCACGGGGCTTTACAGAATGCTCGCCCTGAATGATGTTGTTTTGCCAGGCTTTCGAATTCATGTCTTAGTAGTTAGAAATCAACACATTATTATGTGCTATGGCCTGACTCTTCTTTTGGTGTCAATGAGTTGTGATAAATCTATTGTGCTAATTCAAGATTGAATCAGGCCTCTTCATTTATTTCTTAACGGGACACTAGTGGGGCGACTACAGAATTTAAATCACCCACTACTCCTGTGGTCGACGTTGACGCTCATAAAGAAACTTCAACACCTCGGCGCGATATTTGTTGTATTGCGGGTCATCTGCCAGTTCCAACCGATTACGCGGCCGTTCCAACTCGATGTTCAATACCTCGCCAACCGTTGCCGCCGGGCCATTTGTCATCATCACAATTTTGTCTGACAACAACACAGACTCATCGACATCATGGGTAATCATGATGACGGTGCTATTAAGATCAGCCTGAATCTCCATCACCGAATCTTGCAGATGGGCACGGGTCAGGGCGTCCAGGGCACCAAAAGGCTCATCCATCAGCAGTACCGTTGGCTCCATCGCCAATGCCCGGGCAATACCGATACGCTGTTTCATGCCGCCAGAAATTTCAGCCGGATATTTGTGCATGGCATGATCCATGTGCACAAGGTGCAGATTGTGTTCAATCCACTGCTTCATCTCAAGTTTGCTCTTTTTGCCCTTAAAGATGGCCTTCACCGCAATCTCAACATTCTGATAACAGGTCAGCCATGGCAACAGTGAATGATTCTGAAACACTACTGCCCGATCAGGCCCGGGTTCGTCCACCTCTTTACCGTTAAGAATCACACCACCGGTTGTCGCCTTGTAAAGACCGGCAACGATGTTCAAAACCGTTGATTTACCGCAACCGGAGTGACCAATAATGGAAACAAACTCACCCTTGGCAATCTTCAGGTTGACGTTGTCCAGCGCTTTGAATGGCCCCTTTTTGGTGGGGAACTCAATTGAGATTCCGCTGAGATCAAGGAACGCTCGCTGGTAGTGTTCTCTTGGCTTGTCCATAGCCTCATCAACTATTGCTTCTGTTTTCAACATTTGTACTACTGACATTGTGTTGCCCTCTAATCTCTTTGATCATCTTGTAGGGCGGCTGAAATCCGCACTACATATTTTTTTAATTGACACTTTTACCCTTAGGCAATTAAGCACCTGCAGTCTTGTCATGTGACAACACTTTTTGCAGTGTCATCATCATCCAGTCCAACAAGAAACCAATCAGGCCTATGCTAATCACCGCGACCATGATGCGGCCCAGGGAATTGGAACTGCCATTCTGGAATTCATCCCAGACGAACTTGCCCAGGCCTGGGTTTTGCGCCAGCATCTCAGCGGCAATCAATACCATCCAGCCGATACCCAGTGAGATACGCAGGCCAGTAAAGATCATTGGCAGTGCAGCGGGGATGGCAATTTTGAATACCTGAGTTAACCAATGCAGACGAATCACACGGCCAACATTGATCAAGTCTTTGTCGATTGAGGCGACAGCGACAGCCGTGTTAATCAGCGTTGGCCACAGCGAACACAGCGTCACCGTGATGGCCGAGGTAATAAAGGCCTTTTCGAACATAGGATCGTCAGTGATGTAAACAGCACTAACAATCATGGTCACGATGGGGAGCCAGGCCAGTGGTGATACGGGTTTGAATATCTGCACCAGTGGACTGATGGCGCCATAGAGTTTTTGGCTCAGACCACAGGCGACACCGATGGGAATGGCAATCAGTGCGCCAAAAAAGAATCCTGTAAAGACAGTGCCCAAGCTGGTCCATATTTGGTCGATAAACGTGTCGCGACCGGTATAATCACGCACCTTGATTTCAGCATCAGGGTTCTTGGCCAGTTTCTTGGCATTGCGTTGTTCCTGGCGTTCATAAAAGGCCGCCTCTTTTTCACGCTCGGCCAGGTGTTCTTCATACAAGCCTTGGGCCTGTTGCCATACCTGACTCGGACCCGGCAGTTCACCCAGGCTGGTTTTAACCTGGGCAGCGGCACCGGCCCAGATAAACAAAAAGGCGGCGATGGCGATCAGCGGCAGACCAATCACTGTCATCATTTCGTTGAGTTGGTCACGTGGATTTTCTCCGCTGCTCAAACGCACCACGGGCACCAGCCATGAGAGACCAGTCATTTCGAGCGTGTTGATAATTTTGGTTTTCATTACTTCACCCTGCTTCAAGTGTTGGGGTTAGGCTTTAATTCCCCCTCCTAACGGGAGGGGGAGAACTTGCTTTAGATCTTTTCACTACCCTTCAGGCCAATATTGAATTTCTTCAGATAGTCATTCGGTTTTTTACCGTCATAGGTAATGCCATCGATGAAGTGCGTTTGTGGCGCACGAAAACCATCTTCCTTGGCAAAGTCCGGAAACTCGCTTGCAGCAATCTTGCCTTCGGCAATCAGTTCTTTCGCAGCGATTGTATAAATGTCTGGACGATAAACTTTCTTGGCGATATCCATGAACCAGCTATCCGGCTTCTCATCCGCCACCTGACCCCAACGACGCATCTGCGTCAGGTACCAGATTGCATCTGAGTAATAGGGATAGGTGGCGTTATAACGAAAGAAGACATTGAAGTCTGGCACCGCACGCTTGTCACCCTTCTCATACTCAAAAGTACCGGTCATGGAGTTGGCGATTACGTCGTAGTCAGCACCCACATAGTTTGGCTGTGACAGAATTTTAACCGCCTCAGGACGATTGGCGTTGTTATTGTCATCCAACCATTTGGCAGCACGGATCATGGCCTTGACGACAGCAATATGCGTGTTGGGGTTTTTATCTGCCCACTTCTTGCTGACACCAAATACTTTTTCAGGGTTGTCTTTCCAGATCTCATAATCGGTCACCACCGGCACACCTATGCCCTTAAATACAGCCTGCTGGTTCCAGGGTTCACCGACGCAGTATCCATCAATCGTGCCGGCCTCCATAGTCGATGGCATTTGTGGTGGTGGCGTTACAGACAACAACGCTTCTGCATCGATGGTGCCTGAGGTATCGCCCTTGTGTGGTGCGTAATAACCTGGGTGGATACCACCCGCAGCCAACCAGTAACGAAGCTCATAGTTATGGGTAGAGACTGGGAACACCATGCCCATCTTGAAAGGCTTGCCTGCGTCTTTGTATTGCTCAATCACAGGTTTCAGTGCATCAGCCTTGATGGGGTGAACGGGTTTGCCGCCTTCATGCGGAATGTGTTTTTTCATCTCGCCCCAGACCTTGTTGGAAACAGTGATGGCATTACCATTCAGGTCCATGGAGAAGGCAGTGATGATGTGATCCTGGGTACCAAAACCAATGGTTGCACCCAACGGTTGACCGGCCAGCATGTGGGCACCGTCAAGCTCGCCATCGATAACACGGTCAAGCAACACCTTCCAGTTGGCCTGCGCTTCCAGAGTGACGTACAGACCTTCATCTTCGAAGAAACCCTTTTCATAGGCAATCGCCAAGGGCGCCATGTCTGTCAGTTTGATAAAACCAATTTTCAGATCCTCCTTTTCCAGATCATCAATCGCATAGGCTGCACTGCCTGGCAAAATAACAGAACCGCCCATCACCATCATTGCTGACAGCACGGCAGCCGATGCCTTTTTCATAAAACCCCGGCAAGTCAGGTTCATCTGTGTTTGTGTTTCCAACTTCATTGTTCCACTCCGTTTACGTTTACAAATCAAAAAAAAACGCCCACCCGCAGACACACTGATAGCGTGTTGCCGATGGACGTCGTTGTCCTGTTCAGGCCCTACTCTGGCCGCGACTGTTTTTTATTTTCCGGTTTAGTGTCCGCCGTTGGAGCCTAACCGTTGTTTTGTTTAGCTAACCCTACGTTGGGCCTTGTCTTGAATAAACTAATGCAACCACTATGCCAATAACAACAAAACATCACTAACTTGTTATTTAAAAAGAACTTTATAATTATGAACCAGCTAGGGCCCTGCTTTAAGGGAAATGCTTAGCACTATATTTGAGCAGAAAGAAAAAGGCCGGTAGGGATTGCCTCATAATCATGCGCAGCATTTGCTTTAAGCATGCGCATAACATGAGGCATCCATACCGGCCCAGGTTGATTGGTGCTAACGGCTTAGAATTTAGCCTGACCCATCAACCATAGCTTGTCTGTGTCAGTGGCAAAGCTATCAGCTGAGTAACTGGCGTATTTAGCTAACACGGTATAGTTGCCAATCTTCTTGGCCGCCAACAAATCAAACTCTGTGCCGTAGTCGGTGCTGCCAGTATCGGAAGTAAAATCATGATACACAGCCACCAGCTTCACACCCGAAACCTTGCCGCCAACACTGACATAGGCATCAACCAGACCATTGGCCGGTGTGCCTAAAAATTTATCAGCCCAGCCATTAAAGGCATGCGCCGTGGCCAGTGGTGTACTAAAAGCATAGGTTCCGTCGCCACTCAGAGTTTCAACACCCAGCTTGGCGGTTACACCACCGGCCTTTCCACCTACCTCGATCAAACTGTAATCGGCATCAATCGTTGAGGCACCATCCGAGTAATCAGACTGGTTAGCGAACTCTAGGGTGTAGAGCACCTTAGCGGCCTCGCTTACTTTTGTACCACCGGCAAAACGAAGGCCAAGCGTTGAATTCGATGCCGCGGGTGAATCAAGTAGATCTAAAAAATAACCATAACCAGTCAGCTTGCCGGCTTCAAGACCGCTGTAGGCGATATTCACAAGGTGAGTTTCTGTATCAATATCACCCTTTGTCGAGGCTTCACCAAAGATGCGATTGACGTTAGTGACATAACCATAAACGATGCTGGTATCTGCCAGTGAAGTATTGGCTATCGTGAAGGCATCATAGGTCTGCTCATTTTGACGCCAGCCAACGTTGCCAATAAAACGGGCATTATCAAAAATTACCCGCTGACGTCCCAAGGTCATGGTTGTGTCATCAACGCCCTTGTAACTGATTTTGGCCTGATTTACTTCGGTACCTTCTGGGTCAGCCACTACTGGATAGCTGGTTTGGGCCGTCGCAGACCCGGTTGCATCATTATATTCAACATCACCCAGGGCCATGACGTCATCAAATTCGATAAAGGCACTGAAATCGTTGTAATCACCAGTGGCATAGTTAAGACGAGTTTTCAGCGTTGAAGCTGTTGCATCATTGCTAGCACCGTCTTGATCAACCGTTTCAAAACGGTAGCGCAAATCCAGCCCTGCCTTACCGTCCGATATGGCTTCAGCCAGTGTTGCGGCACTTGCTGTCGAAACATTGCTGCCCGCCAAAGCTGATGCCACTAATAGTGCAGGAGTGATTTTTTTCTTAAAGCCCATTACTGTTTTCATCTAAGTCCTTCCTCAAAATTACAACAAAAAAAACGCCCACACGCTGGCAGTTAGGGAGCTGCCAAACGAGTGGACGTCGTTGTCCAAAGTATTTTTTAATTCCCCGCTAGCCACCATTAGCCAGCAAGTTCATAATCAGTTAGATAGCAAAGCCCGTACCACTTTTTCTATCTAGTTGTTTTTAGTTAATATTAATCGCCTCGATAGAAATTTTTTTGTTTACGAAGAAATGAGAGCGCCATCAAAGTGCAACATTAAAAACTTACTGCACTATTGCCGTGCACTTTGTCGCAAAAACATATTGCACACAGGGCGATCATTTAAAAATATCAGCCATGGCAATGACATTACAGGCCGCGTCACCAAGCTTGATGTTCCTATCCATGGCCAGTTTACGTAGCGCCTGATAAGCCTGATCCTCACTGATGTTTTTTTGCTGGATCAGGATGCCCTTGGCCTTGTCGATATGTTTACGGTCTTCCAGTTTGCTCTTGGTCTCCTGCAACTCTTGGCGTAACGATTGAAAGGCCTTAAAACGGGCCATGGCTGCTTCTACAATCGGCCGCAGACGCTTAGGCTGCAGGCCATCAACCACATAAGAAGTGACCCCGGCATTAACCGCCTCTATGATTGTTTTTTGGTCGCCCCGTTCAGCAAACATGATAATCGGTATGGCATGCAGCTGATTCAGGTTATGCGTGCGGGCCAACAATTGTTGATCAGGTTGATCAATATCAAAGATGATGACATCTGCCTGAGCTGCCTGCAGCGTTTGTTGAAGATCAGCATCCAGCGCAACACATACTGCCACCTGATAGCCACTTTCGTCTGCAGCCTGTTGCAAAAGCTGCTGTCGTTGTCTGGATTGATAGACCAGCATCAGTCTTATATTCATAGTAAACCTGCTATTCCACTTTTACTTTATCTAGTTACCTATATAAACCCATCGCAAAAACCATTCCACTGTAAAATTTTTTTAATTTTCTTTTACTAAACAACAAGATATATACAACAACATCTATTTACAAATAATTAAATTCTGCTGTCGCACCAAATTAACGCGTATATCCATCATCTGTGCACACAAAAATCCCTAGACAGATTTACTCAGCCTAGGGATGTTTATAACGCCCAGTTTAGATTTATAAAGGTATGCGAATCACTACACCGCCCATGGTGTCACCAATTTTGAAATCAGTCTTAGGTGAATCTTTGTGATCGTTATGGCAATCGGCACAGGGCGCAGCGACCGCCACATCAGGGTAAATCGCAGTGAAATAGGCCTGCCCACCTAAACTTTCAGTCTTATAAAAATTTTTACCCGGATTATCCTCGATATACTTCAAGCCCTCTTTCTCAGCGTCGGTCTTGGGTTCATTCTGCTTATTGATTGGCCAGGCTGATATCAACGAGTAACTGAAGTCAGAAGTATTTTCAGCCACACGTTCAGAGCCCATGCGGAACATTTGCGCCGGCAGTGGCAAAGCCTTTTCATCTTCCCAGTGTTCGCTGGCCTTAATCAGTTTTTCTTGCTTCACTAATCTGGCAATGACCTTTTTGGTATAGATGGCGCGATCGGCTTCCATTACCGCATGCAGCGCATCAGACATCTTTTGCGGCGACACACCAACAGGCGCTGCGGTTGACGGCTCGTCACCACAAGCGCTCAGTAAAAGCGTTGAACTTGCCAGAGTCACGACGGCTATCGCCTTATTTACATATTTCATCATACTTCTCCTATGGTGGATTAAATTAAACGTCGATTTGGATTTACTACTCAGATTTCTCAGTCCGTTCGCGTTTCAGCGCCATCTTGACGCTTTCAATCATCACTTTCGGTTTACCATTGAAATTTGTTTTTACTAATTCAACATCGGCCAATGCATTGACCGAAAATTCATAGCCATGACAATTCATACAAACACCACGCAGCATCTTTTCATTGGGACGCAGATTGAGGTTTTGATTATGACTAACCATTACCCGCTCATGACCTTGACTACGGACCCGTTGGCGAGGCATGTGGCAGGTAGCACAGGAGACACCCTGACCTGGATCAATTAAACCCTCGATCTCCTGCTGCCAAAGAATATTGTGTTTAGATCTTAGATATGCCTTGCTATGCCCATCATCATGACAAGCAAGACAAGCTTCAGCTGCGGCTTTTTTAATATAATAGGCATGGCCCTCATGACAGCTATTACAAGCTAACTGACTGTTGTGGACATCTTTATTCATGGCCAGACGCGCATCTTTTGGCCTCAGCGGATCGAGACCAACGGCAATGCGCATGCCATGTTTTCCCTGTTTAAAACCCTCTGTTTCCGAGTTATGACAGGTTTGGCAAATGGCTAATCCAGGTTTTCTTAGCCACTTATTGTCATCAACATGACAACCTGAACAGTTAATACCGCCGCGAGCATGAGCAGATCCCTGCCAACGACTCATTTCCAACGGATCAAGCTCTATCTCTGAAGGGGCATCGACATCACTCCGTGTCAGCGATGTTGGTTTCCTGCCCTCTACCTTTACCACCCAGTCAGAATAATTACGTTCAGCGACTTTTGGCTCAGCCATGACAACTGGTTCGTTGGCATGTTTAACAAGGAAGTCTTCGTAAAGCGCTTTGTTATCGTGATAATTGTGGCAGCCGGCACTAGCACAACCATCAAATGGTAAAAGCTTATGGCTAACACGATCAGTAGCAATATTTTCGTGGCATAAAGCACAGAAATCACTTGCCAGGGTCACGCCCATGTCAGCAGTGATTTCCTGGTCATGCTCACTGTGACAAGTGATGCAATAGCGTGCATCCAAAATAGCAACGCGATCTGCGTTGCGCGGGTCGGTAAATTTACGTTTTGGGTGTGAGTCATCCACCCTCTTAAGTTCATCAGCATGACAATTGACACAGGCCGTTTGCATGACCTCCTGGTCATCAAAGGCTTCGCCGTGGCAACTATTACATGCCATTTCGATTTGATAATGCCCATGACTACTATCACCGGGTAGGTAAACCGTTTTGTCTTCGCCCATAACCAGTGCATAAGCAAAATAACCAGCCAAGCTAAGACTACTGAACAACCACAAGATCCACCATTTCATATTTGCATGCTTCATGGTGCAACCTAGTAGTAATACGACTTAAGAATGTGAAAGCCAAGCAACACCGGCAAAGGCCAAAATAGAAAAATATGTGCCCAAGTAGAGCAACGACGCCAGCGGCCAATCACCAGACTGGTCTTGCCCCCCTCATACGCAGTAACAACCCCAGCGACCGTCCCGACAATTACAATACCGACAAAACAGAACATCAGATAAAAATTGAGGTTGTCACCAAAACGCAAGCCTGTGTGCAGCAATAACAGCAACAGCGTAACCAGCCCCAGCCCTGCGTGCAGGACACGCCAATATGAAAAATCAAATAGCGCAAATTTAGATAACCGTTTTCTCAACGAGATCAGCAAGGCAATAGCCGTAACACCCAACAGACCAAAACCGGTTACCTGCTTGGCCCAGCTGTCATGCCACAATTGACTCACATGCCAGCCACCCTGCACTGTTTTTGCATTTGTTATTGGCTCAACTAGCGCAGTCAAACCAGCCACAAGCAGTGCCGCAATTGACATGATCATTAGTGGCCTCATAGCCTTCTGCTCAACTGGCTCTACCTGCTGGCCAAGCAGTTGTGCCAACTTAGGCTTACATGTGCCACACACTGTCGAAGCCCCCGTACACTCAGCCAGTTGTGCCACTGTTTGACAACCACCAGCCACTGCCGCACTCAACGCACCACGAGTCACGCCAGTGCAGTTGCAAACGGCGGCAGAAACCGGCCACCGACGAATATCATCACTGACCTGTGCTGGCCATAGTTCCCCAGTTCGTTTAAAGCGTAATTTGTGCCAAGGCCAAACATGGCGGTTTGAAACAACAGCCTCCTGAATACGACCAACTTCATTCCATTCACCAATCGCGACAGCTCCCACGAGCTTGTTATGGCGAATGACTAATTTTCTATAGCTATCATTCGCTGTGGAACGATATGAAATCTGCTCATCAAGATTGCCAATATCTACATCACTGACACAACCAATGCTGAACACACTTTTGCCAACGACTTTAAGGTGGGCTGCCGCAATGCTGCCTTTGTAAACAGCCTTTTTAGCCAAAATGTGGTGGGCGGCAACAGAGGCCTGTTCAAGTCCTGGGGCCACCAGTCCATATATTTGACCTCGATGTTCCGTGCACTCACCAACAGCATAGATATCAGGTACCGAGGTTTGCAGTGTGTCATCAACACGAATGCCCCGGCCAACGGCAATACCAGACTCACGTGCCAGTTTGGTGTTGGGAATAATGCCGCTGGCAATGACTATTGTATCGAAATCGAGTTCACGGCCACTGCGCAAACGCACCCCCTGAACCAGACGCTCACCCAATATCTGTTGTACGCCATCAGCTAGATAGACCTTAATACCCAATTCCAGTACATATTCGCGAATGAATTCGGAGGCAGCATCATCTAGCTGCCGCTCCATTAAACGACTGCCGTGCTCAATAATCGAGACCTCAACATGACTGCGCTGCAAAGCCTTGGCGGCTTCTATGCCCAACAGACCACCACCAATGACCAACGTCTTCCGGCTGCGGACGCGCCGCGCCAACAGCCCCTGAACATCAGACATATTACGGAGCGTAAAAACACCATCGAGACCAACACCGGTTATATTTGGTATGTGAGGCCTGGAACCTAAAGCCAGTACTAATTTTGAATAATTTTGCGAGCCACCTGCGGCATCAGTCACCTTTTTAGCCTCAGGATCAATGCCAACCACGGAACAGTTGTAACGCTTTTCTATGCTGGCCTGCTCAGGCAGTTTTAAGGATTGAAAGATATCAGCCCAGGTAGAATGACCTGCCAGCATCTGCGTCAAACGAACGCGGTTATAGGGCTCCCATGGTTCATCTCCGTAAATCACAATTTTTTGATCTGGTTTTAGTCGAAACAACTCCTGTACGGTGCGCATACCAACCGGCCCAGTGCCAACAACCACTACACAGACATTATTCAACTCAGAAGCCGGGTACTGATATTGTTGTTTCGTAATTGGCATCGTTGTTTAACCATCTCACCAAAGTGTTTGATTTAATGAATTGCAACAGCTGTGCCAGCACACTGATATCTTTTATAAGTAGATGATTTAAAAATGTTTTAATTTAAAATCATGTAACTATCATCGCAGCACAATGTATGTATGCACCAACCAAACGCAGGTATTTAAAATTATGCACACAAAAGACACTTCTGATATATATTTTTTCAGACTAAAACTACGTTTATAAACAATTCAGATATACCCACATCTGCGTAACTCTATTCAAAACAGAAAGCCCAACAGCGGTCGCAACAAAAACACCACAAAAATTAGATTGAACTCTATTAGCGAGACGACACTCTGATTTAGTAGATATATTGGCATTAACGACTTATATGAAGTGTGCCGATAAATATTATAGATTTTTGAAAATCCTGCGATTGCTCTCAACCGTGCATTGGTTTGGATACAACATGCTTTCCCTATCCACAGATAACATGGAAAGCCAAATTAGTTGAGAACTGTCATAAGGTGCAATTACAGACTATAGATTTAGGGACAGAACAACTTAGCGAGGTGAGCGGCAATGAGTATCTTCAATCAGTTTCAAGAACGATACGAGGAAGCCAAAGAGGATGAGATGAGTCTCCAGGAGTATCTGGATCTCTGTAAGTCAGACCCCTCTGTATATGCAACAGCAGCGGAACGCATGCTAATGGCTATTGGCGAACCTGAGCTTGTCGATACACGTGATGATCCCAGGCTCAGCCGAATCTTTTCTAACAAGGTCATTAAAATCTATCCAGCCTTTAAAGAGTTTTACGGCATGGAAGAAACCATTGAGCAAATTGTTTCTTTCTACAAACATGCCGCTCAAGGCTTGGAAGAGAAGAAACAGATCCTCTATCTGCTCGGCCCCGTTGGTGGGGGCAAATCGTCGTTGGCAGAAAAACTAAAATCATTGATGGAAAAAATCCCCTTCTATGCCATTAAGGGCTCGCCGGTGAATGAGTCGCCACTGGGACTGTTTTCACCAGATGAAGATGGCAAAATTCTCGAAGAAGACTACGGCATAGAACGCCGTTATTTGCCAGGCATCATGTCACCATGGGCTGTGAAGCGTCTGCATGAACACAATGGTGACCTATCTAAATTCAGAGTCGTAAAACTAACCCCATCGGTATTGCAACAGGTTGGTATTGCCAAAACAGAACCCGGTGATGAAAACAACCAGGATATTTCAGCATTGGTGGGCAAGGTTGATATCAGAATGCTGGAGCAGTATTCGCAGGATGACCCTGACGCTTATAGTTTTTCAGGCGGCCTGTGCCAGGCCAACCAGGGCATGCTTGAGTTCGTGGAGATGTTCAAAGCCCCTATCAAGGTATTGCACCCCCTGCTCACCGCCACTCAGGAATGTAACTATAAGGGTACGGAAGGCTTCCCTGCCATCCCTTTTAATGGCGTTATTCTTGCGCATTCCAATGAATCTGAATGGACTTCTTTTAAAAACAACAAAAACAATGAGGCCTTCCTTGATCGAATCTATATCGTCAAGGTGCCTTACTGCCTACGTGTTTCCGAAGAAGTAAAGATCTATGAAAAACTGCTTAGGGAAAGTTCGCTGAAAGATGCGCCATGTGCACCTGACACCCTGGAGATGATGGCGCAATTTGCTGCTCTGACACGTCTGGTAGAACCCGAGAATTCCAGCATATTCTCAAAAATGCGGATCTATGACGGCGAAAACCTAAAAGATATTGACCCGAAAGCCAAGTCGATACAGGAATACAAGGATGCTGCCGGTCCCGACGAAGGCATGACGGGGCTGTCTACCCGGTTTGCATTCAAGATTTTGTCAAAGGTATTTAACTATGACCACACTGAAGTAGCGGCTAATCCTGTTCACTTGCTCTACATCCTTGAACAACAGGTAGAACAAGAGCAGTACGCACCTGAAATCAGAGATAAGTACATTGGCTTCCTGAAAGGTTATCTGGCCACCAATTATTCAGAGTTCATTACCAAAGAGCTTCAAACTGCCTACCTCGAATCATATAGCGAGTATGGTCAGAATGTTTTTGATCGTTATGTCACCTATGCCGATTACTGGATTCAGGATTCTGAATTCAGAGACCCAGACACCGGTGAAATGCTTGACCGCGCAGCATTGAATGACGAGTTGGAAAAAATTGAAAAACCGGCCGGCATTAGTAATCCCAAGGATTTCAGAAACGAGATTGTCAACTTCACCTTACGCGCACGTGCCAACAATGAGGGTAAAAACCCGGTTTGGACCAGCTATGAAAAGATTCGCGGCGTGATTGAGAAGAAGATGTTCTCCACCACCGAAGATATTCTGCCGGTCATTTCATTTAGTGCTAAATCCTCAACCGAGGACCAACAGAAACACAAAGAGTTTGTCGATAGAATGGTCTCAAAAGGCTACACACCTAAGCAGGTAAGGTTGCTGTGTGAATGGCATCTAAGAACACGGAAATCGTCATAGATCCAGTGCCACACACAACCCCATAAGGTGATGGACAGTGAGCCAAATAATAGACCGGCGTGTAAACGGTAAAAATAAAAGTGCGGTTAACCGCCAGAAATTTATTCGGCGTTATAAAAGGCACCTGAAAAAAGCCGTTGAAGAAGCGGTCGCTAAACGCAGCATCGCCGATATGGAACATGGCGAAAGTGTAAACATCCCCGCAAAAGACATCTCCGAACCCACCTTTGGCACCGGCCAGGGTGGCGTTAGAGACGGCGTATACCCAGGCAACAAAGAATTTACCCGCGGCGATTCTATCGACCGTCCCAAAGAAGGTGCAGGAAAAGGTGGCAAGCAAGCCAGCGATTCTGGCGAAGGAGAGGATGAGTTTAGCTTCACCCTGTCACGGGAAGAATTCATGGACCTTTTCTTTGAAGATCTTGAATTGCCCAATATGATAAAAACTCAGCTCGCCAAGGAAATGCAGTTCAAGAAGGTGCGTGCCGGTTACACCACCAGCGGCACACCATCAAACATCAACGTTATCAGATCAATGAAAGGCTCTCTGGCGCGAAGAATCGCGCTATCTGGCCCATACCGTAATCAGATCAAACCGCTTGAAGAGGCTTTATTAAAAGAAAAGTCATCAGCGGCTCCAGACTTGGGCCGGATAAGCCGTCTAGAAGATGAAATCGCTGAGCTAAGGGCGAAAATAAAAAAAATCCCCTACATCGATACCTTTGACCTGCGTTACAACAACCGTATCGATGAACCCGTACCCACCACCCAAGCCGTTATGTTTTGCCTTATGGATGTATCAGGCTCGATGGGGGAATTCGAAAAAGATGTCGCCAAGCGCTTTTTCACCCTGCTCTACTTGTTTCTAACCCGCTCATATGAGCATATCGAACTAGTCTTTATCCGCCATCACACCATTGCCAAAGAGGTGAATGAAGAGGAATTCTTTTATTCCCGCGAAACCGGCGGCACCGTTGTCTCCAGCGCCCTAAAAATGATGCGCGACATCATCCAGCAGCGCTACCCGACCTCAGAGTGGAATATCTATGCCGCACAGGCCTCTGATGGTGACAACTGGACAGATGATTCGCCCGTCTGCCGAGACCTGCTGGTCAATTCAATCATGCCGTTTTTACAATACTATGCCTACATCGAAATCAATGAAGACACACCTATCGGCAACCTATGGTTCGAGTATGAAAATGTATCGGCGACATGCCCAAACTTTGCCATGCAGAAACTCACCGAAATTTCTGAGATATATCCCGTCTTTAAAAGACTTTTTGAAAAGAATGCATCATGAGTAAATATATATCAGAAACCTCGGAATGGACCTTTGACCTGCTGCTCGACTATGACCGTGAGATAGCCAGAATCGCCGCGGAATTTGGCCTAGATACCTATCCCAACCAGATTGAGGTTATCTCAGCAGAGCAAATGATGGACGCCTACTCGACCGTCGGCATGCCGGTCGGTTATCATCACTGGTCATTCGGAAAACAATTTTTAAGCGTTGAACAAAACTATAAACGCGGTCATATGGGGCTGGCCTATGAAATAGTCATTAACTCAGACCCCTGCATTGCCTACCTGATGGAAGAAAATACTATGCCCATGCAGGCACTGGTGATTGCCCATGCCTCATATGGTCACAACTCATTTTTCAAAAACAATTATTTATTTAGATCTTGGACTGTCGCCGACTCAATCGTTGACTACCTACTGTTTGCAAAAAATTATGTATCCAAATGTGAACAGCGTTATGGCGCAGAGGAAGTCGAGCAACTTATCGATTCATGCCATGCCTTAATGAACTTTGGTGTTGACAGGTATAAACGCCAGCAAAAGGTCTCCCTCCACGGTGAAGAAGGCAATCAAAGGGAACGTGAAGATTACCTACAATCACAGGTAAATGATCTATGGCGAACACTGCCAAGTTCTGAGAAGGACAGTTCAGAGCAAAAGGCCAAGGTATGGCCTGAAGAGCCACAAGAAAACCTGCTCTACTTTATTGAGAAAAACTCCCCCATCCTCGAAACATGGCAACGTGAGATCGTTCGCATCGTAAGGAAGATTGCCCAATATTTTTATCCCCAACGGCAAACCCAGGTGATGAATGAAGGCTGGGCCACATTCTGGCATTACACCCTGCTCAACAAGCTTTATGACGAAGGCCTGGTAAACGATGGTTTTATGATGGAATTCCTCCAGTCACATACCAATGTCATTTATCAGCCACCGTTTGACAGCCAATTTTATAGCGGCCTGAACCCCTACACTCTTGGCTTTAATATCTTTCAGGATCTGAGAAGGATCTGCGAGCATCCAACCGATGAAGATAAACACTGGTTTCCTGACATTGCCGGCGGTGACTGGCTAAAAGTATTGGACTTTGCCATGCGTAATTTCAAGGATGAGAGCTTCATCTCGCAATACCTGTCACCCAACGTTATCAGGAACCTTAAGCTGTTCTCGGTATTGGATGACGACAACGAAAACACACTCACGGTATCCGCCATACACGACGACAACGGTTATCGTCATATTCGCCACGCCCTTTCAGAGCATTACAACCTCGGCAGCCGCGAACCTAACCTACAGGTCTACAATGTAGACATGCGCGGCGACAGATCAATGACTCTGCGCTACGAGACCCACAATAGAAGACCATTAAACGAGCAAACCGGCGAAACCCTAAAACACCTGTCGCGCCTATGGGGGTTCACCGTACGGATTGAAAGCCTGAATGACAAAGGCGACTATGAGATGACTCATGAGTGCCCCGTAGAGAATTGATCAAGCAGCAGTCACAACCAACTAGGCCTCGCTATTGATTATTTTTTTAACTAAGGTGTAATGACTCAGGACAGAAAAATAGTGACTAATTTTTAAAACTCTGGGAACAATCCACAGTCGTCATTCAAGCAATATGGAAGGCTTCCCTATTCATCATAAGGCTTAAAATTTTCCACTGCTCATTTAACTAGTCGTAATTCCGTCTTTTTCCAGGGGTATGACTCGAATGGTTCGCGCTCTTTTCATTCTGTTATTTAGCACTGTCGCTAGCCAGGCGGCCCCACCTGCTGCGCTTGAAAGAGTTGATCAATCTGTAGCGATTAACGGTAAAAATTATTCCGTGCGTTTACCTATTGGTTACACCCTGGAATTGTTAAGCGACAAATTAAAAGGCCCACGCCTGTTAAGTTTTGCCACTAATGGCGATCTGTTTATTGGTGCTAAGTCTGGTTATATCTATCGTTTAACGCCACCCTACACTCAGCCACAGGTATTACTGCGTACTGGCGGTTACCCGCACAGCGTTGCGTTTCGTCCTGGTGAAATCCTGATTGCCAAAACTGACGGCATCTATGTTGCCCCATATCAACCAGGCCAAGAATCCATTCCTCCTAGGTCGGTTAAGTTGTTGGCAGCCTTGCCCGGCGGTGGCGGCCATTCCAGTCGCACTGTTGCTGTAGGACCAGATGGAAGAGTCTATGTCAGTTTAGGCATTACTGGTAATTGCAGTGCAGAATATCTGGATGAGTCCTACCCGTTTGATAAACGCCGTGGTGGTGTTTTGGTGCTGGATGAATCTAATGATCAAGCACAATGGCAAACCTTTGCCAGTGGCTTGCGTAATCCAATTGGTTTTGCCTGGCATCCTCAAACTAAAGAACTCTATGCCAGCAACAATGGCCCGGATCATCATGGTTTTAATCTGCCGCCTGAATATTTCAGTCGTTTATTACCCGGCTCTTTTCACGGCATGCCATGGTTTTGGTATGACGGCAAGAAAATCAAACGTGACGATTGCATCGACAGCCCGCCACCACGGCCAATCACTGATGTGCAGCAACCGGTAGTTACTTTTGCATCGCGAAATGCACCTATGGCGGTGGTGTTTGTGCCGGCTGGGGCGATGGATAAATCTCTGCAGCATGATGCCATTGTTGCTCTGCGCGGTTCTTGGGGCACCCAGCCGCTGGGTGGTTTTATCGGCTTGCCTTCAACTCGACGGCATCCAAAACTAGTTGTAGTGCGTTTTCATAATGGTGTAGCACTAAGGGTCGATGAGTTAGTGACAGGCTTCCAGTTAGCTAATGGAAACCGGTGGGCACGACCGGTGGGCGTGGCAATTGGCCCCGATGGGGCGCTCTATTTCAGCAGCGACAGCGAGACCCATGGACTATTTCGTTTGCGGAAACAGACAAAGAACTCAGCGACTATGGACTGAAAGTCCATAGGTTGTTTTAACTGCGACTGAAAGTCGCACCGCGATGAAGCAATGTGTCGCTACACGATGTATTCATATTAAAATACTGAAGTTTTGCACTAAAATGCATAGTTTTGACTAGCGCGTTGTGACATTAAATGGCTGGTAATATAGTGTTAATTGCTCTGCTCTCAGCGCCGTTTCCGTCATTAACTTTGCAGCTACATTTGTGGTCATCTCCGAGGTGTAAAACTGCGAGCAATTACGCCCCTCTTCCTTGGCTCAGTAGAGTGCCGAATCACCATTTCTGACCAGCGTGCGCCTCCCTCCCGTCAACCGGATACTGGCTAATACCGATACTCAAGGTGACAAGTAATTCGTGGCCTTCTGTCACAATCGACTCATTAAAGGCGTCGAGAATCTTGTGCGCCAATTTGGCCCCATCTTTCGGTTTTTCAATCCGTTTTAGAATGACAACAAATTCATCACCCCCAAACGGGCAACGGTGTCCTCTTGCCACACCAGCTTATTCAAACATTTCGAAATTTCCACTAGCAAGGCATCCCCAACCGGGTGTCCCAGACTGTCATTGATATTTTTTAACCGATCCATATCCAAAAAAACAGTACGACATCATGGGTTTCGCGTTTGCCATGTTTAAGCGCTTGTTCAAGCCGATCTTCAAACAACAGGCGGTTGGGCAAGCCGGTTAGCGGGTCATGGTAGACTAGATAATCGAGCTTCTCCTGTAACTGTTTGAGCGCACTGATATCGGAAAATACCGATACATAATGACTAACATCACCATTTTTATTTTCAATTGCACGAATCGATTGCCAGACAGGAAACTGTTCACCATTCTTGCGCTGATTCCAGAGCTCACCACGCCACACCCCGGTATCAAGCAATTCTGACCATAGCTGTTGATAAAACGATTTATCATGGCGGTTGGATTTAATATGGCCTGGCTTATTACCAACCACCTCCGTTTCCTGATAGCCGGTGATAGATTCAAACGCTTTATTGGCCGCAACAATATTGGCATTGGCATCCGTTATCAGTATCGCTTCGCTGGTATTTTCGAATACGGTCGCGGCCATACCCAGCTCATCACCCATGACATTAAATGAACCGGCCAGAGTGCCCACTTCATCATTTGATCTAATTTTGACTCGCGCATTCAAATCACCCTGCCCCAGAGCGACCGCTGCATCTTTCAGCTCAATTATCGGCCGACTGACTGAACGAGCCAAAAACAAACCGAGCAAAATAACGCTGACAAAGGCGATTCCGCTGCCAAAAATACTGTTTTGCTTGTCTCCAATTAGGCCTCGCTGCAGATTTTCTGTTTCGAGTTTCAGTTCCTAAGTTTCGTGCGCTTTGGCTGATTGAATACTCGGTATCAAAAACATTAATGTCTTAGCCATGCATCTAGATCAATTCACTGGTAATAGCGATAATACGCAGGCCACCGGTTTCTATCTTTTGCAGGGCCTGAATATTGGGCATCACTATGCCAACCACCAATGCATTTTGCTGCTCGATGCGCTCTGTAGCCTGATAGTTGACAACACCAAGCACGATGACGAGACAGGCAGGCAATACATACCCAAGTATAATTTTAGAGCCCAACCTCATACATTTCCCTACTTTAGCAAGCCAATTACAGGCAGAATTACCCGATATAACAGTTTATTTCCATATAACAAATTAACTGCTTATACGAGTGAATAACCACTGCTGTAAACCTCTAGTTCAAGGGGGGGTTAGTCCGTGAATAGGCAGTAACGGCATATTTCTATCGGACTATAGATTGTCACCACATGGCACTTAAACAGCGCTAACCGTTACCGAGTGCTGTTTTTCTTCTCGCTTACGTATTTAATGCCTTTTAACAAAGGCAAGGTGTAGTAGGCCAATACGGATAGAAGGAATGAGAAAAATAGAAAAGCCGTATGGAGTTTCCTATAGTTGATTTAGATGGTTGTATCCCGCGCAATGGGTTACGCAAGCATCACATGTATTTCAAAGGAGATCATGCGATGAAAATGGCTAACGTACATTATTTGGCAGGACTTATCCTGGTTTTCAGTGCAACCTGCGTCTACGCTGAGAAAACTATCATTGTAAATGGCCAGCGACTTGGTCTTGAACAAATCCAACATTTGGAACAGGTTCATTGTGGGCCAATTGAAAATGGCGACTATTGGTTGGACATAAATAGTGGACTTTGGGGATATGCTGGAAATCCCACACCACAAGGCTACATAACAGATAATTGTTATCAGCAAGATAGACACCGACCGGGCTTATCTGAGCGTGGCCTGCTTTACAGTCCAGGAGAATTACTTAGATAGCGGAACGTAACAAAAAGACAATCTATTCCGGCACTGAGAGGTGGATTGGAACAAGCGGGGCAGATGGTGTTATTAACTCTACATATTTTGAGAACCGGTACCTACAAGCTTAAGCGCCATGTTTAATTTTCGGAAATTCGCCGACCATTTTTCAGGCCACTTTTTAAAAAGTGTTGAGGCCAATAGTTGTAACACCAAATACCCGATCCTGCTTGTACATGGCATTGCTTATCGCGACGACATGGTTATCTCATCTTGGGGCCGAATTCCTGAATATTTACACCATGGCGGAGCCAGAGTATTTCTCGGCGAGGCTGAGGCATGGTCTTCGTTTGAGAATAATGCCAAGCAGCTTAAAAACCGGATTGAGTCCATCCTGACCGAAACCCATGCCAAAAAGGTCAACATTATTGCCCATTCTAAGGGCGGATTGGATGCCCGGTATGCCATTTCAAAACTAGGTATGGCAAACAAGGTTGCCAGCCTGACCACAGTCTGCACGCCCCACTATGGCACCTGTATTGCCGATATTGTTTGCCACTATATGCCAGAAGATAAAACTGCCGTGTATGCGCTGGTGAATTTATTTGCCCGTTTTATGGGTGACAAAAACCCAGACAGCAGTTTGGCCATTAAACAGCTTAGCCATAAATACATGAAGGCATTTAATGAAGAAATTATTGATGCCGATGGGGTGTTGTATCAGAGTTACGGCGCACAAATGCTGAGCGCAGTTGACGACCCACTATACGCCATCAGCTATCGCTTGCTGAAGAAATATGAAGGCCATAATGATGGCATGGTGTCCGAGCAGTCATGCCAATGGGGGGACTTTCGCGGTATCACAGAGGAGGTTTCGCACCTGCAAATGACCGACTCTATAACTGACAGGGTTAGCAACATCAGCATCCCTATGCTCTATGTCGACTGGGTAAGAGAGTTAAAACTTAAGGGGTTTTAAGCTAGGAAAAATATAGACCCACTCTGAATGTCATTTTTTTACCCATGAAGAGTGTAAGTTAAGCATTAATCTCAAGGACTAAATAAATATAAAAAGGGTTACAGGAAACCTTGCAACCCTTAAATTTACCATTTAAATATAGCCCGCCTGGCACCACTAGAGCGGCAAAAACCCGACACTTTCAGCTAAGTGCGATCAGCGTCTCTTAACAGCAACCTTCGTATTTCGCCCTCAGACAAGCATGCGCCAATACTCCGCACTGGAATGCGAACAAATACCGGCAAGGATTGGCCTGTTTCCATTTCAATCTAATGATGAGGGGGCTCGATATGCTCTTGAATGATTAGGATAAAGCACTGTTTTTTCAGGACTGCGCGGTTCGCAGTGCAGCCACTAAGCGGCCACCGTCGCCCGTTTTGTATAAACGAGGTAAAATATCGCAATAAGTGCTGGCAGTGATGCCTGAGAGCTGACTGCTGGAGTTGGATATAAAGGTTAGCGATTGTTTGTAAGCAACCTCTTTAGAAATGGTTGACAACCTGTTTCGGGGCAAGCTTGTGGTGTTTGCGGTTTTTGTTTTTGGCGATGTCGCGACCTGTGTTTTCGATATAATTTTACTGTTAGTACAAGGTGATACAAGATCTTCTGCAACTAGAAGCAGAAGACTGGTTTGAAGGTGTGTAGGTATGAATAAATCAAGATCATCTATAAGTTTTTTGTTTACATCTATGATGTTAATGATGCTTTCAGAAACCAGTCTAGCGGCTGCCCCTACTCTCGTCGGCACCTCTGCCGGCGCTGTTAATGACAATACAACAACCAATCCATTCAGCGACGTAACGGTATCAGACCCCGATATTGATAATGTTAGTGTAACCATTATCTATACCGCGGCGAATGGCACATTAAGTGGCACAGGGATAACAGGGATTGCAGGCAACTACACGGTGACATCCGCAGCGCCCGACACTGCAACCATTAATCTGCAAGGCATCGTGTTTACGCCGACGGCCAACCAGGTGGCTGTCGGTTCTACGGTGGTAACTACGTTTACACTGACACCCAATGATGGCACGCAGGATGGCTCTGCCGATAGCGCGACTCAAATCACGGCCACATCAATCAATGACGCTCCATCATTCAATGCTGGAACGACCCTTGCGCCGGTTAATGAAGACGCCGCCTCACCTGCAGGCACAACTGTCACCTCTTTGCTGGATGCCAGTTTCAGCGATGTTGATCCGAGTAGCAGCATGGCGGGGATTGCAGTGACTGCAGACGCCTCTTCAACCGGTGTGGAAGGGGACTGGGAATATACTACTGACGGCAGTACCTGGTTTGACATTGGCACAGTCTCTACTTCATCTGCCCTGCTACTGCCTAGCACTTCAAAACTCCGCTTCGTACCTTTTAATCACTATAACGGCACACCTGGTTCCTTAACGGTGTATGCCGTGGATAACTCCAGCGCCACCACCTTTACCAGTGATGCTACCCAACAAACCTTTGACACCACCTCTGACGACGATACGTCAAAGGTGTCTGCCGCCGGAGTTTCAGTGGAAACCAGTGTGACTGCCGTCAACGATGATCCGACCATCGCTTCATTGCCAGCAATGGTCACCGTTACCGAAGATACCGCAAGCAATGTGGATCTCAGCGCCGCCACCCTGAGTGATGTGGATTCTGCATCGGCCAGCATCACCCTGACCATTGCTGCCGGAACAGGCACCCTGACCGCCACCTCTGGGGGTGGCGTAACAATCGCTGGTTCCGGCACGACTACCATTACCTTGACCGGCACTGTAGTCAATATTGATACCTTCCTGGATACCACATCAAACATTAAATACACCGGTGCCAGCAATGCAACGGGTAATAATGCCGCTATTTTAACGCTTACTGCCAACGATGCTGGTAATACCGGTAGCGGTGGTGGGACAGATATCTCTTTGGGAACCGTAAATGTGGATATCACTGCAGTAGCGGATATACCGAACGTTACCGATACGACCACTAACGAAGATATTCAAAGCAGCGCTGGCCTGGTGATCAGTCGTAATGTAAATGACGATGCCGAGGTGACCCATTTCAAGACCACCAATATCAGCGGCGGTACGCTGTATAAGAATGATGGCACAACGCCTATCAGCAATAATAGCTTCATCACCTTCGCTGAAGGTAATGCCGGATTGAAGTTTACTCCGACTGCAAACAGCATTAGCTCAGGCAGTTTTGAGGTGCAGGCAGGCACAGATGGTTCTGGCGGTGGTTTATCTGCAGGCAGTACAACGGCGACGATTATCATTACACCTATAGGCGATACACCCAGTGTAACAGGGGCTTCAACCAATGAAGATACCCAAACCACATCGGGGCTGGTGATCAGTCGTAATGTAAATGATGGCAATGAGGTGACCCATTTTAAGGTCACCGATATCACTGGCGGGACGCTGTTTAAAAATAACGGCACAACGCCCATCAGCAACAACAGCTTCATCACCGTTGCCGAAGGCAATGCCGGGCTGAAGTTTACCCCAACAGCCAACAGCAATATCAATGGTTCGTTTGATATTCAAGCGGCAACGGATGCTATTGGTGGTGGCCTCTCTACAGGCACTGCCACGGCAACGATTACGGTGTCAGCAACTGCGGATACGCCAAGTGTGACCAATGCCAGCACGAATGAAGATACGCAAAGCACAAGTGGCTTGGTAATCAGTCGAAATACCAATGATGGCACCGAGGTGACCCACTTCAAGATCACCGGTATCAGCGGCGGTACGCTGTATCAAAACAACGGCACAACGCCCATAAGCAACAATAGCTTCATCACTGTTGCCGAAGGCAATGCCGGGCTGAAGTTTACCCCAACAGCCAACAGCAATATCAATGGTTCGTTTGATATTCAAGCGGCAACGGATGCTATTGGTGGTGGCCTCTCTACAGGCACTGCCACGGCAACGATTACGGTGTCAGCAGCTGCGGATACGCCAAGTGTGACCAATGCCAGCACGAATGAAGATACGCAAAGCACAAGTGGCTTGGTAATCAGTCGAAATACCAATGATGGCACCGAGGTGACCCATTTCAAGACCACCAATATCAGCGGCGGTACGCTGTATAAGAATGATGGCACAACGCCTATCAGCAATAATAGCTTCATCACCTTCGCTGAAGGTAATGCCGGATTGAAGTTTACTCCGACTGCAAACAGCATTAGCTCAGGCAGTTTTGAGGTGCAGGCAGGCACAGATGGTTCTGGCGGTGGTTTATCTGCAGGCAGTACAACGGCGACGATTATCATTACACCTATAGGCGATACACCCAGTGTAACAGGGGCTTCAACCAATGAAGATACCCAAACCACATCGGGGCTGGTGATCAGTCGTAATGTAAATGATGGCAATGAGGTGACCCATTTTAAGGTCACCGATATCACTGGCGGGACGCTGTTTAAAAATAACGGCACAACGCCCATCAGCAACAACAGCTTCATCACCGTTGCCGAAGGCAATGCCGGGCTGAAGTTTACCCCAACAGCCAACAGCAATATCAATGGTTCGTTTGATATTCAAGCGGCAACGGATGCTATTGGTGGTGGCCTCTCTACAGGCACTGCCACGGCAACGATTACGGTGTCAGCAACTGCGGATACGCCAAGTGTGACCAATGCCAGCACGAATGAAGATACGCAAAGCACAAGTGGCTTGGTAATCAGTCGAAATACCAATGATGGCACCGAGGTGACCCACTTCAAGATCACCAATATCAGCGGCGGTACGCTGTATAAGAATGATGGCACAACGCCTATCAGCAATAATAGCTTCATCACCTTCGCTGAAGGTAATGCCGGATTGAAGTTTACTCCGACTGCAAACAGCATTAGCTCAGGCAGTTTTGAGGTGCAGGCAGGCACAGATGATTCTGGCGGTGGTTTATCTGCAGGCAGTACAACGGCGACGATTACTATTACAGCCATTGGTGATGTACCTAGCGTGACCAATGCCAGCACGGATGAAGATCAGCAAAGCAGCGCTGGCCTGGTGATTAGTCGTAATACCAATGACAGCACCGAGGTGACCCACTTCAAGATCACCGATATCACTGGCGGGGCGCTGTATCAAAACAACGGCACAACGCCCATCAGCAACAATAGCTTCATCACCTTCGCCGAAGGCAATGCCGGATTGAAGTTTACTCCGACTGCAAACAGCATTAGCTCAGGCAGTTTTAATGTACAGGCAAGCACAGATGGTTCTGGCGGTGGTTTGTCTGCAGGCAGCGTAACGGCGACGATAAGCATTGCAGCCATTGCTGATGTGCCTAGCGTGACCAATGCCAACACGAATGAAGATACGCAAAGCAGCGCTGGCTTGGTAATCAGTCGAAATGCCAATGACGGTAACGAGGTTACCCACTTCAAGATCACGGGTATCACTGGCGGGACGCTGTATAAAAATGATGGAACCACTGCCATTGCCAATAATAGTTTTATTACCTTCCCCGAGGGCAATGCCGGACTGAAGTTTACTCCAACAGCGAACAGCAACAACAACGGTTCGTTTAATGTTCAGGCCGCTACGGATGATGTTGGCAGTGGGTTGTCTGTCGGCAGTGCAACAGCGACCATTACCATTACAGTCATTGGTGATGCGCCTAGCGTGACCAATACCAGCACGGATGAAGATACGCAAAGCACAACTGGTCTGGTGATTAGTCGCAACGTGAATGACGGTACAGAGGTGACTCACTTCAAGATCAGCAGTATCAGCGGCGGTACGCTGTATAAAAATGATGGCACCACTGCCATTGCTAATAATAGTTTTATTACCTTCGTCGAAGGCAATGCCGGACTGAAGTTTACGCCGACAGTCAACAGTCTTAGCTCAGGCAGTTTTGATGTGCAGGCCGGCACAGATGGGTCTGGCGGCGGTTTGTCTGCGGGCAGTGCAACGGCGACCATTACCATTACACCGATAGGCGACACACCTAGAGTGACGAATACGTCGACCAATGAGGATACGCAAAGCACAACTGGTCTGGTGATTAGTCGCAACGTGAATGACGGTACAGAGGTGACCCATTTCAAGATCACCAATATCACTGGTGGGACGCTGTACAAAAATGATGGCACCACTGCTATTGACGATGATAGCTTCATCACCGTCGCCGAAGGCAATGCCGGGCTGAAGTTTACTCCAACAGAAAACAGCAGTAGCAACGGTTCATTTGATGTTCAGGCCGCTATGGATGGTGTTGGCAGTGGTTTGTCTGCGGGCAGTGCAACGGCGACCATTACCATTACGGTTATTGGTGATGGTCCTAGCGTGACCAATGCCAGCACGATTGAAGATACGCAAAGCACAACTGGTCTGGTGATCAGTCGCAACGTGAATGACGGTACAGAGGTGACCCATTTCAAGATCACCAATATCACTGGTGGGACGCTGTACAAAAATGATGGCACCACTGCCATTGCCAATAATAGTTTTATTACCTTCGTCGAAGGCAATGCCGGACTGAAGTTTACCCCAACAGCGAACAGCAGTAGCAACGGTTCGTTTAATGTTCAGGCCGCTACGGATGATGTTGGCAGTGGGTTGTCTGCAGTCAGTGCAACGGCGACCATTACCATTTCACCGGTAGGCGACACACCTAGAGTGACGAATACGTCGACCAGTGAGGATACGCAAAGCACAGGTGGCCTCGTGATTAGTCGTAACATTAATGACGGCAATGAGGTGACCCATTTCAAGATCAACAGTATCACTGGTGGAACGCTGTATAAAAATGATGGCACCACTGCCATTGCCAATAATAGCTTTATTACTGTCGCTGAAGGCAATGCCGGACTAAAGTTTACCCCAACAGCAAACAGCAGTAGCAACGGTTCGTTTAATGTTCAGGCCGCTACGGATGTTGTTGGCAGTGGGTTGTCTGTCGGCAGTGCAACGGCGACCATTACTATTACACCGATAGGCGACACACCCAGTGTGACGAATACGTCGACCAATGAGGATACGCAAAGCACAACTGGTCTGGTGATCAGCCGTAACATTAATGACGGCAATGAGGTGACCCACTTCAAGATCAGCAGTATCAGCGGCGGTACGCTGTATAAAAATGATGGCACCACTGCCATTGCTAATAATAGTTTTATTACCTTCGTCGAAGGCAATGCCGGACTGAAGTTTACGCCGACAGTCAACAGTCTTAGCTCAGGCAGTTTTGATGTGCAGGCCGGCACAGATGGGTCTGGCGGCGGTTTGTCTGCGGGCAGTGCAACGGCGACCATTACCATTACACCGATAGGCGACACACCTAGAGTGACGAATACGTCGACCAATGAGGATACGCAAAGCACAACTGGTCTGGTGATTAGTCGCAACGTGAATGACGGTACAGAGGTGACCCATTTCAAGATCACCAATATCACTGGTGGGACGCTGTACAAAAATGATGGCACCACTGCTATTGACGATGATAGCTTCATCACCTTTGCTGAAGGCGATGCCGGGCTGAAGTTTACTCCAACAGCGAACAGCAGTAGCAACGGTTCGTTTAATGTTCAGTCTGCTACAAATGAATCTGACGTTGGTTTGTCTGTGGGCAGTGCAATGGCGACTATTACCATTTCACCGGTAGGCGACACACCTAGAGTGACGAATACGTCGACCAATGAGGATACACAAAGCACAAGTGGTCTGGTGATCAGTCGCAACATTAATGACACCAATGAGGTGACCCATTTCAAAATCACCAATATCACTGGTGGGACGCTGTATAAAAATAACGGCACAACGTCTATCAGCAACAACAGCTTCATCACCGTTGCCGAAGGTAATGCCGGGCTGAAGTTTACCCCGACAGCCAACAGTTTTGGCTCAGGCAGTTTTAATGTACAAGCAGGCACTGATGGTTCTGGCGGTGGTTTGTCTGCAGGCAGCGCAACGGCGACGATTACCATTACAGCCATCGGTGATGTGCCTAGCGTGACCAATGCCAGCACGAATGAAGATACTCAAAGCAGCGCTGGCTTGGTAATCAGTCGTAATATCAATGACGGTGATGAGGTGACCCACTTCAAGATCACGGGTGTCACTGGCGGGACGCTGTATAAAAATAACGGCATTACGCCCATCAGCAACAATAGACTCATCACCATCGCGGAAGGCAATGCCGGACTGAAGTTTACCCCGGCCATCAATAGAACTGCCGATGGTGTCTTCTCTGTACAGGCGGCTACAAATAGTTCTGGCGGCGGCTTGTCTGTCGGCAGTGCAAGCGCAACCATTGCCATTACGCCGGTGAATGATGCGCCTACGATCACCCATCTTAATGGTGATAGTGTGAGCTTCAGTATAGGTGGCAATGCTGTCGTGCTGGATGCCAATGGTAATGCCGCCTTGAGTGATATCGACTCTGCCAATTTCAGCGGTGGCAATGTAACTGCAAGCATCACTATCAACGCCGAAAATAGTGAAGACCTGCTGCAAATCGGCTCTGTGGGCAATATATCCACCTCGGGTAGTAACGTGATCCACACTGATGACGTATCTAATAGCGTATCTATAGGTACTTTTGCCGGCGGTGCAGGAGGCAACGTTCTGGGGGTTGCGCTCAATGCCAATGCCACCCTTACCCGCGTGCGAGATCTGCTCTCCGCGCTGCAATATCGCGATATCGACGCGGGAACCTTGAATACCAATACCAGAACAGTACGCATCACTGTTAATGATGGCGATGGCGGAAGTGCCACTTCAGCCGATCAAAATGTCTTCGTGACCTTGCTACGTGCTCCAATCATCGATCTCGATGGCGATGACAGCAGTGGTGCAACCAACGGCAGTTACCACGGCAGTTTTTCTGAAGATGGTGGCGCTGTTGCGGCAGCAGACAGCGATAGCACCATTAGTGATGATGGTAGCTTTAAGTCGTTGACCGTGACATTGATTAATCGTCCTGATGGTGGTGCGGCCGAGAGCTTGGTTTCTACTTATGGCGTGGATGTCCCGAAGGTTAATGATGAAGAGGTCACCATTGGTGCATATAACAGTGGAACTGGCGAGTTAACTATTTCGGTTAATGATGGCTCGGCAGTCGCGGCAACCATTGAGATGTTGATGCAGTCGATCCGCTACAACAACACGTCAGACCTGCCGGATACTACAAATCGCAGAATTAGCTTTATGGCGGTGGATAATGATGATCATGCCGGCGCAATATCAACGGCAGAAATCAGCATAAGTAGCTCTAATGATTCACCCGTAGGCTCGGTCACCATCAATGGTAGCGCCATCGAGCATCTGCAATTGAGTGCCGATGCCTCCGCTGTGTCAGATGCCGATGGTTTGGGCACATTCAACTATCAGTGGAAACGTAACGACAGCACAATCGCCGGCGCCACCAGTGCAAACTACACCCTGGTGCGGGCCGATGTCGGCGCTGCCATCAGCGTAGTCGCGAGTTACAGCGATGGTGGCGGTACAAGTGAAACAGTGACCAGCGCCACAACCAGCGCTGTGCAGGGAGACCTCGATAACGATGCAGTTGTCGATGGCAGTGATCCCGACATCGATGGCGACGGCATGAGCAATAGCTACGAGGATGCCAATGGTCTTAATAAATTGAGTGCCGCCGACCGAAATAGCGACCTCGATGGTGACGGTGTCAGCAACTATGACGAATCCGTCGCCGCTACCGATGCTGGCGCCGATGATTACCCGCCGGTGATCAGCGTGCCAGCGGATATCACCGTTGATGCAGTTGGGTTATTCACGCCAGTAGACGTCGGTACGGCAAGTGCCAACGACGCACTGGACGGCAGTGTGAGCGTCAGCTCCGATGCGCCGGCCTATTTCCGTCCTGGTGCTAACACCGTGACCTGGAGTGCTACCGACACTGCCGGTAACACCGCGACCGCAAGCCAGATGGTAAATGTGGTACCGCTGGTGGAACTAAGTAAAGACCAGACCACGGCCGAAGGGGCCGCTGCGACCTTCAAGGTGATTCTCAACGGCCCGGCAGTGAGCTATCCGGTAGCAGTGCCAATTAGCATATCTGGAACCGCCGATAGCACTGACCACGATCTGGTCAGTAGCGACATAGTGATAGCTTCCGGTCAGTCGACGGACGTAACCGTTAACATTGTCGATGCAGACGTTGCCGAGGGCATGGAAACCCTGATTGTCACGCTGGGCGCTTCACCGACCAACGCTGTGGTTGGACCGAAGTCCAGCCACACCATGCGGATCCAGGAAGGCAATGTCGCCCCCGCTGTGACACTGTCGGCCGATCAGGGTGCGGGTTCTACGCGCTTGGTTGAGCAGGGTGCGGCCGATGTGGTTGTGACTGCCTCAGTAGCCGATCCCAATCCGGGCGATACCCATACCTATGACTGGAGCGCCACCGACAACGCTCTAAGCGATAGTGACGGTGCCGTTGATGCCTTCACCTTCAGCCCAACCACCATCGGCATCTATACGCTGCGGGTCACCGTTATCGACAACAGCAACGGTAACCTGAGCGACACTGCTGAATTGATTGTCAGAGTGCTGGCCGCGCTGCCGACACTGGCAGCGACTGACTCGGATAGCGATGGCAGCAATGACAACGTGGAAGGCTCGGGCGACAGCGACAGTGACGGCGTGCCCGATTATCTGGATCACTCCGCCCTCCAGGTCAACGCCCTGCAGGCGCAGGCCGGTATCGCCGACCAGTTTGTGCTCGAGACCGAACCGGGGCTGAGCCTGAAGCTGGGCGAGGTCGCCTTTCGTACCGGCGACAACAAAGCCAAGGTGACGACAGCCGAGATTGGTTCACATGCCAATGGCGGCGCCGGCGCCTTCGCCGATGATGAGTATGCTTATGACGGTAGCCTGTTTGACTTTGAAGTGAGCGATCTGCCCATTGCTGGTCAGTCGGTGAGTGTGGTCATCCCGCAGCAAGTGGCGATACCGGCGGATGCGCTTTATCGCAAGTTGCAGCCGAGCGGCTGGGCCACCTTCGTTGAGGATGGCAATAACAGCCTGGCCTCCACCGCAGGGGCCGAAGGCTATTGTCCGCCGCCCGGTGACAGCACCTACAGCGCTGGTCTGAGCGAAGACCACTGGTGCATACAATTGACCATTGAGGACGGAGGCCCCAACGATGCCGACAATGCAGCCAATCAACAGGTGCAGGACCCCGGCGGCGTAGCCGTGCGTGTCCTAGAACCTGTCAATATTACCATCACCGGCGGTGGTGCCTTCAGCCCATGGCTATTGAGTGTGCTGGGCGCGCTGTTGCTTATCCGCCGTTCACGCCGATATGGCGCCATTGCCGTTGCCATGATTTGTTTACCAAATTTGGCGCAGGCCGCTGCGATTGGTATGCCACCCGAGGAACCCGTCGCTGCGGATTACTGGCCGGATTATGTCGGCGTGAGTTATCTCAAGGTATCGGGCAAGGATCGCAGTGATGACTTCAATCGTGAACTCGAAAATCTGGGGCTGACCGGGAATGTCAGCCAAACTGACCTGAACCGTAACGGCCTGTCCGTCTATGTTGGTTATAGGCTGCAAAACAATGTGCAGATCGAGCTGGAATATGCAGATGCAGGCGAGGTATCTACGAGCATCAACGGCACGGCGGTTGACGTAGATGATTTCGTGAATAACATAGCCAACGTCTATCCAGCCACCGCCGACTTCTGGACACTCTCAGTCGGTAAAGGTTGGCAGACATCTCATTGGTTGAGCTTTCAGGCCAGCATAGGGGCATTCATCTGGCAGGCCGAATATCAACTGGGCGGGAGTAACGTTAGCCGTGTATTTAGTGAGAACGGCATGGGCGTGCGGTTTGCCCTAGGTGTTGAGGCAATGGCAACAGACCAGCTGCCCGTAAGGCTTGGATGGCGCAGTTATCGCTTTGACGATACTGCGGTGAATGCCTGGGATGTCGGCGTGGGATATCGCTTTTAATCTGTTCGTGTAACCTAAGGAGAACGAGAAATCAGAAAAATGCTTATTAACATTCCAGCATTGGTCATCATTGCATTGATATCACTCCCTGGCTTTGCAGATACAGGTCGAAGTTAAACCCCACTCTTTCAAAAAAGGTTGGTGCGGCAAGGACGATATGGTGAGCTCCTAAACCTCCTGCTACCCGATAAAGGCGTGAAGTTTTATGTTAACAGCTCGCTTCTCGTCGTCCATGATGTCCGCGGGGGGCGAACAGACCCGCTCCCATCTATTTTATCCCTGCTTCTTAAAGCGATAGTACCCAAACGCCTGCACCTTCCCGCCGGGCGTGATATGTGCTTCATCCTCCTGTTCTACAAGAATGAACGCCTCTCCCAACTCTCGGGATAACTTCGCCGCATCATACTGAACAATATCGAGACCGCTGCATTTTTTCGGCCCGCCGATAGCGAAGGCGGCGATGATAAGGTGACCTCCCGGCCTGATCGCCTGATGCAAAAGATCGATATATTTTTTTCGATCTGACGCCTGAATCAGAAAATGAAATACCGCCCTGTCATGCCAAAGGTCGAATGCCTGTGCGCACTGAAACTGAGTGATATCCGCCTCAATCCAATCGACAGATTTCGCGCTTTCTCCCAAGCGCTTTTGGGCAACACGAAGCGCGGCACTGGAAATATCAAGTACGGTGATATTTTTAAAACCATCATGAACAAGATAATCAACCAGCAGAGATGCTCCGCCACCAACATCAATGATACTGCCTGAGCGTGACATGCCTGAGTCCGCAATCAACCTCAACGACAGTTCAGGTTTGCTTTGATACCAGCTCACCTCATTGTCCGCTTTTCCTTTATAAACTGTATCCCAGTGGCTCTTTCTGCTCACTACCTTTCTCCCTGTGAGATGCTGGATTTTCCCGGCTTAACACTCATGACGCCACTCGTAACGCGTTGCGAATCTGCTCGATGACATCCTGCAGCGGACTGTCATGGGCCAGCAAGCCTCTCACCTTGCCTTGGGGATCAATCACGTAGACGAAGGACATGTGGCCCACTTCGTAGTCTTCAGACTCTCCCTCTTTTTCGACGACAAAGTCGGAACGATAGAGCCCGGTGATGTCCCTCAACGCGTCTAGTGTGCCGGTCACACCGATGATATTGGAATGAAAAAAAGTGGCGTACTCCTTGAGCGTTTCGGGCGTGTCACGCTCCGGATCAACGCTGACCAGCAACCCCCTAACCCGTGCCCGTTCTTTCTCAGTCAAGCGTTGGAATGCACTGGCCCAGTTGGCCATGGTCATGGGGCAGGCATCGGGGCAGTGGGTATAACCAAAATAGATCAGCACAACCTTGCCGCGAAAGCCTTGCAAAGCCACCGGTCCATCCGCCGATTGCAAGGTAAAATCACCGCCCATGTTTTGCAGGTGTTCGGGGATAGGCGGAGCTTTTGTTTGCCACCACCAAATGAAGCTCGCAGCAATGGCAGCAATACAGGTCACAGCAATAACCATCGGCAACATTTTTTGCCTGACTGCGCCTTGCATCGTCTGTCGTGATTTTCCACTCACGCCTTTGCCCCCTGTTCCTCCTTCCCGTTGTTGGCATCTTTGATAATGAGAACCCCACCTCGCACTACAATTACCGCAATCACCAAGCCAATAATCAGATCAGGCCAGGGTGACCCTAGCCACGCCACCAGCACACCACCGCCTATCACACCCAGGTTGGCGATGACATCGTTTTTGGAAAATATCCAACTGGCCCGCATGTGTACCTCACCCTGGCGGTGTTTATAGATCAGCATCAGGCAAATACTGTTCGCGATCAACGCCACTAGGCCCACCGTCATCATCATCAGTGATTCCGGTTCACTGCCAACGATTGTGCGGCGCACAATATCGAACAAAACGCCCAACCCCAACAGCACCTGAAAAACACCACTGATATGGGCGGCCCTTGCTTTGACCAGCAGACTTCTGCCCACGGCGTATAGACCAATCGCATAGACCGAAGCGTCAGCGAGCATATCCAGCGAATCGGCAATCAAGGCTGTCGAGTCAGCGACGACACCGGCGATGATTTCAGCGACAAACATCACGCCATTGATGGCCAGTAAGATAATCAGTGTGCGGCTTTGCGCTTTGTCTTCGATCTCTATTTCACAACCACAACCGGACATAGTTACTCCACCTCCACCTTGAATCCATCAGACTGGATGCCGATCCTACAACGCCCGCCTTCGCGCAGACAAAGGCGTTCTCGGAAACGTTTTAAATCTGCACTGTAGACCCCACCTGGGTCAGGCAGTGCCTGCACTGTGGCGTACAGCAGCTCCAGGTAAGGAGGCTCCACCACCAGGCGGTGATAGACCCAGCGTCCCTCTTTTTGAGAAGTCAGCAGACCGGCCTGGCGCAGAATCTTCAGGTGACGGGAAAGTTTGTACGAGGGTTCCAGCAGACTGTCCACCAGTTCACATAGACAAGACTCCTCACCGCTCGCCACCATCAGGCGGATGATCCGCAGACGGACCTCGTCGGCCAGGGCCTGGAAAAATGCTTCGGGCTGGATAATAATCATTTGCATAGTTGCACTATAATGCAACTATTGTCTTTGGATCAATTCCGAAATAACACAGCATCAAAGCAGAAGAAGCCAGTAGAGGAATATGAAATAGACTTTATAGATGGAGAGCTATCGGAGCTGTTCTCAGCATGCAGCATTAACCAGGCTACCTTATCCTTTTGGTTTGAAGAGATTGAAGACCTAGAGGACACAGAATAGGTAGAACTTTATTACAGGTGCAGCATTCTTAAGGGAATAACTTAACTGGTGCACTTGAACCCCTTCGTAGTGGCGATGACGGCTATATTGTTAGCGGCTCCGTAGCTGACTTTGCCGAAAACTGTATAGAGGACTCAATATAATTAAATATTTCGGATCTAGCCTCAGCCCTGGTTTTAAATATCTTCCGCTTGATGCGTTCCGTCTTGAGCAGCGAGAAGAAGCTTTCTGCGACGGCATTATCGTGACAGTTTCCCCGCCGACTCATACTGGCTTCTAAGTTGTTATCAGATAAAAACTTGCGCCAGTCAGAACAGGTGTATTGCACGCCCTGATCGGAATGTATCATTACTTTAGCTTTCGGTTTTCGACGCCACAAAGCCATCAGCAACGCATCGATCACAAGATCAGCCTTTGGGTTGTTTTTCATACTCCAGCCAACAATCTGGCGGGAGAACAAATCTAATACAATCGTCAAATACAGCCAGCCTTCATGTGTGCGGATATAGGTGAAATCGGTGACCCACACTTGGTTAGGCTGATGCACTTTAAAGTCACGATTTAATGTGTTGGGTGCAACATGGCTTAAGTCACCACCCTTAAAACCTCGATGCCGTTTGTAGCCACGTTGTGCCTGTATGCCAGCATTACTCATCACTCTGTACACGCGGTTTTTGCCACAGGTTTCACCCTGATCTTTTAAATCCAGGGTGATATTTCTGTATCCATATGAACACCCAGTTTCCAGCCAGAATTGCTTGATATACCCAAGGAGCCGTTTATCCTCGATTGCACGATCACTCAAAGGCTGCTTGAGCCAAGCATAGAAACCACTACGCTGAATTTGAAACACACGACACATGGCTGCAATTGAATATTTATTGAGTCGTGATTTTATGTACGCGTACTTTTCTTTGACTCGCTTGCAAAGAACGCGGCGGCCTCCTTTAAGATGTTTCGCTCTTCAGTGACTCGCCTCAGCTCAGCCTTGAGGCGACGAAGTTCATCTTGCTGGCTGGTGATAGTCTGATGTTGCGTCCCGGTGTCACCGTACTTCTTAATCCAGTCATGCAGGCTTTTTGTGGTAACACCTAACCGCTTCGCTACTTCGCCAACTTTATAACCTCGATCAACCACCTGTTTGACTGCTTCTATTTTAAATTCATCTGGATAGCGTTTTCCGCTCATTTTTCACACCTCATTGTTGCGTTAATTGTAACGCTATAAGGTGTCTAGAATACTAGGGGCTTGCCAAACGCCCACCCTGACAGTACCGAAGTCGCGACGAGACCAGCATTTGGCAAGGTGTCCGCAAAATGACCGCACGGTTATTTCGGACACAAAAAAGCCGATCAGAGAAACTCTCTAACCGGCTGATTTTGTTACTAAATATGGCGCGCCCGGCACGATTCGAACGTGCGACCGCCTGGTTCGTAGCCAGGTACTCTATCCAGCTGAGCTACGGGCGCTTATTTTGAGGTCGGGATTATCCCGACAATGACACTATCTGTCAAGATAACCATTTGAAACAGGAAATATATTTCTTGGTTCAAAAATGGCGGAGAGCGAGGGATTCGAACCCTCGATAGAGTTACCCCTATACACCCTTAGCAGGGGTGCGCCTTCAGCCACTCGGCCAGCTCTCCGTTCTGCGTGGGATTATAGCTGATCACAAATCACTCAGCGAGCATCCCTAAACACGCGGGCGTAAGGATACCGTTTGATGCACTGGCAGTAAAGTATCTTTTTGTTATTTAAGGATGATTCTTGAGAGTTTATGAATTTCCAGAGGCTTCTTGGGAATCGGCCTGACTGTCTGAAGCTTGCTCATCAGCTTTTTCCTGCTGAATGCGCTGATAGATTTCTTCACGGTGGACGGATACTTCTTTAGGAGCGTTTACGCCTATCCTTACCTGGTTGCCTTTAACGCCAAGCACAGTCACTGTGACGTTATCTCCAATGATCAGCGTCTCTCCCACACGCCGGGTCAATATCAGCATATCGATCTCCTTGTCTGCATAATTCTGTAGGTCCATCTGTTAAGCAGTTACTACTCAACCAGGCTGTCCCACCTATCTTGCATTAAGTTATCGACCATCAATCTAATAACTGAAGAAAAAGCTAGAATTCAATACCCTGCGAAAGGAAATCAGGGGCCAGCGATGGCCCTCGCTACAACTCATTGATTTATTGTGGCTTATTTTCCAAATCAAAGACTGCATGCAAAGCTCTAACACCAAGCTCAAGGTACTTCTCATCAACGACAACAGAAATCTTGATCTCGGAAGTAGAGATCATGCGAATGTTAATCCCCTCATTTGCCAGGGCCTCAAACATGGTGCCAGCGATGCCCGCATGTGAGCGCATGCCTACTCCAACCAGTGAAATTTTAACGATCTTATTATCGCCAGTAACTTCACGCGCACCCAGCTCTTGCTTGCTCTGTTCCAGCACGGCAAGTGCCTTGTCGTAATCATTGCGATGTACGGTAAAGGTAAAATCGGTGGTGCCATCAACGCCGACATTCTGGATGATCATATCAATTTCGATATTGGCCTTGCCGATCGGGCTCAAGATCTTCGAGGCGACACCAGGTTGATCCGGCACACCAACGATGGTCAGTTTGGCCTCGTCGCGATTAAAGGCGATTCCGGAAATCAGCGCTTCTTCCATTTCCTCTTCCTCATAGGTAATCAGGGTGCCTTCACCCTCTTTAAAACTAGACAGTACCCGCAGGGGTACATTGTATTTTCCGGCGAATTCAACTGCTCGAATTTGCAACACCTTAGAACCTAGCGATGCCATTTCCAACATTTCTTCAAAGGTGATGCGTTCAAGACGACGAGCCTCTGGGACAACGCGAGGGTCAGTGGTATAGACACCATCGACATCAGTATAGATCTGACATTCATCAGCTTTCAGTGCTGCCGCCAGGGCGACGGCCGAAGTATCGGAACCACCACGACCTAAGGTGGTGATATTACCCTCGTCATCAGAGCCTTGAAAACCAGCAACAACGACCACCCGACCTTTATCTAGATCACGACGGATAGATGCATCGTCAATATCAAGAATGCGTGCCTTATTGTGAACGTTGTCGGTACGAATGTGGACTTGGTGACCGGTGTAGGAACGAGCCGAACAACCGCGTTTTTCCAGCGCCATACTCAACAGGGCGATGGTGACTTGCTCGCCGGTGGAGAGCAGTACATCTAGCTCACGGGGCACGGGGTTAGCCTGTATCTCATGAGCCAAACCAAGTAAGCGATTGGTCTCGCCACTCATGGCCGATACCACCACGATTACATCATTACCTTGATCGCGCCAGCCCTTGATTTTATCGGCGACGGCTTCAATACGCTCGACCGTACCAACCGAGGTGCCACCATATTTCTGTACGATTAATGCCATTTGACTTCAGCGTTATCTAAAAAAGTGCGCAGTTTACTGCACTGCGCAGCAGAAATCACCTGCAAGCACAGGCTTATCAGCTCATTTGTGCTCGCACCCAAGCCTCAACCGAGGCCAGCGCCCCATCAAGTGCCGCTGGATTATTGCCACCCGCCATCGCCATATCGGGACGTCCCCCTCCCTTGCCGCCGACCTGTTGAGCGACATGATTAACCAACTCACCGGCCTTGATGCGTTTGGTTTCGTCTTTAGTCACACCTGCAGCCAGAGAAACCTTATCGCCATCAACTGTAGCCAGCACCACCGCTGCAGCACCAAGCTTATTCTTGAGTTGATCAACAATGTCGCGCAACCCCTTGGTATCACCGCCCTCAAGCTTGGCCGCTAGAATCTTAATACCGTCAATCTCAATTGCCTGGCTAGCCATATCCGACCCCTGACTGCTAGCCAGCTTGGCCTTGAGCTGGTCAAGTTCTTTTTCCAGCTTGCGGCTACGCTCGATCAGCTGCTCAACCTTAGTTGCCGCATCATCACGACCTGATTTCAGCAGGCCAGCAATACCTGCCAAATTCTTTTCTGTTTCGCCAACATATTCCAGCGCAGCTTGACCCGTTACGGCCTCAATACGGCGAACACCAGCTGCTGTGCCCGCCTCGACTATAATCTTGAATAGGCCAATATCGCCAGCACGCTTGGCATGCACACCACCACACAGCTCGGTGGAGAACTCACCAATACTTAATACGCGGACATCATCGCCATATTTCTCACCGAACAGCGCCATGGCGCCCGCCTCGACCGCCTGATCATAATTCATCAGCCGGGTGGCGACTTCATCATTGGCACGGATCTGCTGGTTCACCAATTGCTCGACCTGCTCTATTTCTTCAGCGGTCAGAGCCTCAAAGTGAGAGAAATCAAAACGCAAACTGTCCGCCTTTACCAATGAACCCTTCTGCGCCACATGCTCACCCAATACCTGGCGCAAGGCCGCATGCAACAAGTGAGTGGCTGAGTGATTCAGAATTATTGCTTGTCGCCGTGTTGCATCAACTTCAGCCTTGAGCTTGTCACCCAGCTTAATCGACCCTGCTACGACTTTACCGATATGGGCATTAACACCCTGCTGGCCTTGCTTTTGACAATCGACAACTTCAAACGCAGTGCTATTGGCAATCAGCTGGCCCTGGTCACCAACCTGACCACCAGATTCGGCATAAAAAGGTGTTTGCGACAAAATCACCAACCCTTCTTGGCCGGCATTTAGGTTATCAACGGGCTTTTCGCCTACGAACAAAGCGACAACCTCTGCCTCATCATTCAGGTGGTCGTAACCGGTAAATTCAGACTCGGCATTGATATCGAGTTTGCCGGGATATGCAGTGCCGAAACTACTGGCGGCACGGGCGCGCTCACGCTGAGCTTGCATCTCTTTATCAAAGCCGGTCTCATCGACTGTCAGGCCACGTTCACGGGCAATATCGGCCGTCAAATCAGCAGGAAACCCATAAGTGTCATACAGCTTAAAAACTACATCACCAGGAATCTGCTTGCCTGACAATTTAGCAATATCGTCTTCGAGAATCTTCATGCCCTGATCCAGGGTTTCGGCGAAACGCTCTTCTTCCAGACGCAGAATTTTTTCAACCTGTGCCTGAGCTTTGACTAGCTCTGGATAGGCCTCACCCATCTCGGCTACCAGCGCAGCAACGATTTTATAAAAGAAGGGGTCGTTCATGCCCAGCTTGTAACCATGACGAATGGCACGACGAATAACGCGGCGCAACACGTAGCCGCGACCTTCGTTAGACGGCAGCACACCATCAACAATCAGAAAGGCGCAGGAACGGATATGGTCAGCAATAACCTTGAGCGAATTATTGCCCAGATCAGAACTATTCACCGCTGCAGCTGCCGCCTTGATTAGGTTCTGAAATAAATCAATCTCGTAGTTACTATGCACACCTTGCATCACGGCTGCCAGGCGTTCCATGCCCATACCAGTATCCACCGAAGGTTTAGGCAGCGGTGTCATGGTTCCATCAGCTCCGCGGTTGTACTGCATAAAGACCAGGTTCCAAATCTCGATGTAACGATCGCCGTCTTCTTCTGGCGTACCAGGTGGGCCACCGGCAACATCAGGGCCATGATCAAAAAATATTTCAGTACAAGGACCACAGGGACCGGTATCGCCCATGGACCAGAAATTATCGCTGTCGTATTTCTTGCCTGGCTTATCACCGATACGAGTCAGGCGACCGGGACTAACGCCAATCTCCTTGAGCCAGATTTCAGCCGCCTCATCGTCATCTTCGTAGACTGTCACCCACAGTTTTTCGGCTGGCAAGCTCAAAGTCTGGGTCAGAAACTGCCAGGCGTACTGAATCGCTTCACGCTTGAAATAATCGCCAAAGCTGAAGTTGCCCAACATTTCAAAGAAGGTGTGATGACGAGCGGTATAACCGACATTCTCTAAATCATTGTGTTTACCACCGGCACGAACGCAACGTTGCGTTGATGTAGCACGGTGATAGGGGCGTTGCTCTAGACCAAGAAAGGTCTCTTTGAACGGCACCATGCCGGCATTGGTGAACAATAAGGTCGGGTCATTGCCGGGCACTAACGGGCTACTGGCGACCACCGTGTGGCCGTGCTCACGAAAATATTCCAGAAAGGCCTGGCGAATTTCTGCACTCTTCATTGCAATTCTTTACATCCTACTCGTTGAATTCCCATTCATCATGTTTCATCGCCGCATTGATCTGCTCGCTACTAAAACCACGATACTGCAAAAAACGCATCTGTTTGGCACGCTCTTCAAAGCTTTCTGGCAAGGCAGAACCAAATCGTTTTCGCCTCACCTCAACGGCCAACTGCCGCCATTGCTGGTCATGCAAATAACAATCAATCATTTCATCACAGATCTCATGCTCACGCAGATCACGTCGCAAACGAACCGGGCCGACGCCTTTTTGAACCTTGGAGCGCACATAACACTCGGCAAAACGATCGTCTGACTGCAGATTTTCATCTTGCAACGAAATCAGTGTGTTATCAATTGTGTGGGAGTCAAATTCACGTTCAAGCAACTTCCGTTTCAGCTCTTTGCTTGAGTGCTCGCGCCGACTCAGCAGTCTTATTGCTGCTGCCTGACAGTCCTGCTTTTGAGAGTCCGACATTCGCCCCAAATATTTTGATGAATTCCTTGCCGCCGATGGTAGAGAAAAGTCCTCATTTAGGCAAGAAGCAATGACCTAACTTATTGATATTTCAATTACACTAAATCCAAAAACGCCCCTTTCGGGGCGTTATAAAACATCATACTCACTGGTTTAAGCTAAGCCTCAGCCTTCAACTCAGTTGGCTCTTCATCGGCCTTCGGAGCTGCCTTTACCAGCAGCTTGGCACGAACCTTATCCTCAATTTCCTTGGCCATATCAGGGTGTTCCTTAAGGAAATTACGCACATTGTCCTTACCCTGACCAATACGCGTACCGTCATAGCTATACCAAGCACCCGATTTATCGACAAAGCCTTCATTAACACCCATGTCAATAATCTCACCCTCACGCGAAATGCCTTCGCCATAGAGGATATCGAATTGAACCTGTTTAAATGGAGGCGCTACTTTATTCTTAACCACTTTAACGCGGGTCTCGTTACCCAGAACCTCGTCACCCTTTTTGATTGCGCCAATGCGGCGAATATCAAGACGAACCGAAGAATAAAATTTAAGTGCGTTACCGCCAGTGGTGGTTTCAGGCGACCCAAACATGACACCAATCTTCATACGAATCTGATTAATGAAGATCACCATCGTATTGGAGCGTTTAATATTGGCGGTCAGCTTACGCAACGCCTGTGACATCAAGCGGGCCTGCAGACCAACATGAGTATCGCCCATATCACCTTCAATCTCAGCCTTGGGTGTCAAGGCCGCTACCGAGTCGACAACCACCACGTCAACCGCAGCGGAGCGCACCAGCATGTCGACGATTTCCAACGCCTGCTCACCTGTGTCCGGCTGCGATACCAACAGCTCATCCACATTCACACCCAGCTTTTCGGCATAACTAGGATCAAGTGCATGCTCGGCATCAACAAAGGCCGCTGTGCCACCCAGCTTCTGCATCTCAGCAACGACATGCAGGGTCATCGTGGTTTTACCGGAAGACTCAGGACCGTAGATTTCGATGACACGACCACGCGGCAGACCACCTATTCCCAGCGCCACATCCAGCCCCAGCGAACCAGTAGATACGGCATCGATATTGCGTACCACGCCTTCATCACCCATACGCATAATAGAACCCTTACCAAACTGACGTTCGATCTGGCCCAACGCTGCGTTTAGCGCCTTACGCTTGTTATCATCCATATTTACTCTCCGCTAAATAAATTCAAGATTAACTGTTCATTCGTACAGTACTATACAAGCAAACAATCCGACTGGCAACGTCTGCTTTACAGCTCAAAAAATACCATTTAAATCAGCCCTTTTGCTGTGCTGACCAGTATTGCAACGGCTCATAATGAACACCTGTTGGTGTCGAAACAGAACGCAGCAGCGCGAAATGATCAACCGCCCAGTCACAAGACTGAATGTCAACTTGCTCCGGCGCACGGACAACTTTACGGGCCAGGGTCATATGCGCCTTATAGGGCCGTGGATCAATCCCAATCCCACAGCGCCGCGCCCCTGCTTGCAGCGACCCAACCAACCCATGCAAGGCCTCTGGTGTTTGACTTGCCCCCCACCACCACACTCGAGGCTTGCGCCAATAACCGAACTTATCCAACCGCAGTACAAATGGGCTGAAGCTGATTCCATCCGCCATCGCCTTCAGCGCCTTACATTGCTCTGCCCCAACCCCGCCAATATAAAGCAGGGTCATATGAAGGTTCGCGGCAGGCACTAGTCGGCCACCCCCTGCAGGCAACAGCTCACTCGCCATTGCAGCCCACGCCTTTTGCTGCTCAGGCTCTGGCCAGAGCGCAAAAAAGAGTCGCTCAGTTCTAATCATCGCCAATCAAGTCAGACAAGCCTTGCATGGCCATAACCACAGCTTGACGGCGCACTGCCTCACGACCACCTTCAAAATACTGTCTGCGACTACTCACCCCGCCTCCCTCTCTGGCCCAGCCAAAACAAACCGTGCCAACAGGTTTTTCGATCGAACCACCGCCCGGTCCGGCCACACCACTGATGGCCACAGCCAGTTGCGCCCGACTGTGCTGTAAAGCCCCCAAAGCCATTTCAACCACAACCTCTTCAGACACCGCCCCGAACTGTGCCAGGGTAACGGCAGAGACTGCCAGCATCTCCTGCTTGGACTCATTGCTATAAGTAACGAAACCACGCTCGAACCAGGCTGAGCTACCTTTCACTGCGGTCATAACCTGCGCCACCCAACCACCGGTACAAGACTCAGCAGTGGCCACCATTAGTCCCTGCCTGCTCAGCGCCTCACCGAGCCGCTCTGCTTGCTGAAGAAGATCCATTTCATCAACCTCCCTGAATTTTATTAATCTCATTTAATAGGGTAGGATACGCCAGCCTGAATAGTCTGAACACTAACCACTATGTCACTAAGCGATCGCTTAACAGCCCTAATTCAATATCCGTTGCCCCATCACCTGCTATCAAAGCTGATGTTCTGGGTCACCCGTTGTCGCTGGCGACCATTCAAACTCGCCTTTACCCGCTTCATCATCAAACGTTTTGACATCGACATGAGCATTGCTGCCGAGCAAGACCTGGACAGCTATCAACACTTCAATGAGTTTTTCACCCGCCCACTGAAGCCAGAGGCACGCCCCATTGCCAGCGAAGTCGACGCCATCGCCTGCCCTGTGGATGGCACCATCAGTCAGCTGGGGCCCATTGAGGATGGCCGGGTCTATCAGGCCAAGGGCCATAACTATAGCCTCAAGACCCTGCTGGGGGGACTCGACCACCTGCAAGAGCGCTTTGCCGGCGGCCAATTTGCCACCATCTATCTGTCACCACGGGATTACCACCGCATCCACATGCCCCTGACCGGCAAACTATCGGAAACCGTCTATGTGCCTGGCCGACTATTCAGCGTCAATCCTGCCACAACCCGCACCATTCCGGGGCTATTCGCCCGCAATGAACGGATGGTGACGATTTATGAAACAGGGCATGGGCCGATGGCGGTGATTTTGGTGGGAGCGATTTTTGTCGCAGGTATCGAGACTGTCTGGAGCGGTAATTATGGCGAGCAAACATTCCGCCCGTTTGAACATTTCATCGGCAAGAACTTGCCTGATATCTCACTTGAAAAAGGCGCAGAGCTAGGGAGATTTAATATGGGCTCCACCGTCGTTTTGTTATTCGGCCCTGAACAGATGAACTGGGATAAGGGCCTACAAGCAGACCAAACAGTCAAAATGGGACAGTCAATCGGTCAAATAAGATCAAACGCTTGATCAGTTACTCAACACTTCCCTAAGCGAACGAAAAGAAGACACGCCAAGCTCCTCAAACATTACACCAATACCGTCACCTGTGGTTCGGGCGACCTTGGCCTGCACCTTGTACTTGGTTTGGCGACCCGGCTCACCCAACCGAAAAACAAGATCAAGCGCCGCATCAATCGACGGCTGTACTTGCTGCACTTCAACAAAGGCACCACTTAAACTGACGTCACGAGTCTGGCAATTTACAACCTCGACATCCTTACATTTCAGATCAACACTGATCTGCACATCTCGCCTTGCGGCCCAACGCTTTTCCATCTAAACCTCCAAGCCTCCATATGCCTAGATTAACTAACCTCAATCCCATCGATTGCTATTCATACGCATAATTCACGCCAAAACCATGTTCGGGGTAAATTAATTAAAGGCACGTCATATTTACATTAACACTCAATGGATTAGCGAAGAAATAAACAGTTTCAACAAACATAACCCCATTGGTTTATACAAATATTTCAATCAGCATATAACAACTGTTAATTTTCCCGACACGAAAAATAGACTAGCTGCGATTAACAGGAAATGCCAACACCTCATCAATATTTTCAGCCCCTGCTGCCAACATCAGTAGACGATCCACACCAAGAGCAACACCTGAACAATCCGGCAGACCGTATTCCAAGGCATCAATCAATGCCTGATTCATACAAACCTCAGTTAAGCCCAGTTGTTGACGCTGCTGTAAGTCGGCCTCGAAACGTCGCCGCTGCTCAACCGCATCTGCCAGTTCGTAAAAGCCATTGGCCAACTCCATGCCATTGATGTAAAGCTCAAAGCGCTGCGCCACTGGCGGCTCGTCGGTTGACACCACCCTGGCAAGCATCGCCTGAGAAGCGGGAAAGCCATGAACAAATACCAGTCCGGCCCCAAGCGCAGGCTCGATGACATGCGTCATGATTAGCGACAGCCAATCATCAATCGCAGCATCAGCCAGTTCAGGCGGATTAGTATTGCGGGCTTGCAGACAAGCACGGGCATCTGCGGCTGAAAGCTTAAACGGGTCAAGCCCGACGTGTTCGAGAAATAGGCCGCGGTATGTGATCCGTTTGGCCGCTCCGGTCTTTAAAACGGTACCAACCAAGGCTTCGACTTCATCCATCAACACATGATGATCAAAACCTGGCCGGTACCACTCCAGCATGGTGAATTCAGGACTATGCTGACCACCGGCCTCGCCATTACGAAAGGCCTTACAGATTTGATAGATAGGTCCACTGCCCGCTGCCAACAAGCGTTTCATAGCAAATTCGGGCGATGTCTGTAGATAGACAGTCTGGCCTGCAGCAAACAGCGGGCCTTGATAGTGACTGGTAAAGCTTTCCAGATAGGGATCGGTTGAACCCGCCAATGACAGCAGCGGCGTTTCCACCTCCATCACATCACGCGTAGAAAAAAAGGCCCGGATCTCAGCCAAGATCCGGGCACGCAATTTCATATTTTCCAGCGGCGCTGTTGGCCGCCAATCAGAATTATTACTCAAGGATTAGCTGACCTAATCCTTGGCGCGGGAGACATAGTCGCCAGTGCGGGTATCAATTCTCAACACCTCACCGATATTGATAAACAATGGCACACGCACCACGGCGCCCGTTTCCAATGTCGCCGGTTTGCCACCACCACCAGAGGTATCGCCACGCAAACCAGGATCGGTCTCGCTTACCGCCAAGTCAACAAAATTGGGGGGCGCAACGGCCAACGGCACATCGTTCCACAGGGTCACAACACAAGTCTCTTCGCCCTTGATCCACTGCGCAGCCTCACCGACAGCCTCTTTGGTAGCGGGATACTGCTCGAAGGTATCCGGAACCATGAAGTACCAGAACTCGCCGTCGTTATAGAGATACTGCATATCAGTGTCCATCACGTCCGCAGCTTCAACCGACTCACCGGATTTAAAGGTGCGTTCGACGACCCGGCCGGTTTTCAGATTACGGATCTTGACCCGGCTAAATGCCTGACCCTTGCCCGGCTTAACAAACTCATTTTCGACGATTGTGCAGGGATCATTTTCTATCATGATCTTCAAACCACTCTTAAATTCATTGGTGCTATAGGTCGCCATATCGTCCTCTTTTTCTCAACTTGCCAACCGGGCTATACTTGCCAACCTTCGCTATCCACAGCCAAGGCCGGACACGCTCCCGGAAAACGCGCTATTTTAGACAAAATCGGCCCCATGTTACAGCACAAACTTATTCAACAAACACAAAACAGCTGGCAGCAAGCCCTGGCCGAGGCCATTCGCGATCCTGCCGAATTACTCAGACAACTGAATTTGCCCACTGAATTATTGCCTAGCAGCAGCGCAATGACTCAACAATTTCCCTTGCGCGTGCCACACAGCTTCGTCAGCCGCATGCAAAAAGGCGATCCCAACGACCCACTATTAAGGCAAGTGCTGCCACTGGATGCAGAGCTTAACGAAATCCCCGGCTTCGGCCTTGACCCGGTCGGTGATCACGACGCCATCATCAATCGTGGACTGCTACAAAAATACCAGGGCCGGGTGTTGATCATGACCACCGCCGCCTGCGCCATTCATTGCCGTTATTGTTTCAGGCGTCACTTCCCCTATAGCGAACAAAGCAGCAGGCCATCACAGTGGCAAGAGATGTGCGATGAGATCGCCAAGGACAGCAACATTAACGAAGTCATACTCAGTGGCGGAGACCCACTCTCATTGGCTGACACACAGCTATCGCAACTGGTCGCTATGCTGGAACGATTGCCGCAACTAAAACGCCTGCGCATCCATAGCCGCTACCCGATTGTTCTGCCACAACGGATCAATGCCGCCATGCTGGAATGGCTGACAAAAACGCGGTTAAACACCGTCATGGTTATACACAGCAACCACGCCAATGAGTTTGACGACGAGGTAGGCACAGCAATGACAAAGCTAAAATCTGCCGGGGTTACACTTCTTAACCAAGCCGTCTTATTACGCGGTGTGAACGACAATATTGAAGCACTCAGCCAACTCAGTGAGCGGCTATTCGAGACCGGTGTATTACCTTACTACCTGCATCTGTTGGACAAGGTACAGGGGGCCGCCCATTTTGACGTCGAAAGAAAAACCGCCAGACATCTACTCACAGAGGTTCGCAAGATATTGCCTGGCTATCTCGTGCCACAACTGGTCGAAGAGATAGCCCAGACCCCTTACAAACAACCTTTATAACGCACTTAACTGGCTGGTTTTTTAGCTTCGTCCTCGACAGGCTCTGCTGCCTCACCAAAACCTTCGAGGCTGCCGAACTCATCACTGTCTTCAATCTCGGCCAGCTGCGCCAACAGATAATCCTCATCAATAACACTGCCATCGCCAGCCTGAGTCTCTGGCATCTGATCCACATCTGACTCGTCGACATTTTCAGCGAAGGCCGACAGCACGATGTCATCATCTTTTGCCAGATCAATGACCTTCGCTGGATTTTCCTCATCAACCTCAAGCGCGGCGTCAGCCTCGGCTTTTTGTGCTGCGCTCTCTTCTGCCATCGCATGCAAAACCACGTCTTCCAAAGACTCTTCTTCAGGCTTTATTTCTTCTGGAATCTCAACAGCCTCAGGCTCAGCGACTTCGATTACCTCATCTGCGACCTCAACCGCCTCAGGCTCAGCGACTTCGATTACCTCATCTGCGACCTCAACCGCCTCAGGCTCAGCGACTTCGATTACTTCATCGGGAACCTCAACCGCCTCAGGCTCAGCTACTACGGTCACTTCATCTGCGACCTCAACCGCCTCAGGCTCGGCGACTTCGATTACTTCACCGGGAACCTCAACCGCCTCAGGCTCAGCTACTTCGCTCACCTCGTCAGAGATTTCAACTGTCTTAGACTCGGCTGCTTCGATCAATTCGTCCAGGTTGTCCACTGCGGTTGTTTCAACCCCAAAATCATCCAGCATCGACATATCTACCAATTCATCGTCGGCAGAGGCCTCTACCTGTTCAGCAGCCTGTTCAGCCACCATTTCAGGCACAACAGACTCCATCTCAGTTTGCAACTCTGCTTCCAGTTCAGAGAGCGGGTCAGACACAGGCTCTTCACTATCTGCTTTTGCCAAAGTGTCCAAACCTGCTTCAGGCTCTACCGCCAACTCATCAACCACCACCTCTGCATCATTTTCAGTCTCAACACCTGAGACTGGCGCAACAGCTTCTTTAATCGGCTCAGTTTTGCTTACCGTAGCCACTTTTTTATTAGCAGCACCTGTCACTGCCATACGGCTATATTCATGCATAGCCTGATCAATCTCGGCATTGGCCTTTTCAAGTTCAGTCGATAAACGTTGATTTTCACCCTTAAGACTATCAATTTCAGAAATAAGCTTTTTACCATCCGCCTCCATACGCGCAAGTTGCTGCGCAAGCTCATCTGAAAGCACGGTCTGCTCTACATCAACCCGTTCACGCATTAGCGAAACCACGTCCAGGTAAGAAGAGGTATATTCATGCATCAACTTATCCAGACTTTTCAGGGCGCTAGAATTACGTTGCATGTACATCTCAACCAAACGGTTGTAAAAATCATTTTCCTTATCAACCCATTCTTTTGCCGTCCCCTTCTTCTCGGCCAGCATTTCTTCGCTGTCTTCCTCGTCACCGCCAGTTTTTGCGAGAACCTCTTCAAACATCTCCTGGCGCTTGCCTGAGTTACCTTTCAAACGTGCCTGCAACTCGGCAACCGCCTGTTTATCGGCTTTTCTACGCTTGATGAAAAAAAGCAGGGCCGCTCCGAGAATCACTACCAGGCCAACAACAACCTCGGCAATAATAATCAGCAAGGTGGGATCAATCTTTATCATCGCCCTTGGCCTCCTTTACTTCGTCATCCTTTGCATCATCGTCCTTATTATCTGTCTCATCTTCCACTTCAGGGTCTTTAGGCGTCCGAAACCATTTACGATAAGCAAAGAAACCAAGCCCCGCCAACACGCCATTCAAGCCAATAATTTTGACCGCCACCATAATCCAGTTAGGCGATTCGTCACCAGGTTCATCCCCACCTTCGGCAGACGCTTCTTCATCTGCATGCTCTTCATCTGTTGCTTCTGCATGCTCATCTTCTGCCGGGTGTTCATCAGTAGCATGCTTGTCTTCTGTTGGAGGCTCATTTTCAGTTGCTGCATGCTTATCTGCGGCAACGGCATGCTTGTCTTCTACCGATGACTCATCATGCGCCATTGGCGGTTTCAGGCCGGCATCAGCCATCGCCTTGGCAATCACTTTCTCTGCATCAGCCGGCGGCTCATCCGAATGATCAAAGGCCACATCTACCGAGCCACTGCCAAGCTGAAAACTGCCCAGATCATAATTGACCTGTCGACCATCTTTTCTCTCTGCCTGCATGGCAATTTTTACATCATAGATATCACCCGCCTTGACCTTCATATCCAGGCGCCACTCGCCCGGCCCAGCGCGAGGAATATTGATTGCCTTGGCAGACCCGCCTTGTTTTTCCACCGTGGTTTCAAGTAGGAGTGAGTCGGGGTCTATCAATTCGACAAAAGGTGTCAGCGTTAGAGAGTATTGCGCAGGATCACCTGCCTTTTCCTCTTTGACAGTCACGGCGATGGGTTTATCGACAACGCGAAGACTGCTTTTCTTGGAACGTTTAAAGGTCATGCCATCGACCTGCATTTCATAAACATATTCACCGGCCGTCAGCTGACCACCAACCTTGGTACTGAAACGACCATCATGAGCCTTTTTGTCTAGGCCAGCACCATCATCAGTCACCTGAATCGTTTTTTGATGTTCATCGTGGCTCGACCTTTCCAGTGAAATGTTTACAAAATCAAGAAACTCGGGCTTACGAATAGTCTCGCCCTTTTCTGCCAGTTCGACATAAAAGGAGGCCGCATCCTCTACCAGCATCAAATTTGGTAATCTACTGGCACGCACTTTCAGATCCGTCACCACCATCACCCGGTTATCAGGATCAAGCTCGGCATCCACGCCCCACTCACCTGCCATCGGCTTATCAATGGTAATCAGGTCATAACGTTCCTCATGACGCCAGCGCAGCCCATCCTGCTCAGTATGGTGATTGAGCTTCTCTCCGTTGGGCGAAGACAGGGTAGCCGTTTGCGCCCCCTCTTTTCTAAACACCAGCAAGGTTAATTCTTTAATGCTGTCATCCACCAGAATTCGATTGTCCGTCATCGGCAGGGTTTCAACCGGCACAGACTTCTCAAACAATTTGAGGAAGATACGTTCCAGCTGTGAGGCGTCTTTGGCGATTTCATTCCAACCCTCGGTTGAAGATGACAACTGACGCAAAAAGGCCTTGTCGGCATCATCCGACAGGGCAATGCTATGCACAGTGACACCGGCCTGCTTTAGGCGCGGCACAATTTCATTGAGGATACGGCTGCGTGACTCGGCATTTTTATCAGCAACTTTTGAGATATCCACCACACCATCGGTCAACAAGATGATGCTGCGATTGATCTTGTCATCCGGGGTTTTCCAGTCCCAGGTGGATTTTTCTAATACGGATTCTATATTGGTAAACAGGCCTTTTGAGTTAATACCCTCAGCAACTTTATAAGCATTTTCTTTCCAGGCTGCATCCACTTTGTCCTGCTTGACCAACATATTGACGTATTGCCCAAAAGACCAAACACCAGACTGCTGGCCTTCAGGCATCAATTGGGTAATCAGACGTAAAGCAGGGACACGAAGATTTTTGGGGTCATTCTTTTTCATGCTGCCAGACATATCAATCAGAACACGAACATCGCTGACCTCCTCTGTCTCGGCAGAAATATTTTCCGCCGCCATGGCAAACGGAGTTGTCCATACCCCCAAGCAAAACAGCACCGCAATCCTAAATTTCATTTAGACGCTCCACATGAATCCATTCATCGCTCCGCTCACAATCCCGCCACACGCTGGCGGAGACAGCCCACGAAAAGACTATCGACCTTAATTAACAATGCTTTAAAGTGGACTTCTGCAACAATAGACGAATAGGAAGCCTATTCCATTGAACTTGCGGAGATATAAAAAGGTGGGGCTGGTTATCTGTGGCGAATGTGCCAACAACCGTGGATTTTGGGATTACGGGCGAAGTCTTTGGGCAGGGTTTTGGCCGACCAATCTTCGACTGTATATTTATCAGTCAACATAGAATCAAGCTTGAACTTTCTGAAATTATTAGAAAAAATCAAATCACCCCCCTTTTCGAGCATGGCCATGGCCGACTCGATCAGATGAACATGATCACGCTGGACATCAAAGGTATCACTCATGCGTTTGGAGGTGGAGAAGGTCGGCGGATCAAGAAAGATCAGGTCGAACTTGGCCCTTTTATAGACTCCACCCTGCTCTAACCACTCCAGGCAATCGGTCTGTAGGTACTGATGTTCATCGCCATTAAAGCCATTCAACTCCATATTGCGGCGGGCCCAATCGAGATAAGTGTTGGACATATCCACCGTTAAAGTGAATTTAGCCCCACCGCGGGCAGCATGAACAGTAGCCGTGCCAGTGTAGGCAAACAGGTTGAGAAAACGCTTGCCTTTGGCCATCTCACTCACCAACTTGCGGGTAATGCGATGATCGAGAAACAGGCCGGTGTCGAGGTAATCTGCAAAGTTGACCAGGAAATAAGCACCGTACTCCTCAACCTCGAAAAACTGCTTCTCTTCAGCCTGGCGAGTGTACTGTGCAGATCCCTTTTGCTGCTTACGCACCTTGAAGTAAATATTCTCCTGCGGCAGCCCTAGTACTTCAGGGATCACCGTCATCGCTTCGCGCAGGCGAAACTTGGCCTTTTTGACATCGATTGATTTAGGCGCCTCATATTCCTGCACATGAACCCAGGTTTGCTCACCCTGATAAAGATCAATCGCCACGGCGTATTCAGGTAGATCGGCATCATAGAGACGATAGCAGCTGACCTCGTCACGCTTGGCCCAGCGGCCCAGCTGTTTCAGATTCTTACGTAGCCGATTGGCCAGCATCTCGGCCCCCGGCCCCAGGTCCTCCTGTTTGGCTGGGCGTGGACCACGTTGCTCAGACATAAACCATTGCGGCTGGACATCAAAACGCAGCAGCTTACATGGCAACGGGCCATTAAACATATTGTGCTGTTTCTGGGCACGAATACCCATCAACTTGGCCAGTTCAGGATTACCAGTGAACACCGCTGCCTGCCAGCCGCTGAATTCGCGCTTAATGCGCTCACCTAACAACTGATAGACAGGTTCAAGTGTATCTCGCTCACCCAAGCGTTCACCATAAGGCGGATTGACCACCAGCAGACCCTTGGCCACCGACGCAGGACAACTCAATTCGGCCACATCACGTCTAGCAATGCGGATGTGATCCTCCAGACCTGCCGCGGTAATATTCACCTGAGCGAACTGAATTGCCTTGGGGTGGGTGTCATAACCAACGATAGGCACTATTTTTTTCAAGCCCTGATGACGGCGCTGCTGCGCCTCATTCAGCAGCCCCTGCCATAAATCAGCATCATGCTGAGGCCAAGCCAGGAAACCGTAGTGCTGCCGTAACAGGCCCGGAGCAATATCGGCTGCAATCATCGCCGCCTCGATCAGGAGGGTGCCGGAACCACACATAGGATCCACCAGGCCGCCGCCGGCCGCTGCAATCTCAGCCCAGCCGGCACGCAACAAAATTGCCGCGGCCAGGTGTTCTTTCAGCGGTGCCGCGCCACCCTCTTGTCGATAGCCGCGTCGATGCAGACTGTCGCCGGAGAGATCGATGGCAATGCTGATTTCATCCCGATACAGATGGGCGTTGATACGCAAATCCGGCTGCTCAACGTCAATATTGGGGCGCCCGCCAGTGGTTTCACGCAGCTGATCGACGATGGCATCTTTGACCTTGAGGGCACCAAACTGACTATGGTGAATGGCATCTGAACGGCCGGTAAAATCCACCGCCAAGGTGCTACGGCCCGATAGATGTTGCTGCCAATCAATTTGCTGCACGGCCTCATACAAGGCCTCAGCCGAATCGGCGGCAAACCGCCCCAAAGGCATTAACACCCGGCCGGCGCAACGCGACCAGAGACAGACACGATAGGCGGTTTCCAGTCCACCCTTGAATTCCACACCCGCGGGTTGCTCACGCAGCTCAACCGCCCCCAGCTGCTCCAACTCGGACATCAATACAGCCACCATACCCTTCGGGGTGGTGACGAAAAACTGTTGTAGTGATTGCATTAGCAGCTAACCTGGATGAAACACAGTGGAATCTGAAAAATATATGCTGATATTAAAATCAATAAACCCGGACTTCGCTGCGCTCCATCCGGGCCATTAAGATTAAAAGACGTTGGTGAAATCACTAATCACTATAGCGCCGGAACACCAGACAGGCGTTAGTCCCACCAAAACCAAAGCTGTTGGAAAGCATAATGTTGGCACCCGCATTATCCTTGCGCTGGCGCAGGATCGGCATGCCTTCGGCTGCTTCATCCAAGTTCTCGATATTGGCTGAAGCACAGAGGAAATCGTGTTTCATCATCAGCAGCGAATAGATAGCTTCATTGACGCCAGCCGCCCCCAGGGCATGCCCCGTCAGCGACTTGGTTGAACTAACCGCTGGCATCTCATCACCAAAGACTTCACGCATCGCCTGCAGCTCTTTCATATCACCGGCCGGAGTGCTAGTACCGTGGGCATTAATGTAGTCAACCTTGCCCTCAACCCCCTCCAGAGCCAACTGCATGCATCGTACTGCGCCTTCACCGGACGGCTGCACCATATCAAAACCATCAGAGGTGGCACCGTAACCAACCAGCTCGGCATAAATTTTGGCACCGCGGGCCTTAGCATGCTCTAGCTCTTCCAACACCAGCACACCGCCACCGCCCGAGATGACGAAACCATCGCGGTCGGCGTCATAGGCACGCGAGGCTTTTTCAGGCACTTCGTTGTATTTGGAAGACAGCGCACCCATAGCATCAAACATCATTGAACCTTCCCAGCCCAGCTCTTCGGCACCACCGGCAAAGACCATATCCTGTTTACCAAACTGAATTTGTTCCATAGCGTTGCCAATGCAATGAGCACTGGTGGAACAAGCCGAACTCATTGAATAGTTCACACCTTTAATTTTGAAGGCGGTGGCCAAATTGGCCGAGGTGGTGCTGCCCATGGTCTTGGGAACCATATAGGGTCCGACACGGCGGATCCCCTTTTCACGCAAGGTATCAGCTCCAGCAACCGTATTCGCATGGGAGGCACCACCGGAACCCACCACCACACCAGTGCGCGGGTTGGAGACCTGCTCGTCACTCAAGCCGGCATCACCGATAGCTTGAGCCATGGCAATGTAATTATAGGCCGCGGCATCACCCATGAAACGGCGTTTCTTGCGGTCGATCAGTGCCTCAATATCGATATTGATTGAGCCATATACATGAGAACGAAAACCCATCTCGGCAAACTTTTCACAGTATTCAATGCCCGAACGTCCTGACTTTAATGATTCCGTCACTTCATCTTGGTTATTACCAATACTTGAAACAATTCCCAGTCCTGTGACAACTACTCGTCTCACTGATGACACCTTTACATATTTTCAGTTGAGGTAAACAAACCAACTCGCAGGTCCTTGGCAGTGTAGATCACCCTGCCATCGACTTCCATTTCAGCATTGCCAACGCCCATATAGAGCTTGCGCATGATGACGCGGGTCATATCGATGCGGTAGGTCACCAATTTTTTATCAGGCGTAACCTGACCGCGAAAACCGACCTCACCCACACCCAGGGCACGGCCGCGTCCAGGACCACCATTCCAACCAAGAAAGAAGCCGATCAGCTGCCACATGGCATCGAGACCGAGACAACCAGGCATAACCGGATCGCCCTGAAAATGGCAATCGAAGAACCAGAGATCGGGGTTGATATCCAGTTCGGCAATGATCTGCCCCTTGCCGTTAGAACCGCCCTCATTGGAGATTTTGGTGATGCGATCAAACATCAGCATCGGCGGCAATGGCAACTGAGCATTACCTTCACCAAACAATTCACCACGACCGCAGGTCAGCAGCTCATCCCGAGTAAAACTTTCCTTATTTTGCATATCTAACTATTTTTTGTTATTTCGCCGCGATTGCCGGCGGACAATATCAACGGGGGACTGTTTCGAAGCGACACACCCCTTCCCTACATTATTATTTTTTTGGCTGCACATATTACCAGAAATGCCCTTTCAGAATGCCGCAATTTTATTTTCAGCACCACATCCCAATCAAACTCCATATATATCAATCAAATAGACATTTGTCATCATGCTCAATCGATATTACCTCAACCACATATTCATCCTTCACCCGCCAGCGGACATCAAGCTCATACAGCCTAACGGCAAACGGTTTTTCAACCGAATGACCGGCAAGATAAGCTGGCCTTGGATCCAGTGCCAGCACCTCGACGATTAACTGTCGCAACGCCGGCCAACGCCGGCTAAACTTCTCGCACTGCGGCTCGGCCTTGGCCGAAAATACCACATCAAAGCTGGCGGTTGGCGGTTGCTGAGCATAATCCGCCAACGCCTCAGGAATAGAGTCCGAATAGGGAACATACGGTTTGATATCCAGCACGGGGGTACCATCAATCAGATCAATTCCCCGCAGCTGCAGACACAAACCGCCTTTATCCTGCTCGATCCCTACCAACTCGGCCACAGAAATACCGACGGGATTGGGGCGATGAGTGGCTCGGCTAGCGAACACACCAACCTTGCGATTACCCCCTAAACGCGGTGGTCGCACACTCAACCGTGCGCCTTGATCAAGACAATGGTGAAACACAAAGGTAATCCAGATATGGGAGAAACCCTCAAGCCCACTAAAGGCTTCGGCACGGTTATACGGCACAAACAGTTCCAGCCAACCGTCAGCAACACTCACCAACCCAGGCTGCCGCGGCACACCAAACTTGTCTTTAAAACAGGAGTGAATAACTCCAATAGGCTCGACCGAAAACCCCATAACAATTTGATTCTAAACAGCTCCAAACCCTAGACGCAGTTAACACTAGCATAAAAAAAGGCCTCAAATTGAGACCTTTATGAACGTCGGCCTTGCCAGTAACCGCTAAGCAAAGGGCAATTACAAATCCATCACACCTACACTACGGTTTTACACAACAACTACTCCCATAACTCAAGCAGGCTTTTCAATTCATTTGCTGGGGCCAGCGTGTAGCCCATTTGACGGGCTACGACATTATTGACCTGCACAGAAAAATATCTGGGATAATTTTCCTGACTATCCACAGCACACCCTTCCATTATGCAATTCACCAGCTCAGCCGTATGCTGACCGATCTGCTCAGGAGAAGAATACAAAGCCAACAAAGCCCCGGCTTTAACATACGATTCAGAGTAGGCAATCAAAGGGGTTTTACGTCGCAGGCTGGCCAATAATAAAGATTGAACACTGCGGCGGTTAAATAAAAATGGATCAGGCAAAGCCAAGACCACATCACTATCAAGCATCAGTTTATCCAGTATTTTTGTCAGCCGCCGACCTGACTGCAGAGCAACATCGTTTAACTGTATTTTATGCGCTGCAGTAACCTGCATAAGGTCATCCATATGCTTGGCAGACACATTACTATGCATACAACCTAATGTCTTGATTGAGGGAAAAGCAATCTGGGCCAGATTAACAAATCTATTTAGCGGTTGATCAACAAACAAAACCTGGTGACCTTCAACCAGAATATTATTTTTACGTAGCCACTGATAACTACTGAACGGCAACATCGTGTAAATTACCCGGCTGTCACCAATCTTGATAGTCGCTATTTTTTTGGCGGCCTCTACACCCGCTGCGATGATGATATTGCCAGAATTCGCCTGGGCACCCGGCCTGTATTCAGACGCCAGGGTAAACGTAATTCCCTGATCCAAACTGGCAGACGTAAGCCCAGCCTCAAAGCCCTGCTGAAAAGAACGATAAAGACTGCTGTCCTGACTGGCCAAAAGCAGTAGGCGTGCATTGGCGTTGGCGCAAACACCCAATAACAGCAACACAGTCCAAATTACACTTCTAAGCAACATTGCTCTATACGTGCCTATCCATCACTACCCGCCCCCACGGTTTAAAGCCTTGATCTATCGAATTGGATCTTTACTGATACATATGCCGATGAATCTACCTCGTTTAGTTCTGGAAAACTTGAGTCATGAGACAACACTTCCATTTCTTCGTATTTACCCAAAACATTCCGAGCAGCCAAAGCAAGTTCCGTCTCGTAACCAAACAGATCCAGCTGCCTTGTAACTTTTAGATCCAGTCGTCTAACTGGATCACGCACTTCTTCTGGTTGACTTGATTCCCAGCCTTGAATCCTATCGGTAAAATAGAAACCAGCCCCGGCACTAACGCCCCGATCAAGATCCATCATGTAAAGCAGACTGAAAGAGTGTTCAGGCGCCATCATTGGATCGACGCCTAATGCCGGACTGCTATTATCTTTCATATCGACATAAGAATACGCAAAATAAAGCGCAGAACTGTCAACAAAGGTAAATTTTGCCTCCAGTTCAGCCCCCTGAATAATGAAGGCATAACTATTTAGAAAAGTATCGCAATGACTCGTAACACAGTTGCCTGTACCCACTTTGAAAACCAGGTCACTCAACTCATCATGGAACAGTTTGAAATCTAGTGAGAAATCCCCCTGTAACGGTGCCAGGTGATAACCAAATTCATATGAAGTAACTTTTTCAACGTCTGTCTGCTGAGTGCCTTTCCAAAACAACAGATTCATAGTTCCTGATGGATCTAGCTGAGCATTGTAAATGCCATAATCAGCTGCATACTCAAACATGGATGGCGCTCGAATAGCCTTTGAACCCGTCAATCGTAGACTCTGGCCAGGTGACAGGTGGTAATTAATGCCCAGTCGTGGCGATACTTCGGTGCCGGTGGTGCTGTAGTCCTCCACCATGACCCCGGCATTCACCAACCAGTCACCTTCAGGAGCCCACTCCAAGTTGATAAAACCATGTTTAAGGTGATTATGAATCTCCTCATCACCCATCAAGTTCTCTGCCCCCCAAACCTGGTCATCGCGAACACCAACTCCCCAAGCAACACGCACAGTCCCTGTCAGATTGACATTATGTTGCAGCTCCAAATCATAACGATCGGTACGACGACTGAAATCAACATAATTGGGGGCCAATGTAACTCCGGCGATAGAGTAAGCGCCGGTATAAAAGGTCTCAAAATTACGCTGAAAGATATGATAGAACTGCACTGACAGGCTTTCGTTCAAACCCAGATTGCGCTGCCACTTGATATGCTCATGGTGGTTAAGCAGCGTTTTTCACGATCGACACTCAAGTCAGGGGCAAAACGATTTTCCACCCCCCTCGGACCAGTCGCCACGCCACCCTGAAAACTAAGCACATCAGAACTGCTGATCTGATAATCAGCCCGTAATGAGACAAGCTGAGTACGTTTGTAATCAAGCCGATCATCAAAACCATCATCTTGAATAAAGCCGGCCGTGACACGGTAATCGAGTTTGCCGCCACCACCACCGTGACGCAGAAACAACTCATGCACACCATCATCACCTAGATTGGTCTTTACAGAAGTACCATAATCCAGCACTGCCTCACGGGTAATGATATTGATCACAGCCAAAAATGAATTAGCGCCATAACTAGCGGAATTGGGTCCTCGCACCACCTCAATTCGCTCGATATCATCCATAGTGATATGCAGAGTTGCCCACGGCACCGCGCCTATCGCAGTGGTGTAAATGGATCGCCCATCCACCAACACCTGCAAGCGGCGAGAATAACGCTCATCGGACATGTGATAACTCACCGAAGGGGTATGGCCATCGTGGTAGCCGACGATGAAACCAGGCACCATTCGAAACAACTCTGGAATTTCACGCGCCCCCGAGGCCTCGATCATGCGCCTGTCAATCACCGTCACCGCCACAGGCGCATCAGTCACAGACTGGGCAATACGCGTCGCCGACATTATCACCGGCACCTCACCCCAATAAGCCTCCTCTGAGATGGGCAGCGCATCTTCCGCCACCACCTGCCCAGCTAATGCAGAACAAACCAGCATAAAACCTGCCATACCGTGATTCAAAAACCGTAGTGACTTCATAACTAGCCCCCTGGGACTTTGAGTTTATTTTAGATATATCAGCAAGTTGCCAAATAGACTAATTCTATAGAAAAAACAACTAATATGCTTATATATTATAGAGGGTCATAATAGATTGCCCGCACTAACTTGCATGAACAGAATGGTATTTGCGTCACACCACCGAACATAACTAGGGCGTTAAGGCATCAAAAAAACATGACTTAAAGGAAATTAAGCGCTAAGAAATTTCAACTGCTAAGGTTAAAATCAGATACGGTGCACATCAAGCTTGACCCCGACGGGTACCCGCCCCAACGAACTCACCTCGCCGTGGTACCTCTCGTCCCCAGTCGAAGCAAACTCGAAAGCAAACACACGCAACAGAGAAAGGCCACCAGCATTATTACGCTTTAAACGCACCCGTTTTAGCATTACGCTTTGATCAAGTAGCTGCACTCCTTGCTCTTCACAATGATCCCGGGCAGCCTGATAGGCAAGCTGCTTGATCCCTAGTGTGTTCCACCAAAACAGAAGCACAAAAGAAACAATCACAATGAAGGACAAATTTA
>CAMYNQ010000001.1 GCA_947259785.1 uncultured Chromatiaceae bacterium | reverse complement strand
TTTTAATTGCATGGCTGGTATGCGTGACTGGCTGGATTGTGGTGTTGAAAATGCCCGATCAATATACAGCCTCTGCTCGGGTGCATTTGGATACCCAGTCCATGCTGCGGCCTTTGTTACGAGGCTTGGCGACTCAGGCCAATATCGGCCAGCAAGTTGCCTTGCTTACCCGTACTCTATTGAGCCGGCCTAACCTGGAGAAAGTTGCACGCATGACTGATCTTGACCTCAAGGCCAAGACGCCGGCTGAGATGGAGTCGTTACTGGATTCTCTTGGTGGACGGATATCTTTCGCAAAAACACGTCAGAATAATCTCTATAACATCAGTTTTAAGGATAGCGACCCAGCCTTGGCCAAAAAGGTGGTCCAGTCGTTGTTGACAATTTTTGTGGAGAGCTCGCTTGGCTCCAGTCGTAAAGATACCGATTCAGCGCAGCACTTTCTGGATGAACAAATTAAAGTGTATGAAGCACGTTTGATTGAGGCTGAAGATCGCCTCAAGGAGTTTAAGCGCAAGAATGTTGGCATCATGCCGGGTGAGGGGGGGAGTTACTACGGTAGGCTGCAAACTGCCATGTCACAGTTGAAAGAGGCGCAGTTACAGCAGCAGGAGGCCATCAATCGGCGTGATGAATTGATGTCTCAGCTTGAAGATGCCGAGGATGATCTGGAGGATGATTTGCTAAGTGGTGTCATGTTGGGGGCTGCATCAAGCCCTCTGGATGCGCGGATGCAGAATTTACAGGTGAAGCTGGATGAAATGTTGCTAAAATATACCGAGAAGCATCCGGATGTGGTGTCCATCCAAACTACGATCTCGGGGCTTCAGGCTGAAAAACAGGCTGAGATTGAGTCGATGTCCGAAAACTCCTTTGGTGAGAATCCGATTATTCAGCAGCTTAAGATTGCCCTGGGAGAGGCAGAAGCTGTGGTGGCCTCAATCAATGTACGGGTGGCGGAGTATAAAAAGCGGGTTGAACGCTTGCAGGAGATGGTCAATACCATTCCACAGGTTGAGGCTGAGCTAAAGAATCTCAATCGTGACTACGGAATAGTCAAAAGTAGCTACGGAACCTTGCTGAGTCGGCGTGAGTCAGCACGCATGGGGCAGGAGGCCGATGAGAGTGGTGAGAGTGTGCAGTTTCGTGTGATAGATCCACCCCGCGTGCCGCTGGAACCCTCAGGTCCCAATCGGACTATGTTTATGAGTATCGTGTTGTTGGTCGGGCTGGGGGCCGGGTTGGGTATGGCATTTTTGTTGTCACAGCTTAAATCGACCTTTGATAACCGCACCACCTTACGTAATGTCACAGAGTTCCCAGTGCTGGGTACTATCTCTATGGAATGGACGCCGGCGCAACGGCTCAGAATGCGTATTGAGACGATGGTGTTTACCGTCTTTTCCTTGGTGTTACTGATGGCTTACGGTCTGGTCATCTTGTTCCAGGATAAGGGTATTAGTTTGTTGGCCAGATTGGGCTAATTCTCCGAGGTTATCATATGAGTACGATAGAAAAAGCCATCGGCAAACTGGGTGAGTCGAATCAGGGTGATACGCAACAGTTTCCTGCTTTTGCCGGATCAGCTGTGATGGGGGCGCAGTCTAGACCTGTCTCTAGCGAACAGTCCCCTAATCGTGTGGAGCTTGATCTGGCTAGGCTGAAGCGGATGGGGTTTCTGACGCCTGAGAGTGGCCGCGGTCAGCTGACGGAAGAAATTAGACACGTCAAACGCCCCTTGTTGATAAATGCTTTTCGCAGTGGTGAAGCTTATCAATCCTCCAATCTGGTCATGGTCAGCAGTGCCAGGCCGGGTGAAGGAAAAACCTTTACTTCCATTAATCTGGCTATGAGCATTGCCAAGGAACGTGACAAAACCGTCTTGCTGGTGGATGCTGATGTAGCCAGGCCCAGTGTCTCTCGTGCTCTTGGTTTGCAGCCAAAATTGCCAGGGTTGGTTGATTATCTGGTCGATGACTCACTGGCGTTGTCTGAAGTTTTGCTTAAAACCGACGTCCCAAATTTGCGGGTGCTGCCGTCTGGTTGCAGTCATATCCATTCCACTGAGTTATTGGCTAGTGATGCTATGCGTCAGCTTGTAACCGAAATGTCGCAGCGTTATTCAGACCGAATCGTTATTATTGATTCGCCGCCTTTGTTGGCGACTAGTGAGGCGGCCGTGTTGGCTGGTCTGGTGGGTCAGATTGTAATGGTAGTCGAGTCGGAAAAAACCAGCAGGCAAGAGGTGAACGACGCTTTAGGTTTGCTGGATCAGACTAAGATGATTGGTCTTGTCCTCAATAAGACCCGGCCGATGCTGACATCGGATTACTATGGTTATTACGGTAGCTATGGTTCGTCCGGTGACTAGACTGGCTCAGGCCATCAAATTTTGTTGTTGTGATCGAAATAATCTCACCAGCTGGTTAACGGCGGGAGGGGTGCTGTTGTTGGCCTGTTTGCCGGTAGTGGTGCAATCGGCCGATTGGGATGGCACGGCAAGGTTGGGCTTGTCGGAGATTTATTCTGACAATATTCGTTTGTCGGTGACTGATGAAGAGCACGAAAGCATCACCACCATTACGCCTGGCTTCTCTTTGACGGGACAAGGTGCCAGACTGAGGCTGGGTCTTGATTATTCGATGCAGAATGCCTTTTATGCCCATAACTCAGCTCAAAACCACACCTCTCATCAGTTGCGGGCCAATGAACAGGCCGAATTGATCAAGGATCTGTTTTACTTTGACTCCAACGCCTCAATTTCTCAGCAACTGATAAGTCCAGGCGATAGTTTTTCCCAGGATAATCTGAGTCTGTCGGGTGAGCGTAGCGATGTGGTGACACTACAGGTAGAGCCTTATCTCAAACGTGCGCTTGGCTCATATGTAGTTGCTGAACTGCGTTATTCACACGGCTGGGTTGATTATGACAGTGGGGCTGCATCTAATAGTGAGTCTAGTGCGGCTAGCGCTTATCTTGCCAATGGCCATGCTTCGACACACCTGAACTGGCGTCTTGGCTATCGACAACAAAAAGATATTCGTGATACGGGTCCTGATTCCGAGCGCCGATCCAGTGATGGCATGGTTCGTTATAGTATAACTAATGCTTTCTCACTAGTTGGTTATGCGGGTCGTGAGGAAAATGATATTCAGACCAGCCGGTCATCTGCTGATGGTACATACTGGAGCGCCGGTTTTAACTGGGCCCCAGGGCCTAAGCTTTCTCTGGAGGCCACTACGGGCGAGAATTTCGATCAAGCTCGGTTGAACTGGAATCCTCTTAGTCGTACCTCGGTCAATATTGTTTACAGTGATAGAGAGGTGGGTCTAAATACGGGGGTTAGTTGGTCAGGGCAGATTAGTCATCGTACCCGTCGTAGCACCTGGGCCTTTGATTATTCCGAAGAAGTGACCAATACTCAGTTATTGGCTTTGAAAGAGCAACGAGCAGTTGACTTTTTTCTGGACCCGGTTACGAATCAGCCTGTGATTGTGTTTGAAAATGTTTTTGAATTAACCGATGAAGAGTTTTTACGTGCTCGGGCGCAGGGTTCCGTGAGTTATAGAACGGGTAAGAGCAGCATCACTATGTTGGCATATGATGAGCTGAGAACATACGAACTATCTGGCAGTGAGCTTGCTTCTGAGGGGGGTAATATTTCCTGGCGTTGGCAGTTTGCACCGCGTACCTCGTCGACGGTGAGTGTTCACGGGCAGCGTTTTGAGGTACTTACCAGCCCTGATAAACATCGGAGTCTGACGACCCGGTTTAGTCTTAATCGTACGCTGAGTTCACGCATGAATGCCCGGCTAGAGTTGAGCCATCTTGAAGCAGATGTTACAAATGGCAATCAGGAATATGTCGAGAATCGCATCAGTGCCCACCTAAACATGAGCTTCTAAAATACATTATGTATGAGTCATTTTATAAGTTATCGGCTAAACCGTTTCAGCTAAGCCCTGACCCAAAATTCTTTTTTGGTAGCCAGGGGCATAAACGGGCCATGTCTTATCTGCGTTATGGATTGACGCAGGGTGAAGGTTTTATCGTTATCACTGGTGGTGTGGGTACAGGTAAGACCACCCTGGTGAGAACCTTGTTTGATGAACTGAATAAGGAAAATATTATTGCCGCTCAATTGGTTACCACTCACCTGGAAGCTGATGATACGCTGAGGATGGTGGCTGCCTCGTTTGGTCTGGCCCATGAGGGAGCTAGCAAGGCGTCTGTTCTGAAAAACCTGGAAACCTTTCTGACGGCCCGGGCTCGAGAAGGCAAACGGGTATTACTGGTGGTGGATGAAGCCCAGAATCTGCCGCTAGAGTCGTTGGAAGAGCTGCGTATGATGTCCAATTTTCAGGCTGGCGGTCGTTCCCTGTTGCAGAGCTTTCTGCTCGGTCAGGATGAGTTCAGAGACACTATCCAATTTGATGGCCTGGAGCAGCTGCGTCAGCGGATAATTGCTGCTTATCACCTCGAACCCTTGGGTGCCGAAGAGACTCAAGCTTATATTGAGCATCGTTTGCAGTTGGTAGGTTGGGACAATAACCCTGAAATCAGCACCGCAGCGCACCAGGCAATTTTTGAAGCTACTGGTGGTGTACCCCGCCGTATTAATACCTTTTGTGACCGTCTGCTGTTGTTCGGTTATCTTGAAGAGCTGACTGCGTTGGATGAAGGTCATGTCAACGAGGTGGCCAATGAGCTTAAACAGGAGGCGCCGGCTGTAACGCATACGACGGTCGAGGAACAGTTGCCAGAGTTACCCGAGCTGCCAAGCACGCCTATTCATGTTGGTCTGGAACAGAGCCGTGAGTCCGAGCAACTCGAGGATGTTGAAGCGCGTGTGGGAATTATGGAAGAGCGGATCGATATTCTTGAGCGTGCCCTGCGGCGCTTTCTGGAATCGGGTCGACGCTAATACTAATAATAAGGGCTGGGCGCGATGTCAAAACCTAAAATTGTCTGTGTCGTGGGCGCGCGGCCCAACTTTATGAAGATTGCGCCTATCATGGCGCAGCTGAATAAGCCCGAGTGCAAATTTGAACCCTATCTGGTTCATACCGGTCAGCATTACGACGCCGAGATGAAACATAGCTTTTTTGATCAGCTCGGCATTCCCGAGCCGGATGTGGATCTTGGTGTCGGCTCGGGTAGTCATGCCGTCCAAACCGCCGAGGTGATGAAGCGTTTTGAGCCTGTGCTTGATGAGCAAGTGCCGGCAGCTATTTTGGTGGTTGGTGATGTTAATTCAACAATTGCCTGTGCCCTGGTAGCGGTCAAAAAAGACATCCCGGTGATTCACGTCGAGGCTGGTTTGCGCAGCTATGACCGCAAGATGCCGGAAGAGATCAATCGTGTTCTGACCGACCAGATATCTGATCTGTTGTTCACCACCGAACGCCATGCCCGTGACAACCTGGCCCGAGAAGGGGTTGCTGTAGAGGGTGTCCATTTTGTCGGTAATGTCATGATCGATACGCTGTTGAATCATGTCAAAAGGGCTGTGCCGGTTGCTGAAACGCTGGCGGCGGTCGAGAATAAAGAACAGCTCTTGTCCGAGGCCGGTTTTGCTTTGTTAACTATGCACCGGCCCTCCAATGTGGACAACAAAGAAACACTGGAACGCTTATTGGCCGTGGTGCGAGAAACTAGTGAACGTGTGCCGGTGATCTTTCCGGTGCACCCCCGCACCGCCAGTCGGATTGAGCAGTTCTCGCTGGAAAAACTGTTGGATACCCCGCATATCTGCTGTCTGCCACCACTGGGTTATCTCGAGCTGCTGGGGATGATGTCCAAGGCGCGGCTGGTATTGACCGATTCAGGCGGGATACAGGAAGAGACCACCGCCCTGGGTGTGCCCTGTGTCACCCTGCGTGAGAATACCGAGCGGCCGATTACCGTGACTGAAGGCACCAATACCATTGTTGGCACCGATGTCGATAAGATTCGTTCAGCCGTGAATGAAGTCCTGAGCAATGGCGGCAAGGGTGGTTGTGTTCCTGAGTTTTGGGATGGTCGTGCTGCCGAACGAATTGTTGCGGTGTTGGAAGAGCAGTTTTAGCGCCATGATTAAAAATGCCATGACGGTCGATGTTGAAGATTATTTTCAGGTCTCGGCATTTGAACCTTATATCAAGCGTGTCGACTGGGATAATCTGGAATGCCGGGTGGAGCGGAATAGCCATCGCATCCTCGACATGTTTGAAGAAAGCAATGTAAAGGCTACTTTTTTTATGCTGGGCTGGGTGGCTGAGCGTTACCCAACGTTAGTGAAGCGCATTGTTGACGCTGGTCATGAACTGGCCAGCCATGGTTATGAACATATTCGTGTGACTGGACAACAGCCCGCTGAGTTTCGTCAGGATATCCTTAAGACCAAGGCCCTGTTGGAAGATCTGGGCGGTTGCGAGGTGCGCGGTTATCGCGCAGCCAGTTATTCCATCGGCGCCAATAACCTGTGGGCGTTGGAGGAGTTGCAAGCGGCAGGTCACATCTACAGCTCCAGCATCTACCCGATCAAACATGATTTGTATGGCATGCCGGATGCGCCACGCTTTCCGTTTTATCCCCATGGTGAGGGTGGCTTGCTGGAAATTCCGGTGACCACAGTTACCCTGGCGGCACGCCGCTTTCCCTGCGGTGGTGGTGGTTTTTTTAGACTGTTTCCGTATCCACTCTATCGCTGGGCCCTGCAGCGGGTTAACAGTCATGATCAACAATCAGGCGTATTCTATTTTCATCCCTGGGAAATCGACCCGGGCCAGCCACGCCAGATCGGCATTAATGCCAAAACCCGTTTTCGTCACTATCTGAATCTGAAACGAATGGAAAAACGTTTGCGTAGTTTGTTGCAAGACTTCTGCTGGGATCGAATGGACAAGGTGTTTGTTGATGCTTGATGGTTCGATTGCAGGTGATAAAAATACTCTGGAAATTAAGCAGCTAATAGATCAGGACCACCAGCGCTGGGATGCCTTTGTTGAACAGGCGGCCGATGCCACTTTTTTTCATCGTGCCGGCTGGAAGCAGGTTATTGAGCAGGCCTTTGGTCATCAGGTTTATCTGCTCTATGCCGAGCAAGATGGCCAGATTCAGGGCATCCTGCCGCTGGGGCATGTGAAGAGCCTACTGTTTGGTAATTCCCTGAGTTCCATGCCGTTCTGCGTTTATGGCGGGGTGGTGGCCGCGGATGATGGCATCCGCCAAGCTCTGGAGCAGGCTGCGATTGAGCTGGCCCGGCAGCTGGGCGTTGACAGCCTCGAGTTTCGCAACCAGTCGCTGCAGCATGACGACTGGCCTGCCAAACGTGATTTGTATGTCACCTTTCGTAAAGAGATCGATCCCGATCCGGAACAGAACCTGAAAAATATTCCCCGTAAGCAGCGTGCCGTGGTGCGCAAGGGCATTAAGGCAGGCCTGGAGAGTTGCTGGGATTCTGAAATAGAACGTTTTTATGATGCCTATTCTCGGAGTGTTCATGCCCTGGGGACGCCCGTCTTTTCCAAACGTTATTTTCAAATATTGAAAGATGTATTTGCAGATGACTGCCGCATCCTGACCATCACCAAAGAAGGGCGGTTGATTGCCAGTGTCATGAACTTTTATTTCCGCGATCAGGTGTTGCCCTATTATGGTGGCGGCACGGCCGAGGCCCGCTCGGTGAAGGGCAACGACTTTATGTACTGGGAAGTGATGCGCCTCTCTTGTGAGCAGGGTATCCGTGTGTTTGACTATGGTCGCAGCAAGGTCGGTACCGGTGCTTATAACTTTAAAAAGAATTGGGGCTTTGAACCGCAACCGTTGCATCATGAATATGTTTTGATCAAGGCTGATGCCGTGCCGGATATAAATCCGTTGAATCCGAAATATCGTCTCTTCATCAATACCTGGAAGAAACTGCCGCTGTCGATGACGCGTCTGATTGGTCCGCACATCGTCAAGAACCTGGGCTAAGATTGTTAACGGCATGGGGGCGCATCAAAAAAAACTGCTTTATCTGGTACACCGTATCCCGTATCCCCCCAACAAGGGTGACAAGATTCGTTCCTTCAACATCCTGAAATTTCTGGCACAACATTATCAGGTCTATCTTGGCACCTTCATCGATGATGTCCATGATTGGCATTATCTCAAGGATTTGGAAACATACTGCCAGGACTTTTATGCTGCACCGCTCAAGCCGCTGCAGTCAAAGCTGCGCAGCTTGCCGGCCTTGTTGGGGGGCGGCCCGATGTCGATCCCCTATTACCATGATGCCGGATTGCATTCATGGATTAGTGCGCAAAAAGAACAGCATGACTTTGACGCTGTGTTGGTGTTCTCTTCGGCCATGGCCCAGTATGTGATGGGCCCTGAATGGGCACCCCAGCATCGGGTGATCGATTTCGTTGATGTGGACTCGGACAAATGGCTACAGTATGCCGCCACCAAGGCATGGCCGATGAATTGGATTTACCGCCGTGAGGCCGACACCTTGCTGGCGTTTGATAAGCAGGTGGCGGATGAATTTGAAGCCAGCCTGTTCGTTTCAGCCAAAGAGGCCGAGTTGTTTGCCTCTATGCCGGGGATAGAGGCGGCGAAGGTGAGCCATGCCGATAACGGCGTCGATATCGACTATTTCAATCCTGATAGTGATTATCCCAATCCCTACGGCGAGGCTGAGCAGGCCGTCGTCTTTACCGGGGCGATGGATTATTGGGCCAATGCCGATGCCGTAAGCTGGTTTGCCGAGGCGGTGTTGCCCGAGGTGCGAAAGGCGCATGCGGCAGTGCACTTTTATATTGTCGGTGCCCGGCCCACACGCCAGGTACAAGCGCTGGATAGTCTGTCCGGAGTCACAGTCACCGGGGCGGTAAAAGAGATACGTCCCTACCTCGCCCATGCAGCTCTGGCTGTGGCGCCAATGCGCATTGCCCGCGGAGTGCAGAACAAGGTGCTAGAGGCCATGGCCATGGCCAAGGCGGTAGTGGTGACGCCACAGGGTTTCGACGGCATTAAAGCTCAGGTCAACAACGAAGTGATGGTGGCTGAGTCGGCACAGGCATTTGCCCTGGCCGTGGCGGAGTTGTTGGACGAGCCAGGCAAGGCTGCACGACTGGGCCAGGTGGCAAGAAAACATATCGAACAAACCTATACTTGGGACAGCAGCCTACAGGCCTTGTTGCCGATATTGGAGGGACAGTCATGAATCAACCGGCGCAACAATCGTCTAATTGGCAACAAACAATACTTGTGACGGCCCTGCTCTGTTTGGCCTTGCTGGCCCTGTTTTATCCCACCGCCGCCGCCATGGTGGATATCTGGTGGCGCTCCGAGACCTTTGCCCACGGCTTTTTTATCCTGCCGATTACGCTATTTTTGATCTGGCGCCTGCGCGATGAGTTGCGTCTGTTGACACCGCAGCCGACTATGTGGGGTTTGCCCTTGTTGGTGATGTTGGGTTTTGGCTGGCTGTTGGCCCATTTTGCCTCGGTGGCGGTGGTGCAGCAGCTGGCCTTTGTCGCCATGCTGCCTGTGATTGTATTTTCTATGCTGGGTTGGCAGGTCACCCGCCGGATATTATTCCCGCTGTGCTTTCTGGTGTTGGCCGTGCCCATGGGTGAGGGGCTGATCCCGCCGATGATGGACTTTACCGCTGACTTCACCGTCATGATGCTGCAGCTTACCGGCATCCCGGTGTTTCGTGAGGGGCTGTTTTTCGAAATCCCCAGCGGCCGCTGGTCGGTGGTGGAGGGCTGTAGTGGGGTGCGTTATTTGATCGCTGCAGTGACCTTGGGTTGTCTGTATGCCTATTTGACCTATCGCAGCATTTATCGGCGCCTGGTTTTCGTGGCCATTTCATTCATTGTTCCTGTTATCGCCAATGGTCTTCGTGCTTACATGATCGTTATGATTGCTCATTTCAGCGACAATAAGCTGGCTCATGGGGTTGATCATTTCATCTACGGCTGGGTGTTCTTCGGTTTTGTAATGATGCTGTTGTTCTGGATTGGCTCTTTCTGGCGTGAAGATGAGAGCAAGCAGTCTGACGGAGTCGCCAGCGAACAATCTGCGGGCACTATCTTGGCTAAGCCTGCTAGTCATAAGTCGACGCTTACGGCAGCTTGTGCGATCTTTCTGGTGCTCAGTGTTTGGCCTGTTTGGGCATATATCAACTCGCAACAAGGTGACAGTGTGGTTGTGAGCCTCAACGTGCCTGATGAACAGTCTGGCTGGTATAAAGCCTCGCAGCCTCTGACGGAGTGGCGGCCGCGCTATCTCGGTATGGACGCTGAGCTGGAGCAGACCTATATCATGGATGGTCGTAAGGTGGGCCTCTATCTGGCCTATTACAGTTACCAGCGTCAGGATGCCGAACTGGTGAATACTCAGAATGTGATGATAACGCAGAAGCATCCAGTGTGGCATCAGGTCGGAAACCAACAGGCGAAGTTGTCGCTCAACGGTGAACAGATTCCGATCAGGAAGGCGAAACTGCGTTCCTCTGCACAAAACCTGAGGGTGTATTATTGGGACTGGTTTGCCGGGGAATACGCTGCCAATGCCTATGCGGCTAAGCTGCTGGAAGTGAAGAGATCGTTGCTGGGGCAGCGCAAGGATGCAGCAGGCATTATCATCGCTACCGAGTTTGAGGAAGAAACAGCAGATGCAGAGGCCCTTATCGAAAGTTTTATCACCAATATGTATCCAGCTATCGAAGCCAGCCTCAACGAAGCGAGTGCATCGTTGAACTGACTGGGTAGGAATGAGATACGGGGCATGATCAGGTAAGGCGCATGCGGCTAAGAATAAAGGAAATAATGAATTCATGTGTGGATTGGTAGGCATCTTCGATATGCGCGAACAACGAGAGATCAATGCCTCGTTGCTGGCGCGTATGAACGAGACTCAGCTTCACCGTGGTCCCGATGAAGGTGGCATCCATACCGAACCAGGTGTTGGCTTGGGGCATAGGCGCTTGTCTATTATCGATCTTTCCAGTGGCCAGCAGCCCTTGTTTAATGAGGATGGCTCTGTGGTGGTGGTCTACAATGGCGAGATTTACAATTTTCCTGAACTTGCCGAGGAGCTGAGCCATTGCGGTCATGTATTCCGCACCCGTTGCGATACTGAGGTCATTGTTCATGCCTGGGAAGAGTGGGGCGAGACCTGCGTCGAGCGTTTCCGCGGCATGTTCGCCTTTACCCTGTGGGACCGCAACCAGCGCGCCTTGTTCATGGCGCGTGATCGACTCGGCATCAAGCCGCTCTACTATGCGGAGCTGGCGGATGGACAGCTCATCTTCGCCTCCGAGCTCAAGGGGCTATTGGCCCATCCAGGACTGCAGCGGGAGATCGACCCCCGGGCGGTGGAGGACTATTTTGCCTACGGCTATGTGCCCGACCCCAAAACTATCCTGCGGCAGGCGCGTAAGCTTCCGCCCGGCTATACCCTCACCATTCGTCATGGCCAGGCAATGCCGTCGCCGCGTCAGTATTGGGATGTATGCTTCGATAGTCGTAGTCCTATGGACGAGGACGAGGCTGGCAAGGAGCTGATGGCGCGCCTGAAAGAGGCGGTCGATATTCGTTTGATCGCAGAGGTGCCTTTGGGCGCATTTCTCTCCGGTGGTGTCGACTCCAGTGCCGTTGTGACCATGATGGCGGAGCTATCCGATAAGGCGGTGAATACCTGTTCCATCTCTTTTGGTGATCCCAAGTTTAATGAGGCCCGCTACGCCGCCCAAGTGGCTGAGCGCTACCATACCGACCATCAGGTAGAAGAGGTCAATCCGGACGACTTTGATCTTATCGACAAATTGGCCAATCTCTACGATGAGCCCTTTGCTGACAGTTCCGCCATGCCCACCTACCGCGTCTGCCAACTGGCGCGCAAGCGCGTCACGGTGGCCTTATCCGGTGACGGTGGCGATGAAAACCTGACTGGCTATCGACGTTACCGTTGGCATCAAAATGAAGAGAGGCTGCGCAAATTATTGCCCTCTGCAATCCGCCAACCGTTGTTTGGTCTTCTCGGCAGGCTTTATCCCAAGGCAGACTGGGCGCCCAAGGTGTTACGTGCCAAGTCGACTTTTGAAGCGCTGGCCCGTGACAGTGTGGGTGGCTATTTCCACAGTGTCTCGCAAATGGGTGACCCTCTGCGCGACAGGCTCTTCAGTCAGCAATTCAGACGCCAGTTACAGGGGTATCGTGCCATTAATGTATTGCATGAGCATGCCCGGAATGCGCCAGAGCACCCCCTTTCCTTCGTGCAGTATCTGGATATAAAGACCTGGCTGGCAGGAGATATTCTCACCAAGGTGGACCGTGCCAGCATGGCTCACTCGCTGGAGGTGCGCGTACCGCTGCTCGATCACAAACTGGTGGAGTGGATGGCTGGGTTGCCGCCTGAATTAAAACTCAAGGGCAGCGAAGGCAAGGCAGTATTCAAAAAGGCGCTGGAGCCCCATCTGCCCAATGATATTCTCTATCGGCCGAAGATGGGCTTTTCCATGCCACTGGCCAGTTGGTTCCGTGGGCCGCTGCGGGAGCGGGTGCGTGAAGCGGTATTAGGATCGGCACTGGCCGATACTGGCTATTTTGATAGCAAGTTTCTCAAGGAAATGGTGGATCAGCATCAGTCGGGGCGGCGTGATTATAGTGTGCCGCTCTGGTCGTTGTTGATGTTTGAGGCCTTTTTAAGAAGAAGTTTTGCGTAATGGTAAATATTGCTATCTACGGTATACATAATGTTTGAAGGTATGATTCTATTGTTTGGTACTCCTCGCTCCGGCACAACCTGGTTGGGCAAGATTTTTGATAGCCATCCACAGACGCTCTATTTTCATGAGCCAGACAGTATTATTCGCACCCGTGAAATTCCACGCCTGGTGGAGTTTTCAGAAGGAGAGCAATATCGTGAAAAGCTGCATGACTATCTAGATGTTCTGATGCGTCTGAATGGCGTAAAAGTGCGAGGCAAAGCGCCCATTTTCCCCAAAAACTATTTTCTGCCTGGAGGATACGCCGCGCACCGTCTGAGTGTGCTGGCAGCAAAGGGGGTTTCACGTTGGATGAATAATTTTCCTATTTTGACACCTGTTGGGGCTGCACCAGACAAACCGGTTCGTCGTGTCTGGAAATCGATTGAGGGTGCCGGGCGGCTAGCGGCTATTGCCAAGAACTTTCCTGATATCAAGGGAGTTTATATCGTTAGACACCCCTGCGGTTACATTGCCTCCATGCTCAGGGGTAAGCGTCTGAAGACATTTGAATCCGATTATGACCCAGGGCGCGACCTTGATTACATGAGGCCGTTGCTAAAGTTGGAGTTGGCCACGAGGCATGGATTGAGTGTCGATAATTTTCGTGAACTCAGCCCGGTTGCCCGTATGACCTGGCGCTGGGTGTTGACGAATGAAAAGGTTCTTGCTGATCTCGAAGGCCTGCCTAATTGTCTGGTGTTGCGTTATGAAGATATGTGTGTGGATTCAATAGAGCAAAGCAAGCGCCTATTTGCTTTTACCGGCTTGCCATGGAGTGAGCAGACAGGGGAGTTTTTAGGCATGAGCAGTACCACCGCTGATAATCGTTATTACAGTGTTTTTCGTGATTCAAAACAGGCGGCGGATAGCTGGCAGAAAGAATTGGAACAGTCAGTTATTGACGAGGTTTTGTCGATTGCAAAGGGAAGTGCGGGAGGAGAATTGTATGAAATATCCTGACATGCAATATAGCGTGCGTTCGGCAACCTCTTGCGTTCGTTTTATGGGGGGGAGCTGATGCGTATCCTTCATGTCCTGGATCATTCAATTCCATTGCATAGTGGTTATACCTTCCGTACACGGGCAATTCTGGAACATCAACGCAAGCTTGGTTGGGAAACCTTTCATGTCACAGGTCCAAAACATAATCTTGCCGCTACGGTAGAGGCGGAAGAGGAAGAGATTGATGGGCTGCATTTTTTTCGCTGTCCCGATTCCTCTGGGTGGATGACGGATCTACCCATCTTCAATCAGTGGGCGATAGTTTCGATCCTGGAGAAGCGCCTGGATGAAGTCGTGGGCAAGGTTAAGCCTGACGTGTTGCATGCCCATTCGCCCATGCTCGATGGCGAGGCTGCAATCCGGGTAGGTAAGCGCCATGGTATCCCCGTTGTATATGAGATACGCGCCTTTTGGGAGGACGCTGCTGTGGATCACGGCACGGCCAAGGAGTGGGGACTGCGCTATCGCCTGACCAGGGCGTTGGAGACGCGAGTCATCCGGCGTGCTGATGCTGTAACTACTATCTGCGAAGGCTTACGCCAAGAGATTGTAGGGCGCAGTGTGTCAAGTGATAAGGTGACGGTGATTCCGAACGCAGTGGATATCTCCAAATTCACTATGGGCGGTGAACCTGATTCGATATTGCGGGCACGACTAGGACTGGAGCATAAACGGGTACTCGGATTCCTCGGTTCTTTCTACGCCTATGAGGGCTTGGGTCTGCTGTTGCAGGCACTGCCCTCTATCCTTGAGAGCGATCCCGAGGTTCGGGTGCTGCTGGTCGGAGGTGGTCCGCAGGAGGCCCATCTCAAGCAATTGGCAGAGGAGCTGGGTATCGAGGATAAAGTCGTCTTTACTGGTCGAGTGCCCCATAGTGAGGTACAGAGTTACTACAACCTGGTGGATCTGCTGGTCTATCCCAGGCTCTCGATGCGACTTACCGATTTGGTTACACCACTAAAACCTTTGGAGGCGATGGCACAGGGGCGTTTGCTGATAGCCTCAGACGTGGGAGGCCATAAAGAACTGATCCGCGACCGGGAGACGGGCTGGCTTTTTTCGGCCGGCAATGCCGAAGCCTTGGCCAATTGTGTCATGGAGGTGTTTGCTGGTCATAAAAATTGGCCAGCGGTACGTGAGGCTGGGCGTCGTTTTGTAGAGTGTGAGCGAAATTGGACTGCAAGTGTAGCAAACTACCAGTCAGTCTATGAACGATTGGTTGAGCATTAAAGTTGCCCTTGTTGCTCGTGCCTATAGCGAACTCAATATTATGCAATCGTGTGAGCAGATGGATAAACGACATATGAAGCCCTCTGAAGTAGAGCTGTCTATTGTAATAGCGGTGTACAACTCTGCTGACTGCTTGCCTGAACTACTGGCGAAGTTGTCAGAGACATTGGATAAGACCCATAAGGATTACGAAGTGATCTTGGTGAACGATGCTTCACCTGATAATAGTTGGGAAGTGCTTGAATCCTTGGTTCCACAGTATCCCCGTGTGTCTGCCTTGTGCCTGATGCGCAATTATGGCCAGGCTATGGCAACCCTATGCGGATTGTCCCATGCTAAGGGGGATGTTGTGGTGACAATGGATGACGACCTGCAGCATCGCCCTGATCAGCTTCTCAAGCTGCTGGCGGCATTGGAGGGAAATACTGATATTGACTGTGTTTTTGGCGTTTACCGTAAAAAACTTCATAGTGGCTATCGTAACTTTGGTTCCAAGATTATTCGTCGCCTCAATACGAAGGCGTCAGGCTTGCCACACAATGTGGACTATTCGAGTTTCCGAGTAATGCGGCGGCCGGTGGTGGATGCGATCCTTGCTCACGGCACCCAGAACCCAGCTATTTCCTCGTTGATTTTTGCTGTGACACGAAAAACAATGAGCATTGAGGTCGAACATGCAGAACGTTATGCTGGTTCCTCTAATTACACCTTGGCAAAGCAGGTACGTCTTGCATTGGATAATATCGCCAACGTGAGCCTGTTGCCTTTGCGTGCTGTAACCGTTGTTGGTGTGGGTACCTGTCTGCTTAGTTTGCTGGTTATCGCCATTGTCCTGACTCGTTACTTCATAGGTGAGATCACAGTGCCTGGATGGACTACTGTAATTATTTTGGTTGCCTTTTTTTCAGGGGCAATCCTGTTGTCAGTTGGTATTATCGGTGAATATCTTGTACGAGTGCTCAGGGAGGTGCGTGGGGCGCCGAGATATGTGGTGAGGGAAATACTCATCGGTAGTGACTTTAATAATGATAGTGGAATCACAGCCAAGACATTTGCAGGGAGTGATGGGTGAAGCGGCTGGCTATTGTTGGGGCGGGTGATCTTGGGCAACACATTGCACACTATGTAAATAGTGATAATGAATTCGCGCTGGCTGGTTTTTTTGATGATTATCAAAAAACGGGTGATCGCGTTGGCCTAGGGGAAGTACTAGGCAGGACTGATGTGATTGAGGCGCGGTATTCTGAAGGGATATTCGACCAAATTCTCTTGGCAATCGGCTATAAGCATTTCACTTTTAGGAAGGAGATGTTTGATCGCCTAAAAGGCAGAATCCCATTTGCTAGCATGATCCATGGTTCGGCTTATGTTGATCAGAGTTGTCGGATCGGTGACGGTGTTGTGATCCTGCCTGGTTGTAGCCTTGATAGAAATGTGTCCATTGAAGATAACGTGCTGCTTAATGTCGGATGTGTGATTGCCCATGATTCTACTATTCGGGCACATTGTTTTTTCGGTCCCGGAGTGAACGTAGCAGGATTCGCGCAGGTGGGGCAGTGTTGCTTTGTTGGGGTTGGAACAACGATTAGTAGCCGCGTTACCTTATGTGACTACAGCAGCACAGGAGCTGGAGCTGTCGTTGTTCGTGATATTGCTCAACCTGGGTACCACGTTGGTGTCCCTGCACGCCCGATATCACCTAAAAAGTAAGCTGTATGTCATCGAATAAAAAGAAGGTAATGATTCTTGGTGCAAGTAGGTTTCAGGTACCCCTGATTCGGAAAGCCAAGAACATGGGTTTAACCACGATTGTTGCAAGTATCGATGGGGACTATCCTGGGTTTAAGGAGGCCGATATATCACTTCGTGTCAATGTGACAGATCGTGAAAAGATACTGGAGAAGGCGCAGGAGCTTCAAATAGACGCCATTGTGACTAATCAAACAGACCTACCGGTCACTACAGTTGCTTATGTGGCCGAAAGAATGAATCTTCCGGGTAATGGATTGGCATGTGCCCAGCGTTTCGCCAATAAATATCTGATGCGGCAGGCTGCGGCAGGCTGCGGCTTTGTCAGCGTGAGCTATCAAAAAGTTAATACAGTTGCTGAGGCTGTTGAGGTTGCTAAGTCCATGCGCTATCCACTCATCGTCAAGCCTGTTTCAAGCCAAGGTAGCCGTGGTGTGGCAAAGGTAAGGAATGAAGCGGAGCTGATAGAAAGAGTTCGTTTGGCTAAACAGTATGATGCGCAAGGTGAGGTCATTGTTGAGGAGTATTTTGAGGGCAGAGAAGTCACCATGGATGGCTTGGTGCTTGGGTCGAAATTTTACAACCTGCCATTAGGGGATACAGAGCTGTTTGAAATTCCAGATCTTTCTATTGCTAAGGCGGGGCTCTTTCCATCAACCCTTGATTCTGAGTTGCAGCAGAAGGTGCGAAATCTAAATAGCAAGCTAGTGGAAACTTTGGGACTCGGCTTTGGTTTGACCCATTCGGAGTTTCGAGTCTGTGAGCAGACCGGTGAAGTAATGTTGCTGGAAATCGCGGCGCGTGGTGGTGGGGCATACATTTCATCTGATGTTGTGCCGTTAGCCTGTGGATTGGATGTGGAAACGATTCTGTTGAGATTGTCCCTGGGCGAAACTCCTTCTGAGTCTATTGCTTTGCAACAGCGTGCTGCAGGTTACTATTTTATTGGTAATTTGCCTGTGGGTACCGTGATGGAGATACGGGGTCTGGAGGAAGCGAAAAATATACCAGGTGTTCAAGCAATGGTTTCGGATTTGAAGATCGGAAGCAGGATATCGGAAATGTCTGACAAAACCTCTCGCCCCGCTATTTTTCTGCTTTCGGGAGAGACAAGACAAGGTGTTGACAAGGCTATCGGCACCTTATCAAAAACGGTTGCCATAGTTGTAAAAACATTCAATGGTGTTGTGACTGTCGGTATTTAAATGCAAAGACAAAACGTAGTGTTGTATTTCACGTTACGCATTGGGTGTCAGTTGACAGACGTCAGTATTAGGGGGGTATATGATTGATTATCGAAACGTTATTCAGGCCTATTATCGGATGAAGACGTTTAAGAGTAAAAGCATCCATGAAATGGAGGCCTTTCAGTTTAAACGTTTTAAAGAATTGATAAGTCATGCTTATGCACATGTGCCGATGTATCGTGAACTGTACGAGTCAAACGGCTTTTGCCCCTCTTCAATTAAAGAGTTTTCGGATATTGAGCAAGTTCCAATTTTGACCAAGGGGTATGTCAGAAGCTTTCCGCTGCAAAGTAGAGTGATTCCCCAGTCCCTGAATGCCAAAGTTCATAGAGAAACAACCAGTGGCTCGACCGGAGAGCCGACTGAAATCTGGACCAGCCCAACCGACAGCTTAATTCAAACCCTGAAGGGGGTGAGGATGCTAAGGGAGTGGGGCTATTCCCCCTTTGATATGACCGTTCAGCTTTGGCGTCAGGATGTTGAGCCTAAGGCATCTGTCCTGCAGAGGCTCGGTATGTTTCGGCGCAAGCTTGTGTCCATCATGGATGAGCCTGATGAAAAGGTGCGCAAGATACAGGAGAGTGATTGTGATGTGTTGATAGCGACCCGTTCATCGCTGGAAATATTGGCAGAGGAGTTGAATGCTCGCAATATTAAAATACGGCCAAAGTTCATCCTCTCTGCCAGCGAGGTGCTCACGGATGAGCATCGTAAGTTGTTTCGCCAAACATTTGCTTGTGAAACGCTAAATCAATACGGTTGCATGGAGATAGGCAATATTGCCTGGGGTTGTCCGTCACATCCCGACCAGCTACATGTCGATATGGAGACTATGATGGTGAACTATCGCGATGAGCGTAAGGCTCCTAACGGCAAAAAGGTGGCCTCTATAGCGGTGACCAATCTCGAGAACTGGGTCATGCCATTTATCCGTTTTGATACCGGTGACGAGATTCAGCTTCCAGAGAACTCTTATTGTGACTGTGGTAGAGCGCTACCACTACTGGGGGAGGTCAGTGGGCGAAGCGATGACATTATTGAGTATGGGGGGCAAAAATATAACTTCCATTTTTTCTACAACTATTTCAAGAATTTTCTTTATATACGCAAATATAGGGTGGTGCAGACCAGGGCGAAAGACATAGTCTTCAGGATTCAACTGCGTGCAGATGGTGAAGCGGAGCGCAAGCAGTGTCGGTCGGACCTTGAACAGGTGTTTGGAACGCACTTTTCGCCGCTCAAGGTTGAGTTTGTACAGACATTCCCGGCGGCTAAGAGTGGAAAGATGAAGAGTATTGAGGTCGAACGTTAGATGGTGCGACTGTATTGGTTTCGAGCCTGCATGCTCTAATGGGGTGAACTCATGCAGCGTGATAAATGCTGTCTATTTTTATTAACCCGGAAATTCTGTTTCTATGTTATCAATTGAAGATCATTGTTTATGCTGACTTCTAGCAAAACAATCCGCAGGTTGTTCTATTGGGGTTTGCCGATAGCGATATTGTATGTTGTTTTCCAGAAGATTGATCTGGAAGCGTTTAGGGCTAATTTAGCTCAAACAGACGTGTTGTTGGTTTGTGTTGCGTTATTGCTCGGTCCAATAGTTGTTTCTATTGGAGCGATTCGTTGGAACTACATGCTGCGGAAATGTATCTCAAGTCGGGTAGGTCTGCATTTTAGCAGTAGGCACTATTGGATAGGCCTGGCGTTGGGAATGTTTGTGCCAGGTGGATTGGGTTGGGACGCGTATCGAGTTATGGCGGTTGGGCGACGTTTTGGTCGTTACAATATGAACATGGGAGTTATCGTTGCCGAGAAATTGATGGCATTGATTGTCTGCATGTTGTTGATCGTCTTGCTCTATCCGGTCGTGTCTTTCTCCGGTCAGTCACAGCTGCTTACGCAGCTCTTTGATGCGGCTGTTATTGTTCTTGGTTTAGGGGTCGCCTTTGTGATGTTGGTTGTGATAATGCGCCACTATCGCCTAGTGAGGCCTCTGTTGGAGCGAGTTGAACGGCGTTTGGCCAAGCTAGTTTCGATGGCTATAAAAAAGGTCAGGATTAACAATAGTGCGTCCACGGCGAGTGTGCCGATACGGGATTTTCTTTCGCCGTTGACCATGCCTAGACATTTGCCGATGATTCTTCTGTTTTCCTTCCTTATACAGCTTGTTACTGCTATCGGCAGTCAGCTTTTTTTTGTGGCGGCAGGTTATGATATCCCATTTATGGTTAATCTGTTTGTTACGCCAATATTATTTTTTGTTTTTTTGTTACCGGTATCGTTTGGTGGATTAGGTGTGCGAGAGGTGGCGTATATCTTTTTCTATGGATTATTCGGAGTTCCTGCAGAAACTGCGCTGCTGGTTAGTTTTTTCGCATTGGCGGGTATTTTATTAAACAATTTAATTGGCGCTGTGGTTGTTGCATTGCAACGTAATAAAGTGGATTCTTATGGGAGTGGTTTGTGAAGCATCGTATACCGTTTAATAAGCCTTTTATGGTAGGGAAGGAGCTCTATTATATAGCTCAGGCTGTACTCGGTGGTCAGACAAGTGGTGATGGGAGGTTTTCAAAAAAATGCCAGCAGCTGCTTGAGGAACGCTTTTGTTCAAAGAAGGTTCTGCTGACAACCTCGTGCACCTCCGCCTTGGAGATGGCGGCTATGTTATGTGGCATCTCTGAGGGTGATGAGGTGATCTTGCCTTCTTATACCTTTGTTTCAACAGCGAATGCCTTTTATATCCGAGGCGCCAAACTAAAGTTCATCGATGTCAGGCCAGACACCTTGAATATGGATGAAAAGCTGCTGGAAGAGGCGATTACGGAGCGTACCAAGGTGATCGTGCCAGTGCACTATGCGGGTGTTGCCTGCGAGATGGATGTCATAAATGAAATCGCTAATAAGCATTCTGTGGTTGTGGTGGAGGATGCGGCACAGGGCGTGAATGCAAAATATAAAGATAAGTACCTGGGAACGATTGGGGACATCGGCACATATAGTTTTCATGAGACCAAAAACTTCATCTGTGGTGAGGGTGGGGCGCTTCTGACTAACAATGATCCGTTTGCCTTGCGGTCTGAAATTATTCGGGAGAAGGGGACCAATCGAAGCCAGTTTTTTCGTGGTCAGGTCGATAAATATACCTGGGTCGATAAAGGCTCATCCTATGTGCCATCTGATATCCTCGCGGCATTTCTCTATGCTCAACTGGAGAATATGGATGAGATCACAGCGAGACGACAGGGTATCTACAACCAATACTATGGGGCGCTTCAGCCGTTGGCAGACCGTGGCCTGATTGAGTTGCCCACTATTCCTGATGGATGTGAGTCAAATTATCACATGTTTTATATCCTGCTTGGGGATAATGACACCCGCATGGCCTTGATTGATCATCTGAAGAGAAACGGGATCCTGGCCGTGTTCCATTATGTGCCTTTGCATACCTCGCCAGTTGGACAAGGCATGGGTTATCAATCAGGCATGTTGCCAGTGACTGAGAGTCTCAGCGAGCGCGTGTTACGACTGCCTTTCTATTATGAGCTTAGTGAAGCGGAGATATGCAGTGTGGTTGATGCAATTTTTGAATTTTTCTCTGTAGATCGGCAGGGCGATTTGTAATGCTGCGTGACTACTCTTCTGTAGGAGGCGCAGGGGCGGATAGCAGTTGGTCGTACTCTGATTGGGTCGCCTTGTTGTTGCTTCTTGTCGCAACATGCCTGGTTCGTTTGGTCTTTTATACCGGGGCATTAGGTTCAGATGAGGTGGTTTATACCCAGCAGGCTTTGGCGATCTTGAATGGGGAATGGGCGACATCCGGTTATATAGGTGCTTTGCGTTACGGGATCAATCTGCCGGTTGCAGCCATGATGGCCCTGTTCGGGGTAAATGAGTTCAGTGCAAACTTGTGGTCATTATTGTGTTCCCTTGGCGAGGTCATAGTTGTTTTTGTCCTTGCTAGAAACCTGTGGGGGGGGCGTGAGGCTGTTTTGGCTTGCCTGGTGCTAGCCCTGTTGCCGCTGCATGTTCACTTTGCTGGGCGGATGATGGCCGATGCACCTTTGGCGTTTTTCATAAGCCTGAGTTTTCTGTTGTTCTGGAAGGCAGAGAAAAGTCAGGGCGTTAGCTGGTATCTGGCGACGGGCATTGCCGTGGGCAGTGTGTACTGGGTGAAGGAGTCTGTAACGATCTTCAGTGTTGTTTTTGCGCTCTATGCAATTATCTATCGTCACTGGAATTCTAAGTGGCTGTGGGTTATAGGTGGAGCGTTAGCTATGGTCACATTAAACAGCCTTCTGATGCTTGTCGTCCACGGTGACCCTTTCCATATATTTCATGTGGCTGCAAATAGCGTTTCCCAGGTACGAGAGGTTGACTTGAAGAGACGCGAGCTGTCTTATTATTTCTACTACCTATTTCTGGATCCTCGACATACTTGGTTGCTGGGGTATCTTGCGCTTGCTGGTGTCGTAGGCTGGGTTATTCATGGCAGGCGCCAAGGCTTCTTGAGCCAGGAAACGGTATATGTAATGATTTGGGGGGCAGGGCTGCTGTTGCTTTTTTCGTTCTTTTTTATTCCTACATCTCCCATAAAATTTATTACTAAACAGGTCAACTATATGTTGATCTTCGTAGCGCCACTTGCCTTGCTGGCAGGGTATGGTTTGGCCCGACTTAGCAGGATGTGGTTACAACTGGCGTTGGTGGTTATGGTGATTGGTTCGCTGGTGCTTGCGGCCCTGGAACAACAGACCATTCGTGTCTTTACTGCCAATAGCAAGGCGGCTGTTGCGTTTGTGCAGGAGCACCCTGGGGTTCCTGCTTACGGCTCCCAGAACGCAAGCAATATGTCATTATTCATGCCTATGCTTATGGGGCAGCCAGTCGCGCCTACTATTCAGCCGATCAGTAAATTTGTCGATATGTCGCGTGAGAAAAGGGATGAAGCCGCTTATGTGTTGTTGGATAGTGAGACCATTACCTGGGGAGGGAGAAAGGCGCATTTTTCGCCAGAGACTGTGCCTTCATGCTGGCAGTATGAGGGAGTGCGGGAACCCCAAGGGTTTGGCATTGGACAGGTTGTGCTAGGGGTGTTGCGGAAGACAGCGGTAGTGTTGCTGCCTGAGACGTGGGGGAGAAAGGCTTTGGCCGCAACAGAGAAGTTGATGTGGCCTTCACCAATGCATGTTTATCTGGTTCCAGGGAAATGTGTGTTTTGAGTGGAAGACATAGGAATATAATAGATGTAGGCGGCTCCGGCCTATTTAGCCTGCGCTTTATCTATAGATTGTTGGAAGCGGTAGCACATAGTGGATAAAGAGCGACCAAGATTGGCTGTATTTACTACTCTATTTCCTCACCCAGGCCAGCCCAAGGCTGGATTGTTTATCCGAGAGCGCATGTTCCGGGTGGGAAAGGTCTTGCCTTTGGTCGTGGTGGCGCCGGTGCCCTGGTTCCCGTTTCAGGGCATTATCAGGCGATGGCGGCCGCACTTTCGTCCCGCTGCCCCTCGCTTTGAAGTGCAGGATGGCTTTGATATCTATCACCCGCGTTTTTTTTCCGTGCCGGGATTGTTCAAATCGCTGGATGGTTTCTTTATGGCGCTGGGCAGCCTGACTGCCATGTGGCGGTTGCGGCGGCGTTTTCAGTTCAATTTGATAGATTCACACTTTGCCTATCCTGATGGTTACGCGGCGACCCTGCTGGGGAAATGGCTGAAGCTGCCAGTGACCATTACCCTTCGCGGCACCGAGGTACCTCACGCCAGGCTGTCTGGTCGGCGTCAACGCATGATTGAGGCCATGCGCAGTGCCACAAGAATTTTCTCTGTTTCGGAATCACTGCGTCGGCATGCCATCGGCCTGGGCATTGACGCTGACAAAATCAGGGTGGTCGGCAACGGCGTTGATACGGAAAAATTCGCACCTGTCGCCAAGCATGAGGCGCGCGCGCAGCTGGGGATCGATCAACAGGCGCCTGTGTTGATATCGGTGGGGGCACTGGTGGAACGCAAGGGCTTTCACCGGGTGATTGAACGTCTGCCGTCGCTCTGTAAACGTTTTCCCGGTTTGCGTTATCTCATCATCGGTGGCGCCAGCCCGGAAGGGGATTGGACTTTGCAGCTGCAGCAGCAGGTGGCAGAGTTGGGGTTGCAAGAGAATGTGATCTTCCTCGGGGGCTTGCCGCCCCAAGAGTTGAAAATTCCACTGTCGGCTGCAGATGTGTTCGTGCTCGCCACCCGTAACGAGGGGTGGGCCAATGTCTTTCTCGAGGCCATGGCCTGTGGCCTGCCGGTGGTGACTACCGATGTTGGCGGCAACGCAGAGGTGGTGTCGGATAATTGTTTGGGGACGGTCGTGCCCTTTGGTGATGGAGAGAGGCTTGAGCAGGCGCTGGCCGAGGCGCTGATGCAGGAGTGGGACCGCGACGCAATAATTGCCTATGCCCGAGCCAACTCATGGGATCAGCGGGTGGCCGTATTAACAGATGAATTCACTCGTCTGCTTGATCAAGCAGAGACCGGTAAGTAAGCAATGAATTCCTTTTTGACAAAAAATATTATTTATCCTCTGCATGAGCGCCTGATGCAGCGGCCCACCTTTGCTTATGTGGAAGAGTTGGAGCGCAGTCAGTGGTTTTCCCGTGAGGCGGTGGAACAGTTGCAGATGCAGAAACTGAAGGTGCTGCTGCAACTGGCCGCTGCCCATTGCCCCTGGCATGCTGCGCGGATAGAGGCGGCCGGACTGGACCTGGGCGAGCATGCGCCTTTTCCCACCCTGGAGGATCTCCAGCGCCTGCCCTCCATGACCAAGCATGATGCCATCAAGAATGGCGATGATCTGGTTTGGCATGATGTGCCGGGTGGCGCATTCAAGTACAATACCGGCGGCTCCAGCGGCCAGCCGCTGATCTTCTACTTTGGCCGCTGGCGTCAGGCCTCGGATGCCGCCGGGCGGATACGGGCTCGGCGCTGGTGGGGGGTGGATGTCGGCGACCGGGAGGTCTATCTCTGGGGGGCACCGGTGGAGTTGAACAAGACCGACCGCATCAAACAGCTGCGTGACCGGCTGATGAATCAGTTGGTGCTGAACGCCTTCGAGATGTCGCCCAGAAACATGGATGAGTATATCGAAGCGATTCGTGCCTACCGGCCCAAGTGTATCTATGGCTATGCCAGCAGTATCGCCTTGTTGGCCGCCCATGCCCGGGAACGGGGGATGGGACTCAGACTGCCCGCTCTTAAGGTGGTGTGTACCACCGGTGAACCACTCTATGATCATCAGCGGGAGTTGATTCAGGAGGTTTTTGGTGTGCCAGTGGCGAATGAGTTTGGCAGCCGGGATATCGGTTTTACCGCCCACGAGGTACCCGATGGCCAGATGCTGCTCATGAGCGAAAGCATCATCCTTGAGGTGCTTGATCAGGACGGCTGTCCGGTCGCGCCCGGTGAGGTGGGCGAGGCGGTGATGACGGGTTTGTGTTCCCAGGCCCAGCCCTTTATCCGCTACCGTACCGGCGATATGGTGCGACAGACGGATGAGGCCTGTAAAGCCGGGCGTGGGCTGCATGTTATAGGTGAGGTGATGGGGCGTACCACAGATTTCATCGTCCGGGAGGATGGCACCATCATGCACGCCCTGGCTGTGATCTATGTCCTGCGAGCGGTGGAAGGGGTCGAGGAGTTTAAGTTGATCCAGCACGCTGTCGATAGGATTGAAATACAGGTTGTGACAAATCCGCGCTGGACGCCAAGCTCTGCCGCTGAAATCGAGCATGGCATCCAGGCAAGACTAGGGGATAATGTTCGTGTTGAATTGCGTCTGCTGGATGCCATCCCGATAGAGGCCTCCGGCAAATATCGCTACGTGGTGAGCCATGTGGCGCTGGAGGGCAGCTTGGAAACTGCCGCCTCAGGCGCGAAGAAGTAGCAATGTGGAATTAAGGAAAAGCTTGTAATGAACCCGATGAATCTTTTGGCCTTGCCCTTTCGCTACAAACCCTGGCGGCCGCGTCATTTACGTCTCATTGTAGGTGATATAGGCGGGACATCGACACAGTCTGAGCATGGCCATAAAACCCATTTGCAGGCCACTATTGACTGGTTGTGCCTGGCGCAGGATGTGCGGGACGGCCAACAGGATGCAGGTGGCGTTTCGGCAGGCTGGAGCTTCGAGGATGGCTGGTTGCCGAGCTATCCCGAGACCACCGGCTATATCATCGAGACTTTCCTCGCAGCCGCGGAGATTCTGGAGCAGCCGGAGCTGGTGCAACGCGCCCAGCGCATGATCGATTGGGAGTTGTCCATTCAGCAGGACGATGGTGCCTTCCCCGGCCATTTTGGCGAAGCCGGTAGTCGGCCAGTGATTTTCAATACCGGCCAGATCATGCATGGCATGCTGGCTGGTTATCTGCAACTGGGTCGCCAAGAGTGTCTGGAAGCGTCGGTAAAGGCCGGCGAGTGGCTGGTCAGACATCAGGATAAGGATGGCTGCTGGCGCCGCTATGAGCACAACGACGTTCCCCATGTCTATAATACGCGCGGCACCTGGGCGTTGTTGAAAACCGGCCTGGTGACGGGGGAGCAACGCCTAAAGCAGGGAGCGATCGACAATCTTGAGTGGGCGTTGTCGCAACAGACAGATTCCGGCTGGTATGCTACCAATGCCTTTACCCCTGACCGTTCCCCGTTCACTCACACCATCGCCTATGCCATTCGTGGTTTCCTGGAGAGCGGGGTGTTGCTGGGCGAAGAGCGCTATCTTCAATCTGCCCTCAAGGCGGCCAGGGCTATGGCGCAGGTACAGCGCCAGGATGGCTGGCTGGCGGGGGCCTATGCTGATGGCTGGCAGCCGATGGCATCTTACTGTTGCCTTACCGGTGTGGCGCAGATGAGCCTGAACTGGACTCGTTTGGCCCAGGCTGCTGATGTGCCAGAGCTGAGAGAGTCGGCCCGCAAGGCCCTCTCCTATCTTAAAAAGAATCATCATATCGATGCGGGCGATGAAGTCGTAAAAGGCGGAATTGCCGGTTCGGCCCCCATCTGGGGTGACTACTCCCGTTTTGAATATCCCAACTGGGCGGCGAAGTTTTATGCCGATGCCTTGATGATGGATATGCATGATATTGCCGTCCCTCCTACGTCAATTGAAAAGGTGGTCAATGTCTGAGCTGACGGTAATGATTCTCTGTGGTCGTTCGCCGCGTCATCTCTACGTAGCCAACCGGCTTTGCAAGGCCGCTAAACCGGTGGCGATCGTGCAGGAGGTGGGCAGCGACCTGAATGCAGGTAAGGTGCTTAAACTGCTGTCCAGTCCAGTGAAGTTATGGCGCAAGGTCTGGCGTTGGCTGCGTGATAGAAAGCGCTACACCGGGGGGGGCGAAGCCCAGTTTTTCTTCGGCGACCAAGAGCCGAAGCTGGACAGGCAAGACCTGGCCGTTGCCGTGCCCCATATCAACCATCCTGATGTAGTGGCGCTGGCGGACAAGCTCAAGCCCGATGTGATAGCCGTATTCGGTACTTCACTGATCAAAGGGGCGTTGCTGGAAAAGGGCCGCCTGGGCATCGTCAATCTTCATGGTGGTCTCTCGCCCCATTACCGCGGCGCGGACTGCACCTTCTGGGCGTTGCATAATGGTGAGCCAGAACAGGTTGGCTGCACACTGCATTTTATCGATACCGGAATCGATACCGGCCATCTGATCGCCCATGTCTCTCCTGAAGTGAAAGAGGATGATGATGAGCTGACTCTTTTTTGGCGGGCAGTGCGTGACAGTGCCGAGGTATATGCCGAATTGCTGGATCGTTTGGAGCGTGGCGAACAGTTTGGCCAGGATCAGATTGAAAAGGGGCGACTTTACCAGGTGAAAGACCGTGGTTTGCGGCATGAACAACGGCTTGCCGAGCAGGTGAAGAATGGCATGCTCATGGGGTTGAGCCTGCCTCTCAGGGTGCGCTGGTTTTCTATAAAACCGCAGGGAGGTAGTGAGGCATAAAACCCTCGCTAGGCAAGACGTGAGAGCCCTCCTTCTATTAGCAATTGTTATTGCCAGCCTGCCCTTTATCTTGAGGCAGCCCCATATCGGCGTCTACGTCTGGTCCTGGATAGGTTACATGAACCCACATCGCCTCGCCTGGAGTGCCCTGCCGTTTGCCGAGATGGCGGCAGGCGCCACGCTTATTGCCATGCTGTTTACCAAGGAGTCAAGGAAGATCCCATGGACCCGGGAATCGGTGCTGCTGCTGACGTTTGTTGTCTGGATGTTTATCACGACCCTGTTTGCCGACCTGCAGTATTGGGCGTGGTTCAAGTGGGATAAGGTATGGAAGGTAATGTTGTTTGTTTTCATTACCATGATGTTTATTACCGATAAGAAACGGTTGCAGATACTGATTTGGGTTATTGTCTTATCGCTCGGTTTTTACGGTGTCAAAGGTGGGATATTTACGATCCAGACAGGTGGGGCGCATAGGGTTTTAGGGCCGGGAGGCTCCTTTATTGGAACCCGTGGCGAGATTGGGACGGCGTTGAATATGATGATTCCGTTAATGCGTTACCTGCAGCTTAGTACTCCTGTTTGGTGGGTCAAACATGGCATGACTGCGGCCATTGGCTTGACAGTATTTGCCGTGGTGGGCACCTCTTCTCGTGGTGCCGCTCTGGGCCTGGCCGCTGTGTCGCTAATCTTGTTGTTCAAGAGCCGCGGTAAACTTCTATTGATAGTAATGATGGCTGTGGTGGGATATGCAGCCTACAACTTCGTGCCGGAAGAATGGAAGGCGCGTATGCATACGATAGAAACCTATGAGGAAGATGGCTCCGCCATGGGGCGCATTGATGCCTGGAAGTATGCAATCAAAGTAGCAAATGCCAGCCCCATCGTCGGGGGAGGGTTTGAGGTTACTGCAGGCCGGCGTGCTGCCCACAGTATTTATTTCCAGATCCTTGGTGAGCACGGCTATGTGGGGCTGTTTTTGTTCTTGTTATTGCTCTTTTTTACCTGGCGAACCGCCTCATGGGTGAGGCGAAAGAGCAAAAAGCACGAAGGTTTGCGCTGGGCTGGAGATCTGGCGGCGATGCTGCAGGTGAGTATGGTTGCCTATATGGTAGGGGGCGCATTCATCAGTCAGGCCTATTTTGACCTGATCTACCACTTTGTTGCCATTGTAGTCATATTGCAAGTGCTGACGCTGAAATATCTGGCAGGCTCGGAAAAAGATGAAGAGGATAAAAGTGATCAGGTTGGAGGTAACAAGGACAGGGCGATGAAGTATGGGAACGTTACCATAAGATCTTGATTTGCTATTCCTGATGGGGCTAATGGATAAAAAAGGCTGTAAATAAAGATGGTTCCATACAAACAGAAGTTTTGGGTCTGCAATAAACATATCAGATGATGATTGAAATTTGGATGAAACCTTTTGTTAGAGGACGGTGGGGTATGAACTGCATGCAATTACCTATCTTATAAGTATAAGCATCAAACTGAAAATCTAATTTTATACGATGAATTTGGGGAATAAAGTACGCTCAGGTGTGAAGTGGCTATTGGTCGGTAATACGGGCAATCACATTCTGCGGTTTATGTTTGGGGTGGTTCTTGCCCGCCTGCTTGTGCCTGCAGACTTTGGAATGATTGTCACAATCCAGATCTTTACCGGTTTTGTAGGTATGTTGGCGGCAGGGGGGATGGGGCAGGCCCTCATTCGCGCCAAGGAAGCGAATGAGAACGATTTTAATGCTGTGTTTACACTACAGCTTGCAATTGGGATTCTGGTTTATCTAGGGTTCTTTCTTTCAGCCCCATGGATAGCCGAATATTTTGGGGACCCTCTTTACGAACCTTTGTTACAGGTTTCGGCCATTTCATTTCTGATGAGGCCCTTCGGTTTTATGCGTATTTCCTGGTTAAACCGGGAGATGGCGTTTAAAAAAAGGGCCGTAGTAGAAGTCTCGGTTGGCCTGGTAACAGGAGTCAGCAGCATTCTCATGGCGCTGGCTGGGATGGGTGTGTGGAGCTTGACCTTGTCAGGTCTGGTGGCGGGATTGTTCAGGAACATACTACTGATTTACCTTACACCGTTAATGCTCCACCTGAATTTTGATTTATCTATTATGCGTAGACATGGTAGTTATGGGTTCAAAATTACTGCCAATGACTTCATTAGTTATTTGAAGCGTGAAACCGCAAATTTGATCATAAGCAAGAGCGCAGGCCCTGCCTTTTTGGGGATTTTTAACAAGGGGGATAGTCTTTCCAGGCTTCCAAATAGGTTGCTTGTTCCACCCGTGGGGCAGACTGTATTTCGTGCTATGAGTAAAGTGCAGGATGACCTAGACCAATCTAAGTATATGTTCTATAAAGTGATTACGCTATTGATGGTTTACACTACGCCACTTTATGTCGGTCTATGGTGGGTGGCAGAACCCTTCATTGGGGTTGTGTACGGTGAAAACTGGTTGCCAGCCGCGGGCCCTCTAGAAATTCTGGTTATGGTGGGCATATGTCGAAATATAGGCATTCCTTGTGGAGTGTTGTTGGCGGCTCAGGATCGCCTTGTGCAAGAGTTATATGCCCAGATTATTGGGCTGGTCTTCCTGATAATTGCATGTTTCATCGGACTTGAGTGGGGCCTGGAAGGGGTGGCATGGGGGGTTCTTGCCAGTCATATTTTTGGTGCTGTTTATTTCTATATTTTGGCTTACCATACGATCCCTACAAAAATTGCAGACCTCATCGGTGCGTTAGTGCCGGGTTTGCTCTTAAATAGCATCCTTTTTGTTGCCTTGGCCATAACTCACTGGATGCTTGGTGATATCAGAACGACTGCGCCAGCCCTATATCTTTTGGTAATGGTCGTGTCTGGTGCAGCTGTTTATCTGCCGGCATTCCTGTTTCTTCCTATTCCATCGCTAAAATCTGAGGCGGATCGTTGGCGCCAGAAAATCAATGGTGTGCTCAGCCGTGTGTCCAAGGCTTAAGATGAAATTCATTATATATGCAAAGTTTGTTTGTGAAGATATCTTGAGCGAAAATGGCCAATTAGTGTTTTCGCTGCTGAAGGCATTTGCTCAAAGTGATTCTCGGGTTGTGCTGTTTAATAATCTTGGCCTTTATAAATTTGAACGAATCGGTGGGGTTGATTAGGTCAATCAATAATCTAGTTGAAGATGAAACAATTCCTGCCATCTCTCGAAGATGCTCATTACTACTTTGATTAAGAAGACAAGGCCTATACTGATGCTGGGTGGAAAGGGAAGGGTGAGACAGGCTTTGATATCTGCTCTGGAGGCTGTGTCGTGTGTGTTTATTAGTGGGTAATTTTAATAAGAGGATAAACTGACCATGATGCGGAAAAAGCGTAATGTTTTTGTCTTAATTATCGTGAGTCTGTTGATATTTTTAGGTTCGTTTTTCGTGGTTAAAAATGTTCCTTTTCAGGATGAGATTTCCGCTGCCACTGGTGACGTGTTTGTTGAGCAGCCAATCCCCCTGCAGGAGACCTTTCGCCTGTTCGATATGGGGGTCGTGGATGCCAATGGGGATAACCTGTTGGATATATACACCTCCAACCATAATTTTAGGCAAACACTGCTGATTGCCGACGGTCGAGGTGGGTACCGTGATGTCCTTGACGACTGGGGGCTTAACCAGAGTAAGGAATTTCCTGGCTTGGAACTCTCCTACATTGCACCCAATATAGATAAAGCCGGGCTATATATCTACTGGCTGGGCAGCGGTGGTGATGATGAGACAGGCCACAATGTGATAATCCGCGCTCACAATATGGGTGAAATTGGGCAGTGGCAAGGAACTTTCCAGAGCCAGGCTGCGGTAGAGATGGAAAAAAACAATGGCTTCCAGGTTGAGTGGCAGAAGTCTTCTACTAAGTCGGGAACAGTCGTAAGTTTTTCGGCAGCTAGCGACGGGGTGCTGGTGTTGAAGCTCAATAATTGGGGTGTTCCAATAGATTTCAATCTTAAGGGTGCGATTCAGCCATCCAGCATATTTGTCGGCAACCAAATAGTGTCGCCGAGCTCGACCAGCTTCTCCTTGGCTCATCAGGATCGCCATGGTCTCGCATGGGCGGATTACAATGAAGATGGCAGGCTAGATATTTTTGCAACCCGGGGGGGGCTCGGTGGTTGGCTTAAGCAGAATCCAGAGCATGTTCGAAACAGGATTAAAGACCAATTTCTCGTGAGTCAGGACAACGGCCGGTATCGGGATGTTGCCTCTGAAAAGGGGGTTGTTAAGGAAAACTGTTCCGGTCGAAATGTTAAATGGGTGGATTTCAATAATGACGGTTTGTTAGATCTATACATTAATTGCCAAGACAGAGGGAAGGTCGAGGGGGAGTTCCCAAAACAACTTTACCGGCAAAATGTTGGTGGACAGTTTGTGATGGCCGCTGCTGAGGCTGGTCTTGATATCCCCGACCATCAGCTGATTGACTTCGTATGGATCGATGCAGACAATGATATGGATACGGACCTCTTGACGTCGGAGGACAAAGGCTACTTTTTGTACCGCAACCAAGCAGGGTATTTCTCGCCTGAGTTCATAGGACGGGGGAAGTTTGCGAGAGCAGATAAGCCTGGTTTGAAGTATGTTGCAGGTTATTATTGGTCATATGATGGAAAATTAACTGTCGCCGACTATGATGGGGACGGGGATCTGGATGCCTTTTCTGCATCGAAGAAAGGGAATACGCTTCTTATCAATACTAAGGGGAAATTTTCGCCTGTTGATCCAGAGACAGTTGGTTTGCCAGCAAAGAGCGTGGGGGCCAATTGGGTAGATTACAACAACGACGGCTTGATTGATATGCACGTCGTACCGGAGGGTTTATTTCGTCAGAGTAAAGACCACAAGTTCAATGCCACGAATTTGTTGACATTTCCGTCTAGGAAGTACCAAGCGGCCATATCCAATTGGGCCGACCTAGACAATAATGGGGCGCGGGATGTTGTGTTTGCACTAAATGAAAACCCTTCTTTTTGGAGCTGGTGGGAAAAAATCTTTAAAGCCCCTGAAGATGTCTCTAAGTGGACAATTCTAGCGTACCGTAATGTTGGTGCTACAAATCATTGGCTTCAGATGAAGCTCGTTGGGTTGCCGGGGAATCGCCAGGCAATCGGTGCACAGGTAACCGTTGTTACACCTGATGGTGAGCAGACACAAGAGGTCGGCAGCAACGAAGGAGCGTTCTTTTCGCAAGGGCATTATCGCTTGTACTTCGGACTTGGTTCGCATTCGAAGGCGGATTCGATAACCATACGCTGGCCTGATGGCTTCTCTCAGGAGCTGACCGACATGAAGGGGGATGAGTTACTATTGATTGAGCGTGACAGCAAAACATAGCTAGACCATATTAGAATTAGACGTTTAGGTTCAGGTTAGGGAGGGTGACGGAATGATTATTTCGCACAGTCATAAGTTTATCTTTATAAAGTCGTTCAAAACCGCAGGGACGAGTCTAGAGTCGGCTCTTTCAAATCATTGTAGTGGTGATGATGTTGTTACGCCGCTTGGTGATTATGTTTTTAACAGAAATGAAAAGGGTGAGTGGATTCACCAGTCCATGAATGCCGGTGATTATCATCAGCATGATGAGGCGAACACGATAAGAAGTAGAGTTGGGCAGGAAATCTGGGATAACTATTTCAAGTTCAGTATCACCCGGAATCCGTGGGATCGCGTAGTTTCATTGTTTAATTGGAAAAGCAGGAATGACCCTGAGTTCAAGCCGCGCAGACGGCTCCATCACAGGCTAGGGGTGCCATTCAACGAATTACGGGAAACGAGAAAGTTGTTTTCAAAGTTTGTAAAGGGTGAGTGGAAGACTAATGATAGCTTTTACCTTTTTGACGATGAGCTTTGTGTTGAATTTGTTATCCGTTACGAAAATCTTGAAGATGACATCAAGGAAGTTTGCAGGTGGATTGGTGTTGCGGAGGTTTCATTGCCGCATTTGAAGTCTGGATTTAAGCAGGGCTATCACTATTCAGAATACTATGATGATGAGAGCAAAGCTATCGTTGCAGAACGACACAAAAACGATATCCGACTATTTGGATACAAGTTTGATCAAGTGTAAAGCCGCTTACTGGAATGCCTAAAATATCACCTTGTTTGGTTTAAGTTGGAATTTGGAGGCGGCTATGTCCGATGCGAATATTGTGTTTGAAGCAAGGGGTATTCCATGCTTGATCTGTTTTTACTGAAAATGAAGCGAAGTTATTAGTTATGCAATACAGAAATAAGCAGTCCTCCAGGACGAACTTTTTCCTGGCTGGAATCACGATATAGCTGAGATTTCTCGTTGCTCGCTGGGCTGGGGGGAAAGGTCATTGCCACTGAGCGCATATAGGATGCAGGGGTTACTCAGTCATAGGTGTTAGCATTTCATACCCAGCTTCTTCTACTACAGAGCGGTCCAAGAAACGATTTATCAAGCGGATATCGCCGGCGTTAAGGTTGTCTCGCCATCGCTGATTTAGATAGTAGTCTTGATAGTAGTTTAAGTCCTTTTTGCCTTTATCCCTTTCCTTGGCGGCGTCGGTTACTATCTCAAACTCATCATTTGTCTTCTCCAGATGGTTTGATAGTGACGTCAGGAAGTGAGAGGGGTCGATAAGGACGTCTTCATAACGGCAGCGCAGTACGTCAACCTCTTTTGCTAAACGCTCGTAACCACTCTCTTTAATATTCCATAGTTCAATCGGGCTTGCCAGAATGGCGGGGGCGTTGTCGCGCTCAACCGTCACCCATGGCTCGGAAATAAAGTCGGAGAACTTGTCAGGGCCCTTGATACTGATGTTTTCATATGGGCGACGAAATAACGATAGTGCCCAGGCATATGGGTTTTTGGTGACAGTAACAAATTGGATGTTGTCTCGATCCGGGCGGGCTAAGATTACCTCGATTGGTGGTACAGCATGTTTCCACCCGAGGGTGTTCCATAGGTTGCCCCGAAAATAGGCATCCATCTTTGTCTGGCGGATCATTATTTTTTTTGCTTCATCTGAAACCCTGGGTTTGAGTTCTTCTTCGATGGATTCTCGATAACCAGGGCAGGCATCCGCCAAGGTCCCAGGTATTGGCTGGCATCGGAAATTCTGGCGGATCATTTGTTGGACAAAATTCGTGCCGGTATTTCGCTCGCCATAAATTTTGACATATTCTTTTGGGTTGTCGAGCAAAGCACGTGTAGGCATGTTCGGCGAGCTCTGCTTGTAAACATTTGTGGCTCGGTGCCACAAAGATTTCCATCCTGATCCGTGCGTGGTCATAAAATTATATTGAAGTCCATTACTTTGCCAAAATTGGCTCCACTGCCAAGTGTTCTCCATTGTATCGAGGCGTTTCACCTGTTAGGTGATTTATGAGCTTTTTTCCTGCGCCATTGATAATGGCGTGGGCTGCTGCAACCTCCCACTCTTTCGCCGACTCAGTGCCAATGTAGGCCTTTGCAGCACCTTCGGCAACCGCACATAGCGCCAATGCAGTGGCTTGCTGTCTTTGAGTGGTGGTGTTATCAGTATTGTTGTGGCACGCAAGCACATCAGATGGGATGTTTCCAGCAGACGAGATGACGGGTAATCTCTGATCTTGATCTTGATCGTTATCGGCATGTAACTCTATGGGCTCGCTGTGTCCTACCTGTTTGAAGCTGACGGCGGTGTTTTTTGTGTAGTAGACAGTGTCCTTTTTAGGGATATATACGACCCCTGTCCTGGGTGAGCCATTTTCGATCAATGCAATGCTGACGGTTAATGGGGTGCCATGATTAAGGTAGGCTTCTGCCCCGCTGTGGATATCAATTAGCCAGAGATGGCTCCAGCCCTTCCGTTCCGAGTAGGGTTCATTTTGGCCTTCTACAGACAGGATTGGTATCGTCGGATTTAGTCTTGTGAGTCCATCTACGATGATTTTATGGGCCGCATTTTTAGACTTTTGTATATTTTTACGCTGGCGCTGAGATTTTGCCGCTTGTATCTTGTTGCTGATCCGGCCGAGTATTCCCACAGCGGGGGTGCTTGGTGTCGTGTTGGAGATCTGAGGGGGTTGGGGAAGTTTTTTCCCCGCCTCGCGGGCGATAGCGACAATATCTTCAACTTTTAGCCACTGGATCTTGGTGACATTTGTCACTGGAACCGGGATATCAGGGATGTGTTTGCCCAGGAATTGGCAGAGTTTGTCCCAGCCCTCACCTTCGCATAGGTCGATCACCAAAAAATCTGATGGGCGGTCTTTGAAATAGTCTTTCGCATCGGCGACAAAGCGATTGTAGCCATGGGTGAATTTTTCCTCATCAAAACAGGTGCTGTCATAAAGGTCCAGAAACAACTGATTGACTGCGTCACTGCGTGCATCAGCATGTTTTTGGGTGAACTGCTTTTTGCACGATAAGAGCCAGGCTTTTAGTTCACGGCTGGTCAGGATGAACTTGGAGCCCGGGTATTTGGCATCGAGTTGTTTGTAAAAGGAAGGGATTGGCGTGTCGGTGAAGGCGTCGTGACTCTTTAATTCATGCTCATCTATGCAGCTGATATCCCCGGCGGTGTACCGTGTGACACCAATGTTATCTCTGACCTTGTATCCGAGTTGGGTTAGGGCGGCGGCCAGGCTAGTGGTGGCTGTTTTGGATAGGCCAATGCAAAATACTTTTGCTTGTGTAGTTGTGTTCACTCTCTATTTACCCCGGAATCTCTTCGTGCCTGTCTCGAATAGATGCGTTCTTTTTCGGAAAAGGATGACACAATTGTTTGTTCATTAAAGGCAAATATCTCGAAAAAGTGCTTGAGTCGCCAATAATCAATATTGGTAAGTATCGCAGTCTGGACTAAGGCTTATGTTTAGATCGCCCATATATTACACATTTTGCCGTGGTTAAGTGTCAATTTCCTCCGTTTTTAAGGTCGTTCAGGTGTGTGGCGATGCGTGGGCGAGGTAATAGTGATCGCACAAATGCCCTATGATTTACGCTACAATGCGTCAGATTTTGAATTCAATTTAGAGGTCATGTGGGTCATAGCGTACTAGTAGGTGCTTGACGTGATTGTGAGTGTCCCAAGTATCCCGAGCTATGCCAAAGATTAAAAATTATGGACAAGAAAGCACGTGCTATTGCCTTTCATTTGCCGCAGTTCCATCCTATTCCTGAAAACGATGAATGGTGGGGTAAGGGGTTTACTGAATGGACCAACACCGCTAAGGCTAAGCCTTTATATCGCGGTCATTATCAGCCGCACGTTCCTGCTGATCTTGGTTTTTATGACCTGCGTCTGCCGGAGGCCCGTGCAGCCCAGGCTGAGCTGGCGCAACAGTATGGTATTGAGGGGTTTTGCTATTACCACTATTGGTTTGGTGGGCGAAGGATGTTGGAACGCCCGGTAAATGACATCTTGGCGCTGGGTGAGCCTGATTTTCCTTTCTGTTTGTGCTGGGCCAACCATAGCTGGAATAGTATCTGGCAGGGGACTCCCGACCGCATCCTGGTCGAGCAGGTCTATCCTGGGATGGAGGACCATGCGGCTCATTTTGATTTTCTTTTGAAAGCATTTAGTGATTTCCGCTATATCACTGTAGATGGTAAGCCGCTGTTTCTAGTGTACAAACCAGATGATATTCCGGATGTCCAGCGTGTGACTGATTACTGGCGTGAACGGGCGCAGCAGGCAGGGCTGAAAGGGCTGCATTTGGTGGGTATCTCACATTTTGAGCCGGAGTGGGATCCTCGCCAGCGGGGGTTTGATGCCTGCATGATGCAAAAGTTGCCGCCGCGTAATGGGCGGGTGCCCAGCCGTTTTCTTGATGCCAAGCTCAAGGTTATGGTGGGGCAGGGTAAGCATCAGCTGTCGATCTACACCTATGAAGAAATGCTCGCCTTCCTTTTGCGAAAAAACAGGCCTGATTTTATGGATTATCCCTGTGTGTTGCCAAATTGGGATAATACTCCGAGAGCCAACATGAATGGACTTGTGTTCCATGGATCGACCCCGGAGCTGTTTCGGCGTCACCTGAAGGAGGCCCTGTCAAAGGTGGAAGGCCATCCCGATGAAAATAAAATCCTCTTTATCAAGGCCTGGAACGAGTGGGCTGAAGGCAATCACATGGAGCCGGACTTGCGTTTCGGGCATGGTTATCTTGAGGTGGCCCGTCAGGAGTTTTTGAGGGAGTAGGTTGGGGTATATAAGGTGTCGAATGACAAATGGTTTGGCTATAGCGACTGGGCTAGCCCGGCATCATTGATGAATCGCCGGTATAAGAGACAAAATGATGCGTAATAAACAGATCGTGTTTGCAAAGTTCTTGGAGAACGAGATCCTCCTCGAACAGGGGCGGCTGTTGTTTTCGTTGCTTAATGCATTTTCATTGGCGGGATATCAGATAAAACTATTTAACAATTTCCGTGATCAGGAGTTGGAAAAATATGCCCAGATGGCATTCTCGCTTGAGAATGTCTCAGTAGTTGATGCGATTCCCGATGATTTGACCGGCTGGATTTATCTTTTTGATAAAGAGGATGAGACGATCGGGAATCATGCCTGGCGTAAAAAAGTCCGGATTGGATTTGATGTTTTTTCTCCCTATTGGTTCGAACAGCCGATCATTATGCCCTTTACCGTCCATCCCGTTCATGCGACACGTAACTACGAGCTAGGGCTTGAAGAATACAGGGCGACGAAGAAGAGTATTCGGGTCTTTTTTTCCGGAGATACCGAGGGCTATGTCCGGAATCGTGTCAAGTACCCCAAAGCCAAACTGCCGCGCCTCAAGATTATGGAGGCCATTCGAGACCGCATGAGCAATGTTTCGCTCTTTGTGGAGGATTTGCCGGTTCTCAGTGAGCTGTCGAATACCTATGCCAACAAGTGCGTGATTGTAGATACCGGTAAGATTTGGGTGGACGATCGCTACTGGCTAAGTAACCTGGCTATGGCAGACTTTTTTTTGAGTCCACCCGGGTACGTGATGCCCATGTGCCACAATGCGGTTGAGGCGATGGCGGTTGGTGCGATTCCTATCACCAATTATCCAGAGTGGTTTGATCCTGCGCTTAGCGATATGGAAAACTGCATCGTATTTGATGATGAGCGTGATTTGGAACAGAAGATTAAACTGGCACTGGCGATGGATCAGGAACAGATCGCTGAGATGAGATCACATGCCATCAAGTATTACGAAACATACTTAAAGCCTGGTGCTTTTATTCAAAGAATAGAGTCCAGTGAGAATGATCAGGTTACTTTGCTGATGCTCACTGAGGGTAATATGGCGAAAAAGGCCTCAAAATTGCGTAAAACCTCGATACTGATGCGTGGTACGGCCGCTGCGGATAGTGTGGTGGGATGGAAGTGGTTTTTGTCAGGCCTATTAGGGCGGTCGTAGTTAGGTGGTTAAGTTATGTTTAGATACGTTGGTTGTTTGGGTGATCCCGAGGTAGCGTATGCAGGATAGTTTTGTCTCGGTAATCATGCCTTGCTACAACGCTGCTCCTTATGTGGAAGAGGCTATCGGCAGCGCATTGGGGCAGACTCATCATGACATTGAGGTCATTGTTGTGGATGATGGCTCCCAGGATGGTTCGGCGGAGATAGTCAGTCGTCTAGCTGAGGCACATCTCGGCCGTATTCAGTTGCTCTCCCAGAATCGAAAAGGGCCATATCCGGCCAGAAACCTCGGTTTGCGTCATGCCCGGGGTGCCTATGTCGCCTTTCTCGATGCGGACGACTGGTGGCGGGAGGATTGTCTGGAAAAGCTTTTGACCGCCCTGCAACAAAATAAGGCCGATCTGGCGTATTGCGGCTGGCAGAACGTGGGCGAGCAGGCGGCCAATACCGAGCCCTTCATCCCGCCAGCCTATGAGCAGCAGGATGCTGTCGCCGAGTTTCTCAGGAGCTGCCCCTGGCCTATCCATGCGGCGTTGGTTAAGCGTTCTGTGCTGGACGCAATCAATGGTTTCTCTGAACGCCGTTTTTCCTCCATGGATTATGATCTGTGGTTGCGTATTTATGGCCATACCCAAAATATCGTGCGGGTGCCGGAGGTGATGGCCTACTACCGTTGGCATGGTAGCGGCCAAATCTCCGCCACCAAGTGGCGGCAAGTACTCGACGCCATACAGGTGCGGCGCGACTTCGTCAGCCAATTTCCGGACCTAACTGCTCATCTGGGGGCAGATAGGGTGCATGAGTTGGTGGACGCGCAGCTGCTGCGCGAGGCCTATCGTGCCTATTGGCGCCGTGATCTTGGTAATGCCCAGAAGCTGTTTCAGATTGCGTTTAAGCAGCGCTTATATGGGTTTAGAGACCTGAAATATGTATTGCCCGCACTATTACCCGATTTTTTGTTTGAGAAATTAGTTGGCGACGTTGATCGTGGCCGTGAGGAAAAGCAAGCATGAGTGTTGCGCGGCGTATCCCGGTGTTGATGTATCATCGTGTTGGTGCAACCCATAACGACTGGGAGCGGCGTTACTGTGTGCCCCCTTCGCTGTTTGCCGGGCATATGCAAAAACTGGCGGCGCGGGGCATGTGCGCCTGCAGCCTGGATGATTTTTTTGCTTGGCTGGCGGGTGATAAGGAACTGCCAGAGGGCAGTTTTTTGCTCACTTTCGATGACGGCTTTCTGGGGGTGTGCGAGCACGCCGCCCCCGTATTGCGCGAGATGAATTGGCCAGCCACCGTATTCCTGGTCAGTCAGCTGATCGGCAAAGAGGATGAGTGGTGCCGTAGTCACAACCCTAGTGGTGCCTCCTATCCGCTGATGGCAAAGGAACAGATCGAGGCGATGCGTGGCATGGGTTTTACCTTCCATTCTCACACCCGCTTGCATCCCGATCTCACCACGCTCAGCGATGCGCAATTGGCGGATGAACTGGCCGGTTCGCGTCAGGATTTGCAGGCGCTGTTGGATGAGCCGATCCCCTATCTGGCCTACCCCTATGGTCGTTACGACGAACGGGTGTTGAAGGCGGCGCAAGCGGCGGGTTATCAGGCCGCCTTCTCGGTGCAGCCTGGATTTAACCGTCGTGACGTGCACCCCTACCGCATCCGCCGCCTTGATGTTTTCGGCACCGACACCCCGGCGATGTTGGCACGAAAGGTGTTTTTCGGTAGCAATGATGGTTCTTGGCGCCAGACGCTGAACTATTATGGCGAGCGTGTTAAAAGCAGGCTGGGGTTGAGGACGGAAGGAACGAATCAGTAATGAATGACACCTCTGAACCCATCTTAATCACAGTCGCCCTGTGTACCCACAATCACGCCGACCGTCTGCAACGTACCCTGGAGGATCTTGGCAAACTCAATTCACCGACTCGTCGCTGGGAGCTGGTGGTGGTGGATAATGGCTGCTCTGATGATACTCCGCAGCTGTTGGCGGCAACTGAGTGGCGCCCATTTGAAGTGCCTGTGCGTATCGTACGGGAGATGAAGCTGGGTCTGTCAAATGCTCGCAACCGGGCTCTGAAGGAGGCGAAGGGGGAGTACTTGTTGTTTGTGGATGATGACGAGACTCCTGACTCACAGTGGCTGAAGGCCTACGAGCAGGCGATTTTGGTCCATCGCCCAGATGCCCTGGGAGGGCGGATCGAGGTCCTGTTTGAACATGGCGATCGCCCGAGCTGGCTGCAGGATGAGTTGCTTGGTTTCCTGGGTCGGCTCAACCAGTATGGTGAAGCGTGTTGGCTTACCGAGCCCAATACGCCGTTTTACGGCGGCAACTTCGCCGTGCGACGCGAGCTCTTCGCGACTATCGGTGAATTTGATGCCGAGTTGGGGCGTAAGGGCAGCGTCAATGATGGTGGCGAAGACACGGAGTTCTATCGACGTTTGCTTGCCGCAGGTAGCAAGATACGTTGGGTGCCCGAGGCGATTATCCATCACCGCATCCAGGTGGATAAACTTCGGCGCGGCTATTTTCTGGAACTGCACTACCGCCAGGGTCGTATGGAGGGGACGCGCAAACGGGGCAACGGTTCGCGCCTGCCGCCCCGATATCTCTTTGGCCAGTTTGCCCGGGCCGTGTGGAAGGCGATCTCACAGCGTCTGGGCCGGGGAAAGAATCATTCCCTGCGGCTGGAGATGAACATGGTCTATTTCTGGGGCTACCTACGCGGGTGGCTGTCAGCGTGAGCCACCAGCCGAAACCACGATCTTGTAGAAAGGTGGCACGTCCGTTCGCGGCTGAAGCCACTCCTACAAATGTCGATTGCGTACCGGCTCATTCAGTAGTCGTATGATCATGAATGGTCTTACCATCCTGATTTGCACTCACAATCGTGCCGAACTTTTGTTGCGCACGCTTGAGCACTTGAATAAGGCTCGTTCTCCGGAAAATTGGAAAGTAGATATTTTTGTAGTTGCCAACGCATGTAGCGACAACACCCTTGAGTATCTCGCCAGATTTCAAAAAGAGTCACTCGGTGGTTTTTCCCTGAACTGGATCGAAGAATCCACGCCTGGTAAATCGAATGCCTTAAATACCGCGATGCCGAGGATTCAATCCGAACTGGTGGCCTTTGTCGATGATGATCACCGGGTGGATGTGGATTACTTGACTAACATTTGCGATGCAGCGGAGCAGTATTCAGACGCCGATCTTTTTTGTGGCCGCATTTTGCCTGATTGGGATGGTTCAGAACCCGACTGGGTGCATGACACGGGGCCTTATCGTATCTATCCCTTGCCAGTGCCACGCTTCGATCAGGGCGATGAGCCGATGGGATTAGGTTTGGATACGGCCATTCCCGGCGGCGGCAACCTGTTCCTGAGGAAAGAGTGGCTCGGAAAGGTGGGGGAGTTTTCTACTGCGTTTGGGCCGACGGGACATGATCTTGGCGGGGCAGAGGACCTGGAGTGGGTGAGAAGAGCCTTGCATCTTGGTGCGCGACTGCAGTATGTGCCCGGTGTGGTGCAGTATCACTATGTGGATGGTGAGCGCCTTACCTTGCCGTATTTGATTAAGAAGGCCTATGCGCGCTCCGATTCCATGGTGCGCCTGGCCGATGACAAGGGTTACAATGGTGTGCCGGCGTTCATGTATCGCAAACTCGCCGGTTATCTGTTCTCTGTGTTGACCGCGCTAAGTTGGAAAAAGCGCCGTTTTTATCTGGTGCGTTCGGCAGCGGCACTGGGGGAGCTTCGCGGTTATCAGCATCGGCACAAGGAAAGGCTTCGGGCCAATTCCACCAGCGTGGGGGAGGACTGATCATGTCGAAGCTCCAGAACCTTCACAAATTACTGGACCCGGAAATCCGGACAAAGAATCTGCGTGAGCTTAAATATGGACTGCGTGGAGTCGCTTGGGATATTAGCCGACCCAAAATGCCTGATCCGGTATTTGTCATAGGCTGCTCCCGTTCCGGTACTACTGTTACCTATGAAACCATTGCCGCCGCACCGCAATTGCTTTCCTTCGGTTATGAGATCCCGAGCTTCTGGAATAGTCTGTGGGGCCCGCATAAAAATGGCTGGGACTCGGAGGCGGCAGGTGTTGAGCATGCCTGGCCGGAGCATCGTGATTCCGTGCTGCGTTATTTCTATCAGCGTTTGGGGTGGGGCCAGGTGCTGGACAAGACCTGTATCAATGTCATGCGTCTGCCCTATCTCTATAAGCTCTTCCCGGATGCCACCTTTATCTTTATTCACCGTGATGGGCGCGACAACATTAGTTCGATGATGGATGGCTGGCGTCATGATGGCCATTTTCGGCTCTCTCAATTTTTGGGCGAGTCTCCCGAGCCTGTAGCGATCAATAATGGTGAATTTTTAGAATGGTCTTTTTTCCTGCCGCCGGGTTGGCGCGACTACAATCATGCCTCTTTAGAAGAGGTTTGTGCCTATCAGTGGCTTACCGCCAACAGGATGGCGCTTGAGGCTAAACGTACCATTCCCCAGCAGCAATGGATCCAACTGCGTTATGAAGACATCTTTGAGCAACCGGTTGAAATGTATAGAAGGGTGTTTGAACGGCTGGGTATTCCATTTAGCAGTGAGCTTGAGAGACGTTGTGCTGGGTTGAACAAACGTCCAACCAGTATCGTTAAGGGGGCGCCGACCAGGCAAAAATGGAAGAAACATAATCCTGAGGCGATCGAACGCATACTCGAGATGATTCACCCTGTGATGAAGGAGCTAGGTTATGACACAGCTGTCTGACCCATTAGTCTCAGTCATTATCCCAGCCTACAACGCCGCTTGGTGTATCTGTCGTGCCATCGATAGCGTGCTGGAACAGGGGTATCGCTCGATGGAGATCATCGTTGTCGATGATGGCAGTAGCGATGATACTCAGCAGGTTTTAGCCCCTTATGGCGAGAAGTTGTGTGTGGTGAAGCAGGCCAATGGCGGGCTTTCGAATGCCCGTAACACCGGTATTCAGACGGCGCGCGGTGATTACGTTGCTTTCCTGGATGCCGATGATTGGTGGCTGCCTGGTAAGCTTGAGGCTCAAGTCAGGCTTATGCAGGATCATCCAGAGATCGGCTTTTGTTCTGTCGCTACCAATGTGGAAGATCCCGACGGTAATTTTCTTAATCTGTGGCCGTGCCCGCAGTGGCAGGGTTCCTTTCTGGAGGCATTGTTTCACGAGAATGCCGCGGTAGCGGGTAGTGGTTCTGGCGTAATGGCGCGACGAGAGTTGTTCGAAAAGGCCGGTCTGTTTGATGAGGGCTTGAAAAGTCTGGAGGATATTGACATGTGGATGCGGTTGGCCGCTGTTGCCGGATATGCCTGTGTCAATGAACCTTTAGCGGTTATTCTTAAACGCCCGGATAGCATGAGTCGCAACCTGGCGGTGATGCGGGATGCTGCGATTCAGGTGATGGAAAAAAACCGCTCCCTGCTCCCTATTCAACTACAGGAAGGTCATTGGCGCAAAGGCATGGCCGCTGTGTTTGCCGATTATGCCAAATGGCAATACCGCATCGGCCGGCGTGGTGCTGCCTTGCGTGATTTGCGGCGGGCTTTCTTTTTCGCCCCGCTCTCTCAGGGCCGTCTTTGCCTGGGGCTGTTCAAAGATATGTTGCTGGGGCGCGACTTATGAGGCAGGGAGTATTGATATACACATCTGTATTGCGATCATCTGTTGTGGCAGGGGTTTCAGGGGCGAAGTTGTGGGGGCGTAGCTAGATGACGTCTGTTGGAAGTAATGTGACCCTCAACGCTCTTGCTTATGGCCTGGGGATGAGCGCGCTTGTGGGTATGGCTTTTACTTTGTTGTTGCTTGCCAAGTCATTGCGCGATTTTACCCGCACCGGTCCGCAGATGTCTGGCGAGGTCTTATCTCATTACCGTTTTTACCTGGTCTATTCTCTTGGCAGGCTTGCCTTCTATACTTTTTTGATTAGCACTGGCATGGCGTTTCTTGGCGTGTTGTTGTATGTCATTGGCCTGATTCTGTTTGACCATAGTTATGGTTCGGTCATGGCTGCGGTGGCAGCTGCGTTAGGTATCTTCTTTCTGACTGCGCGCCGGTTTTTGCATACGCTGATTTTGTCGCCGGGGGTGCTTGCTTCTTCGTCTAACTATTCACTGACTCGCTTTTATGGGCTTTGGGAGTGGTTGAACCCTGCGCGTCTCCGCATGTTCGATATATGTATGGGGATTGTTGTTACAGGCTGGCTTTCTGCCGGCCTGTTTTCTTTGGCGGGTGAAAGTAATTGGCAGAGCTTTGGCTTTGTGATGGTAATTATTGTTTTTTATGCCGTTGTTATAGGCTTCTTCTCATGGCGTCGTGAACCCCGTCCAGTCCAGGCAAAGGGGGATCGTGCCGCACCCAATATAATCTTGATAGGTTCGGACACCTTGCGGGCCGATCGTTTGAACGGCACGGGTTATCCCCGTGAATTGACCCCTACCCTTGAGGCCTTGTCCCGTCGTGCCACCCGTTTTACGGATTGTTATGTCCCCTGTGCGCGTACGGCACCCAGCCTGGTTTCCATGTTGACGGGTACCTGGCCCCATACTCATGGGGTGCGCGATACCTTTGTTAGCCCGGATGAGACGCGCATCCCGGTTGCTGCGCTGCCGGAGATCCTGGCTAAGAGGGGATATAAGACAGCTGCGGTTGGTGACTGGGCTGTTTCTGATGTGGATAAATTTGATTTTGGTTTTGATTACACCGATATGCCTACTGATCAGTGGAATATCAAATATCTGCTGCGTCAAGGCCCCAAGGATATTCGTCTATTTCTGTCCCTGTTTACGCAGAACTGGTTTGGTAAGACCTTTTTGCCTGAAGTCTATTATCTGGGCGGACACCCCTTGACGGAAGAGGAGGGGCGGGATACCCGACGGATGATTGCCCGCCTGGCCCAACAGGATGCGCCTTTCTTTCTGATGTCGTTTATGGCGACAACCCATCCGCCTTTTACCTCCAAATATCCTTATTACTCCATGTATGCAGACCAGGAGTATCGAGGCGAATCCAAGTTTGCTATGGCCAGGCTCAGAGACCCCTTCGAGATCATCCGTCGTCAGGGCGAGCCAAAGACAGAGTTCGATCTCGATCAGATCATCAATCTCTACGATGGCTGCGTGAAGAATTTTGATGATGAGCTGAAGCGTATCCTGGATTATCTGGAGGCCTCCGGTTTGGCGGATAACACCATCGTCGGCGTCTTCAGTGACCATGGCATGGAGTTTTTTGAGCATGAGACCTGGGGCCAGGGCAATTCCGCCATTGGCGATTTTTCCGCGCGCGTACCGCTGGTCATCGCTGATCCACGCAATCCACAGTCAAGGACAATTGCTGATGTAGTGAGGACGGTGGATCTTGCGCCCACTCTTTTGGAGTTGATTGATTTTCCTCTTCCTGATTCGATGGAAGGCGTTTCATTACGCCCGTTGATGAGTGATGAGCCCCTTGCCGACGAGCTGCCTGCATTTTACGAGACAGGGGTCTGGCTTACCGACCTGCCAGGCACCCCGGATGGGCACCTGCGTTACCCCAATCTGCCTGAATTATTGGAGGTGCCGGACAAAGAGCGGGGAATGATCTCGCTTAAGCCTCAGTACCAGGACATTATTATCGCCGCCAAAGACCGCATGGTGAGATTGGGCGAGTGGAAGCTCACTTACCAGCCGCTCAGTGATGGCGCTTTGTATCAGCTCTTCAATATCCGTGAAGATGCAGCATGCCGCTACAATGTGCTTGAGCAAAATCCGCAGATTGCAAGTCAGCTCAAATCCTTGCTTGCGCAGTGGATGAGTGATGATAATTACACGAACAAATTTCCCGGAGATGATACCAATGATAATAAGAGCCAGGGCGCCGCTTAGGCTTGGGTTGGCTGGCGGTGGTACAGATGTTTCGCCCTACTGTGATATGTACGGCGGAGTTGTCTTGAATGCCACCATCGACAAATACGCCTATACCACCATCGAGCCTGCAGTAGATGCAATGGTTAGATTTGTGGCCTCTGACCGGCAGGAGACGTGGCAAGCTGATGTAGCTTCCAGCTTGGCGTTGGACGGAACCCTGGATCTGCACAAGGGCGTCTATAATCGCATCGTGAAACAGTTCAACAATGGCGAGCCGTTGTCGCTGACTTTGACGACTCATTCTGATGCCCCTCCCGGTTCCGGCCTGGGTTCCTCCTCGACCCTGGTGGTTTCCATGATCAAGGCCTTTGTCGAATGGTTGAATTTGCCCCTTGGCGAGTATGATATCGCCCGGCTTGCCTATGAAATTGAACGTATCGATGTTGGTCTCTCGGGTGGGCGTCAGGATCAGTATGCAGCCACCTTTGGTGGCTTTAACTTTATGGAATTCCATAAGGACGAGCGGGTAGTGGTCAATCCCCTTCGGATCAAGAACTGGATCATCTCTGAACTTGAATCTTCCCTGTTGCTCTATTTTGGCGGTGTTTCACGTCAATCGGCAGAGATCATCGACGAACAAGCCAACAACGTCAAACAGAACGACTCGGATGCCATCGAGGCTATGCATGCCCTGAAACAGGAGGCAATACAAATCAAGGAGTGCCTGTTAAAAGGGGACTTTGATGGTCTGGTGCGCTCTATGGAAGCCGGCTGGGTGGCCAAAAAACGTATGGCAAAGAGTATCTCCAATCCAGAAATAGAAGAAACCTATGCACTAGCGAAAGAGGCTGGGATGAAAGTGGGTAAGATTTCAGGTGCTGGAGGTGGTGGCTTCATGATGCTGCTTGTAGACCCGGCCAAACGCATGGACGTCATACGTGCCTTGCAAAATACCAAAGGCCAGGTCTCCAGTTGCCATTTCACCAAATATGGAAGCCAGGGATGGAAGATCTATTAACGCAGGTGGTTGCAGCAGATATTCAGGAGAGTAGTGATGACCGTCGCTGAGAACCCAGGCATGGAAGCCATCATCCTGGCAGGCGGGTTGGGAACCCGGCTTAAAAGTGTAGTCGCTGACCTGCCCAAACCGATGGCGCCCATCAATGGCAGGCCTTTTCTCGCCATCCTGCTGGATACACTCAGCGACGCCGGATTCACAGCGGTTACCCTGGCTGTCGGCTATCGGAGTGAGGCGATACGGGACTGTTTTGGGGATCGTTACCGATCACTGCGCCTAAGCTATTCAGTTGAAACCGAACCCCTCGGCACCGGCGGCGCCATGCGTCAGGCGTTGGCACGGACCACCGCCCCTCATGTCTTTGTGGTGAACGGCGATACCTACCTGCAACTCGACTACCAGGCCATGCTGGCCGCCCACCTCGACGCCGATGCCTCTCTCACGGTCGCCGTCTGCAGCGTTCCTGACGCCGGCCGTTACGGTGCCCTGGAAATCGAGAGGAAGCATATCCAGGGGGTTTTTGAAAAGGGGCGTTCAGGTCCAGGCGTGATCAACGGTGGTGTCTATCTTTTGTCGCGTGACCTTTTCGAATGCTATTCGCTCTCAAGCATTTTCTCCTTCGAGACAGACCTGCTGATGCCTCATGTCAGCGAACTCAGGCCACTGGCCTTCGAGACGACGGGGGTGTTTATCGATATAGGTGTGCCCGAAGATTACTCCCGCGCCCAAGGGGTGCTCTCATCACTATCTGAACAATCCGGCCGGCTATGATAGGAGCTGGTAGCCGCGAACAGGGTGGCCGTATGAGGCTGCAACAATGAACAAAGCCCTCTTCCTCGACCGTGACGGTGTGATTAACGCGGAGAAAAACTACGTCCACCGGATCGACGACTTCGAGTTCATTGAGGGGATCTTTGAACTATGCACGCTGGCACAAACGTTGGAATTCAAGCTGATTATAATCACCAACCAGGCGGGCATCGGCCGAGGTTACTACACGGTGGCGGACTATGAGCGCTTGACGGAGTGGATGACGGAACAGTTCGCCAATCATGGGGTTCAGATTCATCGGGTTTATTACTGCCCCTATCATCCTACCGCTGGCATCGGCGAATACCGGCGGGATTCCTTCGACCGTAAGCCGAATCCGGGGATGATCCTGAAAGCACAGAAAGAGTTTGATTTGGATCTTTCCCGCTCTGTGCTGGTGGGAGACAAGGATTCGGATCTGGAGGCTGGCCGGGCTGCGGGGGTGCGATACAATCTCAAACTGCTAAACGGGGCAGGAATGCCTGCCGAGTGCGAGCTGGAACTTCCCACGCTTCACGCCATAGGCGATTGGCTCACGCGTGGTTAGATGATCAATGGTGATTAGCTTGTCACAAAGGTATTATTGCGCAATTATTGACTATTCCAAGTTTTTGGTGAGTTAGATGAGACCAAATATAAGCAACACCAATCCTGCAGACGAACACCCAACCCTATCGATTGTTGTTCCTGCATTTAATGAGCAAGGCAATCTGTCTAAACTTTACACTGAGCTCGACGGAGCATTATCTACCCTTTATATGTCTTGGGAGATAGTTTTCGTTGATGATGGCAGCACGGACGATACGTGGAACGATATTAAGTCCCTCCACAATGAAGACCCGCGCGTGCGCGGCATTCGTTTGTCCCGCAATTTCGGTCATCAACACGCGTTGATCGCGGGTCTGAGTAACGCCGTCGGCGACGCTGTTATCTCCATGGATGCCGATCTGCAACACCCACCAGAGGTTGTCCCGCTCCTTGTTGACGAATGGTGCAAAGGCAATAAGATTGTGAAAACCGTGCGTGTGGATGGAGAAAATATATCAGTATTTAAGAAATTAACATCCAAACTCTATTATCGATTGTTTTCATATCTTAGTGGTGTAGAGATACAAGGCGGGATGGCCGATTTTCGACTCCTGGATCGTCAAGCGCTTGATGATATTTTGCAGTTTAAGGAGGAAGGTCTGTTCCTCAGAGGGATTGTCCAGTGGGTCGGGTACCCAAGCTCCATTGTAAAGTTCAATTGTCGTAGCCGGTTTAGCGGTCAGACTAAATATACTTTTCGAAAAATGCTTAAGTTTGCCTGGCATGGTATTAGTTCATTTTCACTTGTGCCGCTACGCATTGGTATCTTAATAGGGCTCCTTTCCTCCGGGATAGCCTTTGTTAGTGTCTTTTACGCAATACTTAGCAAGTGGGTAGTGGGGTCCGCCGTTCCTGGATGGGCCTCGTCCGTCGCGATTATCTCTTTTCTGTTTGGTGTGTTGTTTGCATTTTTGGCTGTTTTGGCAGAATACGTGGGTAGAATTGTCGAAGAAGTACGAGGGCGCCCAAGGTTTCTCGTGAGCGAGAGAGAGGGTGTTGGGCAATCTGCGCGCGAAGCAGATAACGCAATGTCATCGGCAGAGAATACAAATTTCAGACCATGAAAGCTGTATTAACAAATTTAGTGACATTGCTGAATACAAAGCAGTTCGCCAAATTCGCCATTGTTGGTTGCCTTAATGTTTTGGTGAGTTTTATTGTTTTTATTTTATGTTACAAAGTCTGGCCTTTTACTGCCCTGGTTCTAGATGCTGCGGGGTCATTGGGGTGGCAAATAGAAACCCTGCTGGCCGAATTTGGTATACATGGTATGGATGCGGCGCTTGCTAATGTCGTTGGTTATCTTGCGGGAATGATAAATAGTTTTATCCTAAACAAGTTATGGACCTTCGAGGCGCAAGGGGATGCGGTTCGGCAGGCGCATCGTTTCTTTATTCTTAATGTCTTGGGATTGATGTTGAGTACTATCATCATTTTTGTCTTTGTTGACTTGCTCTCTGGCCCCTATGTTGTCGTGTGGTTCATCACTGTTGGTGTTGTGATGATGCTTAATTTTTTTGGTAATAAATACTGGACCTTTGCGGATTCATCGCATGAGGGGATTTCCTATTAGAGTATGTTATGTCTATGGCTAATTGTAAGCTCATTGTGCATGCCGATGACTTCGGTCTGTCGGAAAAAATAAACGAAGGAATTTTAGAGGCGCACCGCAATGGCATTCTCACCTCCACTTCAATTATGTCGGTCGGGACGGCTTTTGATCATGCCATTCAGCTATCCCGATCCACACCTACCCTCGATATTGGAATACATCTAACCCTAATCGAGGAAGAAGCACTATCAAATAAAGAGGATATAACAACACTGCTTGATAATAACGGGCGCTTCTATGGTCACGCGGTTAGCTTTATGAAGCGATATTTTCTCGGGAAAGTATCTCTTGATGAGGTTAGACGCGAGCTCGATGCGCAAATTCAGAAGGTCTTGAATAACTCTATAGAGATTAGTCATCTTGATAGTCATCAGCACATTCATATGCTGCCGGGTATTCGAAGAATAGTCGGTGAACTAGCCAAGAAGTATTCCATACCTTCAATTCGTTATCCCAAGGAGCGGTTGAAGTCGTACATGTTGAATGAAAAGCATAGCTTGAGTCGATTGGTGCAGCTTCTTGCGTTAAACACCTTCTGTTCCGTTGCGAATACATCGGGTTCCAAACGACCCGATTACTTTTTTGGTTTTTTCTTCGGTGGTAATGTAAGCGAAGAAAACTTACGGAAGGTTTTAAAAAACCTCCCCGCCAATGGAGCCTGCGAGCTGATGTGCCATCCAGGAGATTACGACGCGGATTGCCGCTATGATCATTGGGAGTACCGCTGGCAAGATGAACTCAAAGCCTTGACGAATCAGGGTGTAAAAGATTTGTTGGAGCGCAAGGGTGTGAAATTGATATCATATGCAGACCTTGCAACATGAGCGAAAAATATATCTCATAAGCTCTAATCACATGGGCTCTCATTGAACATAATTCAAAACCAATAAACCACCATTTGAGGTTGCCTCTTGAAGCTTTTATTCAGCAAACCATTAGATCAAGTATTGTCCGAGGCTTGGCGTAGAGTCGATCCTTCGTACAAAACGGCTTTTTTTCTCGTCGTGGGTATTAATCTGTTGGCCTTCGGTTTTGAGATGACCAACCTAACGCTGCATCATGACGATGTAAGTCACATCTTTATTCAAAGCACCATCCTTGGTCATTACCTAGGCCGTTTCGGCTTCGGTTGGCTACACTATTATGGCCAGAACGCCTACATTATGCCGTTCTTGCAGATGGTCGAAGCGATTATGTTGATGACTGCTTACGGGATGCTCATATCCAAATTCTGGGGTGCTCGCAAGGTGTTGGATATAGTTTTAATATCCTCCGTTCTGTGTGTATTCCCATACATGGCCCAGCTCTATCAATACAATACCTCTGTAGCCGCCTTTTCCATGGCCCACTTCTTGGCTGCAGCTGCGGTTATCTTGTCCACTAGAGCGACCTTTCTTCATGTGGTAATGGCATCCATGCTTTATGTGGGTGCATTTTCAATTTATCAAAGCGTGGTTGCAAACGCAGCGACAATTTTTTGTGTTTGGTTTCTGAGCAAGATTCTGTTTGAGAGAGATATCGAATCGTTCTTTTCCAAAAAAATGGTGAAGTCTGTAATTGCTGTGCTAATCTCCGTTGGCGTCGGAGGCCTGATATACTTGGCTATAGTCTCGTCTATGGGTTTAAAATTTGACTCCTACCAGTCGGCGGGTCAAGCGTTCAATCTCGAAGGCGGCATGAATCTTTCATATGCAGTATCCGAAATTGTGCATGGAACACGAAGCTTCTTTTTCTGGCCGCAAAACTATTTTCCGGAATACTTGAAAAAACTGCAGCTGGTCTTGCTGGTGGTTGCAACGGTATTTTGCCTTTGGCTGCCGAAAGGCTATGCAGCAAAGGTCAGCGCAGTATTTGTATTGGTGCTAACGCTCTTCATGCCGAGGGTCTTGCAGCTTCTTCATCCTGACGGCGATTATCATAATCTTACACTTACAGGATATGCCGTAGTTATCGCCGGTTTTATCATGATTATCAATAGGGCGGGTCCTATCCTGGTGCGAAATCTTTCGTCCCTGTTGGCAATCGTTCTTGTCGCAGGCTACATCCTCCAGTGCAACTGGATTTCGACCGTCAATCACCTGAATATGCTGGCGCACTATACGACGATGACGCAGATATTGGCGCGTATAAGATCTCTTCCTGATGAACAATGGGATGGCAAGAGTATTGTTGTTGTTGGCAGTTACGATATGAGTTCCGTTTACCCTTACAAGAGTGCTACCGGGGTAGCAACCGAGTTCATAGACCCACCGCACATGCAGCATCTTGCTCGCCTGATGAGAGAGGATGTGAATTTCGTGGCTGCGGATAACACTATGCCGAAAGTTATTCAATACGCGGCTAAGCATGTGCCTTGGCCGCACCCTGCCAGTGTCGGCATAGTGGATGGTATAGGCGTGGTGGTCTTGTCAAAGGATAAGAATTCAGTTTTGGCGGATACAGCTGCTCGGAGCGTTGAGCACTGAGCCGGCTCTACTAAATTGGCCTACCATCGGCGATGGTAGGGTTGGGTGGTGATGCCCAATGGCTTCATTGGCGCAGTAAGCAATGATAAGCGAGTGGGATGGGGTTCGGCCCCAGTCGTATAATAGGAGAGCTACTGATAATGTCGCAAGGGAAAGGTCTTCAAAGATTCGTTGTGTTGAGTAATGCCCGTAGTGGCAGCAACATGCTGCAGTCAATGCTGGATGAACATCCACAAGTTACGTGCTTCGGAGAAGCGTTTAATCCTAGCTATGGCAAGGGGTATGCGAACTGGGTATGTAAGTCTTTTCTAAGGCGTATGTCTGACAAATATTTGAGAGATTATTGCATGGGGGCGTATCTTGATTCCCTTTGTACGGTTGAGTCTCGGGGGGATATACGGGCTGTTGGCTTCAAGGTTTTGTATCCAGGCCAGTTCAATAGATGCCCCAGTTTTCGGCACTACTGGCAGACACATGAATTTAAAATTGTCAGGCTGATTAGGCGTAATCTGCTTAGGAGGTATGTCTCGTCAATGATCGCGAATAAGGAAAACCGTTGGAGCGCGAGCGAGCACAGAGGGGAGCGGGTCACTGTTATGGTAGACATAGATGATCTACATCGCGCCTTTTCTCGCATGGAGGCAAAAAATAGAGGTAGTGATGCCTTGGCTAACGAATTTCAAAATATCATGGTTGATTATGAGCAGCTTGTATCCAATCGTGATGGCATTATGAGAAACATTTTTGAGTTCCTTGGGGTCGGTGAGGACGAGGCCGCGATTGTAGCGCCGAGGACGGCAAAGCAGAATCCCGAAAAATTAGACATGCTGATTGAGAACTATGACGAAGTACGAGCTGCTCTCATGGGCAGCCAGTACGAGTGGTTTCTGGAGGAGTCAAGTTCCTAATTCTTATTTTTCACCATTGTTCGACGCTCATAGTAGGGGGCTGGCAGGTTAATTTCAGCGCTTCACCAGAGTTAGCTGACGCAACTCTTCCACCCGCCGCTCGTGCGTGAAGTTTGCCAGCACCCGTTCTCGCCCCTGGCGGCCCATCATTTCAGCTTGAACAGGATCAGATAAAAGCCGCGCCAAGGAAGTGATAATCTCTTTCACCTCTTCGCCATTCACCCGCAAGCCCGTTTCACCATCCGCAACGGCGGAGCCTGTCCCCCCGGTGTTCCCCGCCACGCTCGGTTTACCACTGGCAGCGGCTTCCAGGTAGACCAGTCCGAAGCCTTCGGTGTCGCCGTCGATGTCGCGGTTGGGCATGGCGAACAGGTCGCAGGCGTTGTACCAGCGGGGTAGGTCGTCGTAGCTGACATGGCCAAGGAAGTGTATGCGCTGTGCTACCCCGAGTTCCTGGGCCAGGCTAGTCAGGTAGTCGTGATCTTCGCCGATACCGATCAGCGCATAGTGGACATCCAGTCCCTGTTCGATCAGCGCCGGTAACGACCGAATCACGTTGTCAAAACCCTTGCGCCTTTGTAGACGGCCGACGGAGAGGATCAATTTTTGCTCGCCTGACAGCCCAATGCTGGTGCGCAGGTCATCCGCGGGCAGGCCTGGGCGAAACCTTTGCTCATCCACAGTTGGGTAGACGATGGCGATATGTTTCGGATCCACTCCGATCAGATCGACCAGGGTGTCGCGGGTGAAATCGCTGTTGGAGAGCACCCAGTCGGCATGGCGCAGGGCAAAGCACATGGCCTTGAATTTTCCCCCCCGTCCCCAGCCTGTGAGTTCCTCGCCGTGGGCATAGATCAGCACCGGTTTGCGACGGAGTCTGGCAACGGCCCAGGCGCAGAGTCCCTCCGGCAGGGCGCGGCCAGAAAAGACCGCATCGATGTGCCGTGTCATGGCAAGGCTCAGGGCGCGGCCGAAAAATTTGGCATACATGAGGGCGGATTCGGGCTTGAGCCAGGGGACCCTTTTGAGTCCCAAACGGTGCACTGTGTTAGGGTGTAGTCGGTCAAATTCTTTTGCCCCGGGGACATCGGCGGTGATGATGTGTACCTCTTTCCCCCCCAGGCGGCGGAAGTCATCATCGAAGGAGACGGCAGTTCCACCCTTGGTGGGGAGGAAGATCTCGGTGAGCATCAGGCAGGATAAAGGTTTTTTGTTCATTCTAATTCGACCAATTTGAGATGGCTGTTGCAATAGTTGTCATGTTGCCGGGGCTGCTGATTTGTAACCAAGCATGGCAGCAGCCAGCCTTGTCAGCGTGAGCAGGCCAGTGAGACGTGAGAGTTTGCCCAGGCGAGGCACTTCAGCGATACGCTTGGCCATCACTGTCAGGCGGCGCCCTAAATGGTGTTCCACCCATTCCGGATCTTTTGTCTGCATGGCAAGCCCCAGCGCTTCTGTGCTGATGAAACGTAATTCTGGTGTAGTCTGCAAGGCTTTCTGCAGCAGGCGTGACAATTCTGCCATGGAGCGTTGTACTTGTTCATCCTCACCGACGAAGTTGAATCGGTGGGTCTCGAGCAGACAGGGGCGGCCTAGCCGGGTCTTGTGAGTGAGTGCCGCCAGCGCCTTTTCCGCCGTATGACCGAGCATGGGTTCGAAATAGTCGTCGCGCACGATATAAGTAACGTTGTTGTTTCTTTCGCCATTGCGGATTCTGTTTGCTGTAGCGGCGGGTTTTCCATGTGCATCACGCGAAGTATTTTGCCGGCCAGGAGTGACTACGTATTCGATCCCTTGCCTTGCCCACACCGACTCTACGGCATCGGTCCAGACAAAGGTGGGGGGGACTACTGTTCTAGGTAACTGGCTAAATATTTTGCGATATAAGGCAACCTCTTCCCGAACGGCAGGTTGGATGGCAGTGTCTGGCAGTGGTCGGGATGGGAGTGTAGAGGCATCTATCCAGCGGCTCTGGAGATGGGAGGGCAGGGGTTCGGTGGCTTGAGGCGTTTCTTCCATCAGCCATCGTTGCACTGTCTTGTCCTGACTGCTGATCAGCGTTTCAGGCCAATAATGTTCCAGGCCGTGTAGTTGGATGGCAAATACCCTCTTTTCTATCCCTTCTGTAATGGTTTTCCGTATGGGGGCGTATAACGGCTCTTCCAGGGTGCGGCGCTGGTATGTGCCGTTGGCGCGTATCGCTACACCATCTGCGACCGCCAGGATCATGGCCAGGGTCATGACGGGGGGGTGTCCGGTGTGGTCATGAAAGCGGGAAAGCAGTTCTATCAGTTTTTGCAGTGCCTGGGCCTGCTTTGACGGGCCAGCCCCCCAGTCGTCACTTTCCACTATGAGTATCGGGTGACGCAATACCGGCTCATGCCACAGTGCTCGCAGAGTAGGGGCAAAATAGGCTGCAAGAAGCAACCACAGCCCAATCCAGGCGCTGATGATAATCAGTAACCAGGACAAGATTTCGGCCGCAAAAAACATGTATAGTTAACCGTTTGTGATCGGTGGGTATGCGGGAAAATATAACATGGTTCCGGGGGCGATGTGTCGGAATGTCATGAAGCTGGTTTAGCCTGTCTGCAGCCATTATCTGAATGCAAAAAAGACGTGCTTGATGCGGCGCGGTGGTTGGCGGGATTTGTTATCATTTCGTTGGCATGAGGCTTTGCCTGGCTGAATTTGGATTAAGGGTGTTTGATCGAAAACGATGAGTTTATTGAGTCGCATTTTTAACAAAATAAGTTGCACAGCAACAGGCACTCAACAGCCTGAGAGAGTTGTGGTCAAGACTGTTGAAAGAGCTGGCCGAGAGCCATTGCCGCCGGGTTTTATTATTGGTGTTTATCGCTCGGGCACTACATTGCTGCGTTATGTCCTTGATAGCCATAAAAACATCGCCGTGCCACCGGAGACAAATTTTCTCAATGGTGCGGCCGGGCTGTGGGGCAACGAATGGTATCAGAAGGGCTTGCAGGGGATGGGGGTCGATGAAGAGGGTTTGAGGCGGCAGTTACGCGCCTTTGCCGGCGATCTTTTTGATGATTACGCGGTGGCCAAGGGGAAGCAACGCTGGTTTGACAAGACCCCGTCGTATATAGATATCTTGGAATTTCTCGATGCGGTTTTTGGTGAGCAGTGTCGTTATATCATGCTTTATCGGCACGGTCTGGATGTGGCCAATTCCATGGCTAACATGCATGGTATGGATGTTAACAGGGGGCCAGGGCGTAAGTTCGCAGAGCTGTACCCTGATTCAGCTCGACTAAGCAATGCCCGTTATTGGGCTGAACACTGCGAAAAGATGCTGGCCTTTGAGGCCACCCATCCGCAGCAGTGTTTTCGTGTCCTCTATGAGCAGTATTCTTCGCAGCCAGAGATATATTTGCCCCCGCTATTCGAGTTCATTGGTGAAGAGTGGGATGGCCAGGTGCTCAAGTTTTATAAACAACAGCATGATTCTGGGTTGCAGGATTACAAGGTGAGAGAGTCCAAGGGTTTTGTTCCGAATACGGGTACCTATAAATCCTGGCCGGAGGAGGAGATTGCCAGGGCCATGGAGATTGTTGCCCCTACTATGGAAAAGTTGGGTTACGAGATTTGAAGAAGGCTATCCGTGTTGTGCATCTGATCCAGGGGCTAGAGATCGGTGGCCTGGAGATAATGGTGGTTAATCTCCTCGAACGATTGGGGCAGGGTCGCTACCAGCCTGCCATCTGCTGCTTTGATAGCCTTGGAGACTTGGCCGAGCCGCTGCCAGAGCAGGGCATCGATGTCCATTTGCTCAAGCGCAGGCCCGGCGTGGATATCCGCTACATATTCAAACTCGCCAGTTTTCTGCGCCAGATGGAGACGCAGATCCTCCATTTGCATAACCCCACGGCATTTTTCTACGGTACCCTGGCCGGCAAGTTGGCCCGCGTGCCCTGTATTGTCTATACAGAACATGGCCGGGACTTTTCATCCAGTTGGAAGGTGAAATTTACCAATGGCATCTTGTCACGGCTGGTGAATAAGGTGGTGGCAGTGGCTGAGTTTGGTAGACGCTATCTGGTGGCCGACGAGGGGATTGCGGAACAAAAGACCATCACGATCCACAATGGCATTGATGCCGAGCGCTTTGGAGCAGAGTATGACGCTAATGCGCTGCGCTCTGAACTAGGACTGGAAAAAAGGCAGTTGGTGATCGGTATTGTTGCCCGCCTTGATCCCATCAAAAACCACAAAGCTCTAATCAAGGCGATGAAAAAGGTGGCGGACAGATTGCCCGAGGCGGTGCTGCTGGTGGTTGGAGATGGGCCGCTACGTCGTGAACTGGAGAGTCTTTCCACGGCGCTGGGGCTTGAGGCCCGTGTCCGTTTTCTGGGCGCCAGGTCGGATGTGCCGGAGCTGATGAACCTTCTGGACCTGTTTGTGCTTTGTTCTCATAGTGAAGGTTTGTCGCTTACGTTGATCGAGGCGAGCGCTGCGGCCAGGCCCATAGTTGCCACCGATGTGGGGGGCAATTCAGAGGTGGTCGAAAATAAGGTGAACGGTTTGCTGGTACCGGCGGATGATCCTGAAGCGTTGGCCACTGCCATCCTAGCACTCCTGCAAGACAAAGAAAGATTGAGCGTCATGGGCAAGGCCGGGCGGCAAAAGTTCGAACGGGAATTTACCTTGGAGGGCATGGTGCAGGCCTATGAGAAGCTCTATGCCGATTGCTATTCAGGTTAGGTGGGGTTGGAGTAATTTACTGAAACGGGTTTTGGCTGTACCAAAATATAGCAGGTTTAAATGATGGCAAACAATAAAACTATTTTCATCACCGGCGGCGCCGGCTTCATCGGTTCGGCGGTGGTGCGGCAGTTTATCACCGAGACCGATGTGCGGGTGGTGAATATCGATAAGCTGACCTATGCGGGTAATCTGGCAACTCTCGGCGATGCCCTGGATGACCCACGCCACTGTTTTGAGCAGGTGGATATCTGCGATGCGACGGCGATTGCTGCTCTGTTCGACAAATACCAGCCCAATGCCATCATGCACTTGGCAGCCGAGTCCCATGTGGACCGTTCTATCGACGGCCCGGCGGACTTTATCCAGTCCAATATTGTTGGTACCTATACCCTGCTGGAGGCAGCGCGGGCCTATTGGAATGGCTTGAGTGGGGCCAAACGCGATAACTTCCGGTTTCACCACATTTCGACTGATGAGGTGTTTGGTTCGCTGGGGGCGGAGGGCTTTTTCCGCGAGGATTCAACCTACCAGCCCAATTCACCCTATTCGGCCAGCAAGGCTTCGTCCGACCATCTGGTGCGGGCCTGGCATCACACCTATGGCCTGCCGACGTTGATGACCAACTGCTCCAACAACTATGGCCCTTACCAGTTTCCAGAGAAGCTGATCCCGCTGATTATTCTCAATGCGCTGGATGGCAAGCCGCTGCCGATCTATGGCAAGGGGGACAACATCCGTGACTGGTTGTTTGTTGAGGATCACGCCCGCGCTCTGCGCTTGGTGCTGGAAACCGGTGTGGTAGGCGAGACCTATAACATTGGCGGCCACAACGAGAAGACCAATCTGGAGGTGGTGCAGACCATTTGCACCCTGCTGGATGAGCTGCGCCCGGCGGCCCAGCCCTATGCCGAGCTGATCACCTATGTCACGGATCGTCCTGGTCATGACCAACGCTATGCCATTGATGCTGCCAAGATCGAGCGTGAGCTGGGCTGGAAGCCACAGGAAAGTTTTGAAACCGGTCTGCGCAAGACAGTTGAGTGGTATATGGAAAAGGCCGACTGGTGGCGTGAGGTGACGGCGGCTGATTATCAGGGTGAACGGTTGGGGCTGGAGAAAAAGGCATGAGCAATTCTGAACGCCGCAAAGGCATTATCCTCGCTGGTGGTTCGGGCACGCGCCTTTACCCGGTGACTCAGGCGGTATCGAAACAGCTGATCCCGGTCTATGACAAGCCGATGATTTATTACCCGCTGTCGGTGCTGATGCTGGCAGGGGTTCGCGATATTTTGATCATCTCAACGCCGCAGGATACGCCTCGCTTTGAGCTGCTGCTGGGCGATGGTTCGCAGTGGGGGCTGAATATTCAGTATGCGGTGCAGGCTGAACCTGAGGGGCTGGCCCAGGCCTTTATCATTGGTCGTGAATTTGTCGGCAATGATCCCAGCGCCCTGGTATTGGGCGATAACATCTTTTATGGCCATGACCTTTCGATGCAGCTGCAACAGGCTAATTCACAAACCGAAGGTGCAACCGTGTTTGCCTACATGGTTAGTGATCCTGAGCGTTATGGGGTGGTTGATTTTAACGACGCGGGCAAGGCCGTGTCGCTGGAGGAAAAACCCTCATTACCCAAGTCCAACTACGCCGTCACCGGGCTTTATTTCTATGACAATGACGTGGTGGAAATGGCGGCTGATCTGAAGCCGTCTGCCCGTGGTGAGCTTGAGATTACCGATATCAACAAACTTTATCTTGAGCAGCAGCGCCTGCATGTAGAGCGTTTTAGTCGTGGTTTGGCATGGTTGGATACGGGCACCCATAGCTCCCTGCTGGAGGCCTCGGCCTTTATCGAGACTATTGAAAAACGACAGGGGCTGAAGATCTCTTGTCCGGAAGAGATTGCCTATCGCATGAATTTTATTGATGCGCGACAACTGGAAGCGCTGGCAGCACCGCTGCAAAAGAGCGGTTACGGTGAGTATTTGATGCGTGTATTACATGAGAAGGTTTGGTGATGAATGTCATTAAGACAGAAATTCCGGGCCCGTTGATTATCGAACCCAAAGTGTTTGGCGACGAGCGTGGTTTTTTCTTTGAAAGTTTCAACGCCCGGGCGTTTGCCGAAACGACCGGTGTAAGGGATTTATTTGTGCAGGACAATCATTCCCGTTCGGCGAAGCGGGTGTTGCGTGGCCTGCATTATCAGATTCAGCAACCACAGGGCAAACTGGTGCGCGCGGTTGAGGGTGAAATCTATGATGTAGTGGTGGATGTGCGTCGTTCCTCGCCCACCTTTGGCAAGTGGGAGGGGGTGACCCTGTCGGCTGAGAACAAACGGCAGTTATGGGTGCCAGTTGGTTTTGCCCACGGCTTTGTGGTCACCAGTGACTATGCCGAGGTGTTGTATAAGACCACGGATTATTGGGCGCCAGAACATGAACGTTCCATCAGCTGGAATGACCCTGCACTGGCAATTGACTGGCCGTTGGACGGTGAGCCGTTGTTGTCGGCCAAAGACAAGGCCGGGGTGCCCTTGGCAGAAGCCGAGGTGTTTGCCTGATGCGGATACTCGTGACGGGCCGTAATGGCCAGGTCGGCTATGAACTGCGCCGTACCTTGGCGCCACTGGGTGAAGTGATCGCCCCCGGCCGTGACCAGTGCGACATGGCCAGTGCCGACAGCGTGCGGGCCTGTATTCGGGCCGTTAAACCTGATCTGATTGTCAATGCCGCCGCCTATACTGCGGTCGACAAAGCGGAACAGGAGCCAGCCTTGGCCATGGCGGTGAATGGCATTGCCCCTGGGGTAATGGCGGAAGAGGCCAATCGCTTGGGTGCGGCGCTAATTCACTATTCGACCGATTATGTCTTTGATGGTAGCAAGGGGGATGGCAGCAAGAACGAACCTTATGTTGAGGATGATGCCGCTTGCCCGATTAATGTCTATGGAGAAACTAAGTGGGCTGGGGAAGAGGCCGTTAGGGCCGTTGCCAAGCGGCATCTGATCCTGCGCACCAGCTGGGTCTACGGTGTGCGCGGACAGAACTTTTTATTGACCATCCGCCGCCTGGCCAAAGAACGACAAGAGCTGAATATCGTTGCCGATCAAATTGGTAGTCCGACCTGGAGTCGTTTAGTTGCCGAGACCACAGGGTTGATGGTTGCCCGTAGTTTGGGAACTGAGGCTGAGTTGTTTGCCGGTTGTTCGGGCACATATCACCTGACCTCAGTCGGGCAAACCAGCTGGCATGGTTTTGCCAAGTCGCTGCTGGAATTGGATCCGGACAAAGCTTCGCATCAGCTTGAGACACTAGGTGCTATCAATACCGAGCAGTATCCTACTCCGGCCAAACGGCCGAAATATTCTGTTCTGAGTAACGACAAGCTAGCGCGGCAGTTCGGTTTGCAGCTGCCTGATTGGCATGACTCTCTGGAGCTAGCCTCGGCTAGATAGGATTTTGCCTCTATTTTTTAAGCCTGGCGGGCTTCTACGGCAATATATTATTTGTCTGCTGGCGTTATGTCTTATTCAGCCGTGTGCCACAGCTGAAATTCTTCAGGCCGATCCCCAAACCTATCGCCAACTATTAAAAACCTTGCAAGCGGGTGATTCACTGTTACTGGCGCCGGGCCTGTATAAAGCTGGCCTGCCTGTTCATAAACTACTGGGAAAGCCGGGGCAGGTCATAACCATTGCTGCAGCTGATTCCTTGCAGCCCCCAGTGTTTCAAGCCCGTCGTGGTCACAATACCGTTAGCATCATTGATTCAGGCTATGTCACCATCCGTCATCTGGTGCTTGAAGGCAGAGGCTTGCCTGTGGATGCCGTGAAGGCCGAGGGGCATGCCCGCTGGGTGCATCACATTACTCTCGAGGGGCTGGTGATTCGCGGTCATGGCAATAACCAGCAGACCGTGGCCATATCCAGCAAGTGCCCGGCTTGGGACTGGGTGATCAGGGGTAATGTGATTGAGGGCGCTGGCACGGGTGTTTATCTGGGTAATTCAGACGGCAGTGATGCCTTTGTCGGTGGTCTGATCGAACATAATCTAATCACCAATACGCTGGGTTACAACCTGCAAATCAAGCACCAGAAAAAAAGAGAGTCTGTAGATGGAATGCCTGACGAACGGCGTACAACCATTATCCGCCACAATGTTTTTAGTAAGGCAGTAGGCAATGGCCAGACGGAAATGGCCCGGCCGAATCTGCTGGTAGGGCACTGGCCTTTGACGGGGGCAGGCCAGGATGACTTGTACCAGATCTATGGTAATTTCTTTTATCAGAACCCAGGCGAGGCCTTGTTTCAGGGGGAAGGAAATATTGCTTTATACAACAATCTTTTTGTGAATGATTTGGGTGATGCAGTGCATATTCAGCCGCATAATGATGTGCCGCGAGAAATTTCCATTTTTTATAATACGGTCATTGCGGCAGGCACAGGCATTATTATTAGAAAGCCAAATGCTGATGTGCAGAAGCTGGCGGCGGATTATCCGCAACGGGTGCTGGCCAATGTGGTGTTTGCGGAAGTGCCCATACGTGCTGAGTTGCTGAGTGGCAATGTCACGGGACAACTTTCTGCAGCCCAGAATTATTTGAACAAGCCATTGGCAAGGCTGGGCGAGAGGGACCTGCGGCCGAGAGCAAAATTGACGGCCAAGTTTGATCCAGCGTCAATGCAGAATTATCTGGAATGGAATCTGGGGCTTAATGGTGATCTACGTCAGGCTGGTGAGGTTGGGGCGTATGGCGGCAGCCAGGGGACGCTGTACTGGGTTCCCAGTGTCGAGCTTAAGCCACCGGTCTTGTCGCGGTAGTCTTTTGAGTTTGTGCTCGCTTTTGCATGTACGTCTGCCAAAAAGGAAACTGAGCAAGAAAAAGGAATGTAATGCCGCCGTAATGGGCAATCGCGAAACGTATATATAGTTCGATGCCAGATATGAGATGTTCACGGTCTTGACTGAGTAGGAACTGTAATGCAGAGAAGGTCTGGTTGTATTTGTTGACGTGAGATTCTGTTCCGAGTACGAGGAACAAGTATGCTAAGGGGGCGGAGGCTACAACTGTCACGAGAATGGTGAGGTTTAGATTAATCCCCTCTTTGCTTGCCCATCTGTATGCTAGCAAGGTGGCGGTATAGATTAGACATAGGCACCATAATGTCAGCATCACGCTGGAAATCAGATTTCCACCACTAGCCATGAGTTCAGTGAGGTTGTCCGTGGCGGCGTACTTGACAAGGATTACATGGCTAAGAGCCAGCACGGGCAGTGCAGCGGGTAACCAAAAGATGATTTTATAGTAGCTATGGATAGCATTGGCGCGTAGAGGTAATGACAATGCGATAAGTGTTGATAATGTAATTAATAAGCTGGGTACGCTGAATAAGGCAATAAAGCGCATGATCAGCTCCCACTCCCATGGCCAGCCAAGTACTGGTGTGCCTAGAATGTCATGAATGCTTTCAAGTGGTACTGTGAGCCTAACTAAAAACCAAGTTAGTGTGGTTTGTATAAGCGTGGCGAAAGGTAGTTGTATTGCCATGGCTTTGATGTTTCTGGCCAGCGTCATGGTTAGCAATGTCGGTAAGCCAAACCCTGTATATAGGCAGGCACTGATTAATAAAGTGTTATAGAAAAGGTTGGTGCCATCGAAAATTTCTCGGATGTTGTAGGGAATCTGCGGGATGTATGAGACAGCTATTCCCACAATAAAAACGATAAGGATTGTAATCAGTATGCTAGGAAAAGAAGATTTTATCTCGGCGTATTTCATTGTCGTTAGATGAGTCTTCATTTGGGATTAGAATTTTGACTGAGCCTTTGCCTATTAATCTGGATGGAAAAATAAGAAAAGCCATAAAAACCAATGGCGCCTCCAATAGCTTCGAGGGTCAGGTCTGTGTTGCCTGGGTGTTTGCCTGGTAGAGCAATTTGCCCGAGTTCTATGACAAATGCGGCTGCGATGATGCCTAGGATGGCAAATATATTGAAGTAGGTCTTTATGGTTGGATGGTGAATATTTTGCTTAATAAAGGCAAGTGCCATGCCTAGAGGAAGAAAAAAAGCAACCTTGTGTATAACTTCAGTGATGGCACGAAACTCGGTTCCATAATAGTAGCTAATGAAAGGAACTTGATATAGACCAGAAATTTTTTCTCTTAGGATGGTTCTGTCCAGATGGAAATCAAATGGGTACCAAAAAATGGTAGCCAGAACCAAGCACCAAACAATCGTGAAAATGGTGCCAAGATACGCGTTTATATTCATGCTATGAATTTGTTCCGTCGGGAGGGCTGTTTTGTAATGTTGGGATGCAAGACAGCCAATGGCTGCGCCAACCATTGCGGTGAAAACATCGGTTATGTCGGTGACTCTTGAGTAGACCATTAATTGCATGCCTTCAAGAATGACGGCGGCAGACACTGTCCACAGCCAGGCCTGTAGTGATGATTTTTTAGTGGAAATGATCCAGAGAAATGTAACGGGTATCCAGATTACAATGTCACTTATTATATTGTATGTAAACTCTGCAATATTTTCTGTTCCAGCTGTGAATGGAATGAAGATTATCTTGCCTCCCTTCCACTTGTGATAGAGCTCGACAGGGCTGATAGTAAGGTCAAGAGGTAGAATGTTATATCCAAACAGTATCGCCAGGTATATCCAGAGTAGACGTTCAATAATATTGTAGTGACTGGTTAACAGTTGCCTGAATAGTTGTTGTGTTTTTGGCCCCTTCCACCACCAGGCGGTTATACCGATAAGTGTGCCTAAGGATTCGGCTAGAATGTCATTCTGAGAGACGGTGCGAGGTGGAAAGAATTGCTGAGTAAACTCAATGCATAAGCTTAATGCAATGCATGAGAGGGTAATAAGGAGTGAGGCAGTAATTTTAAGGGGTAAATTTTTCTGGCTCCAAAACAGACCGAGCCACAAGAAGGATAAGGGAATGAATAACAGGATGTTTGCTACCCAGTCTGCTCTTGAGCCAATGCCTAGGTTGAGATAGCGAATGTTAGTGAAGTTTGCCCAGGCTTGTTCGAATGGATAAGGGTGGTAGTTTAAAGGTACGAGGCTGCCGTATATCGTGAATGCAAGATATAGCAGGGCAAGGGTCAGCAGAGGTTTTCGATTGAACACGGCTCGATCAGTCAGGCTGCGAATGTGGGGCGGTTTGTTAGTTTGTCTCCTGGCGTGATTTCCAGCTTTCGTATTCCTTCTGCAGGTCTGATTCCATTGTTGTTTCAGCTTCGGTTGTCTCCTGACGTGATTTCCAGCTTTCGTATTCCTTCTGCAGGTTTGATTCCATTACTGTTTCAGCTTCGGTTGTTTCTGGCGCCTCAGGTTCTATTGGTTCATCGTTGTATCGCTTGAAGATAACAAACTTGTCATTGGCCTCCACCTGCACCAGTTTCAGACACTCGCCTTTTTCGGCTGAGTGCTTGGTCAGTTCGCCAATCTCACAGCGATCGGCGCCATGTACCCTGATATATTTGATCTCTTCGCAGGACATGCCGGAGAAGGTGACTTCCTTGAAGCCTTCATTGGTTGGTTTTAAATGTAGGAAACCTTTGGTAACGGTGTCGTAGAGCACATCTTCATGGTTATGGGCCGAGAACCTAAATACGATGCTGGTGATTTTGTCAGCCAGGCCATTTTTTAGTTTAAACCCCAGGCGGCAGTAGTTGTCGCCTCCTTGCTTGTTAACGACGTATAGATGGGCATATCTGGCATCTGCCTGCTTGATTTCGATGTATTGCCAAGTATTATTATTTTTTAGTAATACGCTTTTGCCATTGATGGTGATGGCTTCGATGTCGGCCAGGGCGAAATTGCCTGTTAGTATGAAGAATAAGGCAATAAGGGTTGAATTTATGTTTTTCATGGCTGCCTGACGGGGTTGCTTTAACGAGTTGTGTCTACAATGAGGTTTCATTATATGCTGCCTAAAGTTTTCAGCAAACTCACGTTCAATATGTTTGCGCTGTTGGTGTTGTTTGGTCTTAGTATTCAGATGTCTTTGGCTGCGGATTATTCCGATACTATTGCTAAGGTGAAACCTGGTGTGGTTGCGCTGGGCAATTATCAGCCCCTGCGTCAACCGGCGATACGATTTGTTGGTACAGGCTTTGTCGTTGCTGATGGCCGCCACATCATTACTAATGCCCATAATATCCCTGAGCTTCTTGACCCAGATAAAAATGAAAGCCTGGTGGTGGTTGTGCCGGGTGAAGACCGAAAAAAGATCCGTATCGCCACTGTCATTAAGAAGGATAAGCGGCATGATGTGGCTCTGCTTAGGTTCTCGGATTCGCCTTTAGCGCCCTTGAAGATGGGGGATAGCTCTGCTGTTGAGGAGGGACGCGAGTACTTGATGAGCGGCTTTCCGATTGGTTCGGCACTGGGGTATCACGTGGTTACTCATAAGGCGATGGTGTCGGCCATTACCCCGGCGGTGCAGCCGGTTAATAACAGCAAACAGCTCAATCCTCGGCTGATTAAACGTATGCTGACGGCTTTTAAAGTGTTTCAACTGGATGCTATTGCCTACCCTGGTAACAGTGGCAGTCCCGTGTACGATACAGAAACAGGTGAGGTGGTCGGTGTTTTGAATAGCGTGTTTGTGAAGGATACTAAGGAAACTGTTTTGGAGAATCCTAGCGCCATTTCTTATGCTATCCCTGTGTTTTATGCCCAGGAACTATTACGCCAAGCGGGATTAATAAGTAAGCATTAATATTTATACGGCAGATTGTTTGACCTTCTGGATAGGGCTTGTTATAAAAAGTTAGTTTTTTGTTAATTTTTCCGACGAATGGCGTGTGCAGCTCTGGGGAGAGTCAAAATGAAGTTTGTGTCGTGTGTGCGTTTAATGCTTGTTACTGTCGCGCTGGCAGTTTTTTCTGTTGGGGCGCAGGCATCACCGTTTGGTGATGCGGCTGCCGGCGAGAGTAAGGCCAGTTTGTGTGGGGATTGCCATGGTTTTGATGGCAACAGCGAGGATCCCAGTTTTCCACGTTTGGCGGGGCAGTACGCCGGTTATATCTTTAAGCAGGTGGTGGACTTTCAGAAAGGTCGTCGTGCCAACCATGCTGACATCACTGGTAAGGTGCCCACAATAAGCTCTGAGCAGGATGTTAAAGATATTGGTGCTTACTTTGCGGCGCAGAAGATAAAAGGCTCTCTAGCCAATCCAAACAAAGATGTGGTCGCTGCGGGCGAAAAGCTGTTTCGTGAAGGCAATGCCAAGACAGGTGTTTACGGTTGTATTAACTGTCATGGCGAAAAGGGTAAAGGCAGGTCGGCAGTGGTTACAACTTTTCCTGTCATCGGTGGCCAGCATCGTGACTATCTGGTCAAGCAGATGAAAGCATTCCGTGATGGCAGCCGAGGCAATGACCCGGCCGGCATGATGGTCGGTGTTGTTAAAAAGATAACGGATGAAGAGATTGAGGCGGTGGCTGAGTATTTGTCAGTGCAGCTTTAAGTATTTTAGGTATTAGCTCTATAAAGCGGACTTCGGTCCGCTTTTTTTATGCTTATATATTTGCCCTTGAGGAAATTGCCCGGCTTTGAGGTCGGTATAAGAATCAATTTGACCTTCAGGGTAGAGGTTGATATAAAAAGTTGGTCTTTGTTGAAAGGCCTTGGGGAGAACAGTCCTAGTTAACTAGGGGGGAGTAAATATGAAATTAGTAACACGCAAGATGCGTTTGATAGTTGCGGCAGTAGCGCTGGGGGGCTTTACTGCTGGGGCACAGGCAGTATCGGCTGGCGATGCCGCTGCCGGTGAAGGTAAGGCTGGTTTGTGTGGTGGTTGCCATGGTTTTGATGGCAACAGTGAGGATGCGACTTATCCGCGTTTGGCTGGGCAGTATGCTGGTTATATCGTTAAGCAGGTGAAGGATTTTCAGAAAGGTCATCGGTCCAATAACGATACTATGGCGGGGATGGCGGCAATGGTGGGTTCAGATGAGGATGCCAAGGATATTGGTGCTTTCTATGCTGTTCAGAAGATGAAAGGTTCGTTGTCCAAACCAGATAAAAAGATTGTGGCAGCGGGTGAAAAACTGTTTCGTGAGGGCAATGCCAAGTCAGGTGTTTACGGTTGTATTAACTGTCATGGTGAAAAGGGTAAGGGTAAGTCTGAAAGCGTTTCGACCTTTCCAGTGATTGGTGGTCAACATCGTGACTATCTTGTTAAGCAGTTGACTGAGTTTCGTGATGGCATTCGGGCCAATGACCCGGCTGGCATGATGGCTGGTATAGCCAAGAAAATGACTGACCAAGAGATCAAGGCGGTGGCTGAGTATCTGTCAGCACAGTTGTAAGGTTCAAATGAACTAGACTTAAAGCGGGCTTCGGTCCGCTTTTTTTATGCCTGATTGTCTTTATGGAAACTGATCAGGTGGTCGGCGTTGATACGGATGCCGACGTGGGTGCCGATGGGATGGTCATCATGGCTGGGGAATAGTGATAACAGCTGGCTGCCGGTCGGCAGACGCAGGGTGTAGAGCACAGTAGCGCCCTTAAAGGCTTTGTGAGTAATTTCGGCGCTGAGTTTGCTGTCTGGATCGGGGACGATGTCATCGGGGCGCAGTAGCACCTCTACGTTCGTTCCTGTCGGCCATGGATAGGCCCGGTCACCCTGGATCACGCCGACCTCGGTTTCGACCTCGTTGTGAGATACCAGTCGGCCGTCAATAAACACGCCCTGGCCGATGAAGTCGGCGACAAAGCGGTTGGCCGGTTCATGGTAGAGATTAAACGGCGTGTCCCACTGCAGGATGCGGCCATCTTTCACGATGCCGACCATGTCGCCGAGGGCAAAGGCCTCATGTTGATCGTGGGTTACCAGAATGGCGGCAATGCCCTGCTGTTTGAGAATTTCGCGTACCTCTAGGCCGAGCCGTTCACGCAGTTCTACATCCAGATTTGAAAAAGGTTCATCCATCAGGATTAGATCTGGTTTTGCTGCTAGGGCGCGGGCTAGAGCGATGCGTTGTTGCTGACCACCGGAAAGTTCATGTGGATATCGATCGGCATAGCCAGCCAGGCCGACGGTTTCCAGCAGCTGTTCGGTAATCTGACGCTTGTCTGCTTTTGATTTGTCCTTCAGGGCAAAACTGATATTGCTGGCGACATCCAGATGTGGAAACAAGGCATAGTCCTGAAATACCATCCCCAGGCCACGTTTCTCTGGCGCTAGGGTAAAATCGGCTTTGGAAATCAGCTCGCCATGTTTGTAAATTTCACCCGCGTAAAGCGGTTCAAAACCGGCAATACTGCGCAGCACAGTGGTCTTGCCGCAACCGCTCTGGCCCAATAAGCAGACCATCGAGCCAGGCTTGACGTGAAATGACAGATTCTTAACAACGGCATTGTCGTCGTAACGACATTCGATGTTGTTGAGACTGAGTAAGGGTTCCATAAAACGGCGTCGATTTAGTTGCGGGTTAGCAGGAATTCTAGCAAGGCCTTTTGCGAATGCAGTCGGTTACCTGCTTCATCCCAGACGACACTTTGTGGTCCTTCCAATACCTCTTCACTGACCTCTTCGTCGCGATGGGCCGGTAGGCAATGCATGAACAAGGCATCAGGTTTGGCTAACTGCATTAGTTCGCTGTTGACCTGATAGTCAGCAAAGGCTTTGATGCGCTTGTTGCTCTCTTCTTCTTGACCCATGCTGGCCCAGACGTCGGTGACGATCAGGTCGGCGTCCTGGCAGGCCGCGGCCGGGCTGTCGGCTAAAGAGGCATGTTCGCCTGCGGCATTGAGCAGCCCGTTGTCGGGTAGATAACCTTCAGGTGCGGCGATGGCTAGCTGGAAATCAAATTGGCGTGCAGCATCAATATAGGAGTGACACATGTTATTGCCGTCACCAATCCAGACGACTTTTTTGCCTTTAATATCACCACGATGTTCAAAATAGGTCTGCATGTCGGCCAGCAGCTGACAAGGGTGTTGTAGGTCGGTGAGGGCGTTGATCACCGGTACCTGAGAATAAGCAGCAAACTCTTCGATCTTTTCATGCTCGAAGGTGCGGATCATGAAGATGTCGACCATGCGTGACAGCACCCGGGCGCTGTCCTTGATCGGTTCACCGCGGCCCAGTTGGGTATCACGCGGCGAGAGGAAGATGGCATGGCCACCGCACTGTGCCATGGCTGTTTCAAAGGCAACACGCGTGCGGGTCGAGGATTTCTCGAACACCATGCCTAGCACCTTGTTTTTCAAGGGTTCAAACACCTGGCCCGAGTGTTGGATCTTTTTTAATTCAATAGCGCGTTGAATCAGTCCCTGCAATTCTGCAGGGCTGAAATCCATTAGAGTCAGAAAATGACGAGTAGCCATGGCTACATCCTTTTATTAAGTGATTTGTTTTACCAGGGTGGCAACGGTAGCGACGATCTGGTCGATTTCATTGTTGTCAATGACCAACGGTGGCAATAGTCGAATGACGTTGTCAGCGGTGACGTTTAGCAGCAGCCCCATCTCCAGTGCCTGTTGTACCAGTTCCGTGCAGGGTTGTTTTAGTTCGATGCCTATCATTAGGCCCTGACCGCGAATCTCACTGACCGTGTTGCAATCCTGCAGTGCGGCTTTCAGACCCTGAATCAGGCGCTCGCCCTTGATTGTGGCATTGGCGGCCAGGTCATGGGCTTCCATCTCCGCGACCACTGCTAAGCCAGCAGCACAGGCGAGTGGGTTGCCACCAAAGGTGGAGCCGTGTGTGCCTGGCTGCAACACAGCGGCTGCCTTGCTGCGGGCGAGGCAGGCACCGATAGGTACACCATTGCCGAGTGCCTTGGCCGAGGTGATCACATCTGGCGTCGAGTTGCTGTGCTGATAGGCAAACCATTTACCTGTACGGCAGATGCCTGTCTGGATCTCATCCAACATCATCAGCCAGTCGTGTTGGTCGCAGAGGGCGCGGATCTTATCCAGATAGTCTGCGGCTGGAATGCGAATGCCGCCTTCGCCCTGAATTGGTTCGACCAACACAGCAACGATATTTTTGTTTGTTGCTGCGACCTGCTCGATGGCTTTGATGTCGTCAAACGGTACCCGTACAAAACCGTCGACCAGTGGTTCAAAACCGGCTTGGGCATTCTTGTTACCGGTGGCGGTGAGGGTGGCCAGGGTGCGACCGTGAAAGCTGGTTTCGGCGACAATAATGGTGGGCAACTCTATGCCTTTATTATGGCCATAGAGACGCGCCAGTTTGATGGCTGCCTCGTTAGCTTCGGCACCGGAGTTGCTGAAAAAAACTTTGTCCATATTGGCGACGCGGCACAGCGTATCCCCCAATTGCTCTTGGGTGCTGATGCCATAAAGATTTGAGGTGTGCAGCAGTTGACGTGACTGATTGCAGATGGCATCAGCCAGTTTGGCATTGGCATGGCCCAGGCTGCAGACTGCGATACCACTAAGGGCGTCTAGATACTGTTTGCCTTTAGTGTCCCATAACCAGACGCCTTCACCCCGTTCAAAGGTAACCGGCAACCGTTTGTAGGTGGACATGAGTGAATCAGTCATTTGTAGATCCCCAACCCAAAAAACTAGAATAAGTACTTTTACGAAATTGCCTGAAAAATACAGAAAATTTCTAAAGTGCTAAAAATAAAAAACAGCCCGGTGGGCTGCTGCAAAATGGTAATTCTACTGTGAATTTAAGGGGCAGGCAATAAATCGGGAAGCAGCAAGGGTGCCGCTTCCCGATGGAAGATTAGCCGCCGAAGTTGCTGGCAACAAAATCCCAGTTGATGATGGCCCAGACGCTTTCTAGGTATTTGGGACGGGCGTTGCGGTAATCAACGTAGTAGGCGTGTTCCCAAACGTCGATCGTCAGCAATGGGGTTTGGCCCTCGGTTAGCGGGCAACCGGCGTTGCTGGTATTGACGATGGCGATAGAACCGTCGCTATTTTTAACCAGCCAGGTCCAGCCTGAACCGAAGTTGGTAGCGGCCGAGGTAGAGAATTTTTGCTTGAACTCGTCAAACGAACCAAAGGTGCTGTTGATGGCATCGGCCAGAGCACCAGTCGGAGCACCACCACCATTAGGGCTGAGGCAGTTCCAATAAAACGTGTGGTTCCAAACCTGAGCGGCATTGTTGAACAGGCCGCCATCGGCCTTTTTGATAATCTCTTCCAGGCTGGCGCTTTCAAACTCGGTGCCGGCGATCAGGTTATTGAGATTGGTGACATAGGTCTGATGGTGCTTGCCGTAGTGATACTCGAGGGTCTCGGCAGAAATGGTTGGGGCCAAAGCATCCTGAGCATAGGGTAGTTCGGGTAGTTGATGTGCCATGGTTTTTCTCCTTATTAATAGCCTAGTAAAATAGTCTGAAATATAGATTCAGTCTAAATAAATCGGTTTTTGTTTGCAAGCCGCTTAAACAATAGTACGAAATCTGACCTCTTTGCTACCATTGTCTTTATGGACGCCATTCAATTGTCAGTTTTTTCCAGCCGTATTGCCGCTGTCTGTGATGAGATGGGGGCGATGCTGCGCTGTGCCGCACTGTCACCCAATATCAAGGACAGGCTTGATTTTTCCTGTGCCGTGTTCGACGCTGAGGGCCAGCTTTGCGCCCAGGCGGCTCACATTCCGGTGCATCTGGGCAGTATGGCTTATGCCATGGCCGGGATTATCGGCCAGTTGGAGTGGCGTCACGGCGACATGGTAATCGTCAATGATCCTTTTCTCGGTGGTACTCATCTACCCGATGTCACTCTGATCGCGCCAGTGTTTGTTGATGGCCAGCTGGTGGCCTTTGTCACCAACCGCGCCCACCACGCCGATATTGGTGCCAGCACACCGGGTTCGATGCCGATTTCAAAACGGCTGGACGAGGAGGGGCTGATTATTCCGCCTTCTTATCTGATTCGCATGGGCGCAGTGGATGAGGCCTTCTTGACCTCCATCGTTTCGGCCACCGGCAATGCCGAGCAGAGTCGTGGTGATTTCTCTGCTCAGATCAGTGCCAATCGTGCCGGGGTGCAGCGCTTGATGAGCTTGGTTCAGGGCATGGGCCTGAGTGCTTTCAGGCAATCATTAGATTTGTTGAATGATTATGCTGAGCGCCTAGCAGACACCGCTTTGCAGCAGATTCCAAATGGTGAGTATCGCTTTAGTGATGTGATGGATGATGATGGCATGGGCAATCGGGATATCCTGATCCAGGCTTGTGTGACGGTCAACAAAGGTTTTGTGACGGTGGATTTCGACGGCACAGCCGAACAGGTGCAGGGCAATATCAATTGCCCATTGTCGGTGGCTGCAGCAGCGGTGTATTACGTCTTTCGTTGCCTAATGCCTGAACAGACGCCAGCCTGTGCCGGCAGTTTTCGCCGTATTCAGCTTAGTGCGCCAGAGGGTTGTTTGGTCAATGCCAAACGCCCGGTAGCGGTGGCGGCTGGCAATGTGGAAACCAGTACTCGCATTGTTGATGTCATCATGGGCACCTTGGCCCAGGCCATTCCTGATCAAATTCCGGCGGCTAGCCATGGCAGCATGAATAATGTGGCGATGGGGGCTAGAGGTGAAAATGGCCAGGGTTGGGATTATTACGAAACCCTGGGGGGTGGCATGGGAGCGGGGCCGCATGGTGATGGCCTGAGTGCCTTGCAGACTCATATGACCAACACCCTCAATACGCCGGTGGAAAGCTTGGAGATGCATTACCCGCTACGGATACAGCGTTATCAGATCCGTTCTGGCTCGGGTGGTGACGGTAAGCATAAGGGCGGCGATGGTCTGATACGTGAGTATGAATTTCTGGCGCCGACCACGGTCACACTATTAACTGAGCGGCGCTGGCATCAGCCCTGGGGGCTGTGTGGCGGCCAGCCGGGGGCGTTAGGCCTGAATTGCCTGGATGGTGAGACTTTGCCAGCCAAAATCAGCTTTAGCGCCCAGCCTGGCCAGCACCTGATTGTTGCGACTTCTGGTGGTGGTGCCTGGGGGCTGTTTGAAACAGATCAATGACCTTATAGTATATGGGTGTTTGAGAATTTCTTATTTCCGAGTAAAATGCTTGGTTTTTAGTGCCCGAGAAGAGTTGAGGAGTAGTTATGGATATTATGGAAACAATTAAACAGCAGGTAGAGGGTGCCCCTGTCGTGCTGTATATGAAGGGTACGCCGCAGTTCCCAATGTGTGGATTTTCGGCCCGTGTGGTTGAAGCGCTTAAACAGGTTGGTGCTGAATATGATTCCTATAATGTGCTTGAGCAGCCCGAGATTCGCGCCAACCTGCCTAAATATGCTGATTGGCCAACCTTTCCCCAGCTTTATATAAATGGTGAATTGGCTGGTGGCTGCGATATCGTGATGGCGATGTATGAAAACGGTGAACTCGAGAGTTTGACCAAGGCTGCCATGAGCTAATTGCCGCGAATGAAAGATATGCCTGAAAGGCCGCCCTCCATTGGAGGGTGGCCTTTTTCGTTTAGAGGGGCATTTATTAAGGTTTGTTTTAGTTTGGAGAATTAAGCTGGCACCTTGAATTGCTATGTAACTGACAGGAGGTGTTTGATGAAGATTCAACAAATTGCAGCGTTTACGATTGGTGCAATGCTTTTGGGGGGTAGCCCATTGCTACAGGCCAATGGTAAATACAATGTTGCGCCTGTGACTAATCAGCCGTATCAGGATGACTGTGGTAGCTGTCATTTTGCCTATCAGCCGGGTTTGTTGCCTGCCAACAGCTGGCGTAAGCTTATGGATAATCTGGCTGATCATTTTGGTGAAAATGCCGAGCTTGATGCAGCTGATAAACAGAGCTTGTTAACATATCTTGAGAAAAACAGCGCAGACAATAGCCGCGCCTATTTGTCGCGCAAAGTCATGCGTTCATTGCCTAGGAAGGGAACAGTGGTGCAGATCAGTAAATTAGGTTTCATGGTTCACGAGCATGATGAGATTCCCCGTCGCGTGTTTAAGGGTGAGTTGCAAGGTCTGGCAAATTGTAATGCCTGTCATCAGCGTGCAGAGCAAGGTTCATACAATGAAAATGAAATTAAAATTCCTGGTTATGGTCGTTGGGATGATTAATAGATGACAAGATATGCATTGCTTTTTTTATGTCTTTTATTGCCTGCAGTCAGCGGTGCCGGTAGTAATGACCACAATAGGGCTAAAGATCTTCATGACGCCGGAGATATCGTCTCGCTGGAAATGCTGCTAGAGGATGTGCGTAGTCGCCACAATGGTCGAATACTCGAAATTGAGTTGGAGATTAAGAAGGGTCAGATTGTCTACGAAATAGAAATGGTTGATGAAAATGGCAAGGTGCATGAGTATTTTTATGATGCGAGGGATGGCCGGTTATTGTGGGAAGAAACTGACTATAGCGAGACAGAAGAATGAGGCTGATGTTGGTTGAGGATGATGTTGATTTAGGTCAACAGCTCAAGCAAGATTTGGCCCGGGCCGGCTTTGCTGTTGATCTGATTGATAACGGTGTTGATGCAGAGTTTATGGGTGATGAAGAGGCCTACGACATGGTGGTGCTTGATCTTGGTCTGCCCCAGCGACCGGGACTAGAGGTGTTACAGAATTGGCGTTCGCGCGGCAACAAGGTGCCGGTTGTGATTTTGACCGCTCGTGATGCCTGGCACGAAAAGGTCGACGGTTTTAAAGCTGGTGCAGACGACTATCTGGCTAAACCTTTTCATACCGAAGAGTTGTTGATGCGTATTTACGCTGTGATCAGACGTAATAATGATCAGGCTGGTGGAGAAGGGATAAAAGTTGCGCAGTTAGTTTTGGATGAAGAACGACAAACGGTGACGACTGTCGCTGGTGATGTGTTTGAATTGACTGGTACCGAGTTTAGGTTGTTGCGTTATTTCATGCTGCATCCGGGGCGGATATTGTCGAAGTCGGTGCTAACCGAGCATGTTTATGATTACGATTCCGATAAGGATAGTAATGTGATTGAAGTTTATATTAATCGTTTGCGTCATAAACTGGGTAAGGATTTGATTCAGACCAAGCGTGGTCAGGGTTATATTTTTAAGGGCGATGGAGTTTGAGCTCACTGCTTGCCCGTCTTAGCCTGGGCTTAGGTCTGAGCCTGATTATATTGTTTGTATTGCAGTGGTGGGTAGTCAATACAGCCGCCAGATCACTGACTGAACACTATGTTATTTCCCGGCTTGAGCACGATGCGGAAAGCATTCTCGCTAATATCAGCTTTTCTTCAAAGGGGGTGATGGAGTTCGATGCCGATCATTATAATCCCATCTATCGCATGCCCTTTTCCGGCCACTATTATCTGTTGCAAAGCGGTGAGCAGTTACAGCGGTCACGTTCTTTGTGGGATCGTGAGTTTCCTAAATATGTCATGGCGGATAAACCGCAATACTTGGCAGGTCCGGAGTCACAGCCGCTATTGGTAGTTGTGCGTGAATACAGCAAACATGGCCATAACGTAAACGTGGTTATAGCTGAGGACATGACCCCCTTGCAGCAGCAGTTAAGTGAGTTCGGGCAGCGCTATGCTCTAATTAGTTTGTTTGTAATGGTATTGGTGATTCTGCTTCAGGCGGCTGTAGCCAAGCGTAGTCTGCGACCACTGGGGCTGGTGATCCATGATATGAAACGGCTGGAAGCTGGCGAGTTTTCTGAGCTGCGTGAAGATGTGCCTGATGAGGTTCTGCCGCTGGTAAAAGAATTTAATTACTTGTTGCTGTTAATGCGGCAACGATTGGAGCGTTCACGCTCGGCGCTGGGTAATCTGGCCCATGCCTTGAAGACGCCGCTGACAGTGATGATGCAGCTGGAAGGGAGTGAGGTCTTACAGCAGCAACCAGGGTTACAAGCAAAGCTCAGGGATCAGACCCAACAAATCCGACAAATTATTGATCGTCAGCTCAAGCGTGCTCGTCTGGCTGGTGTTTCAACGCCAGGCTTGAGCTTTGAGCCAGCTAAAGAGCTTGAGGGGCTGGCACAGATTCTTAGGCAGATTTATGTCGATCGGGGCTTGCAGATAGAACTGGATATCCCGGTCAATAAATCCTTTGCTGGAGATCGTGAGGATATGATGGAGTTGTTTGGCAATCTGCTGGATAACGCCTGTAAGTGGGCTGCGCAGCGTGTTTTGCTGACGGTCTACGATAAACCGGGACTTGTTGTATCGGTGCAGGACGATGGCGCCGGCTGCGCCCCTGAATTGAGGCAGCAGCTTGATCAGCGTGGTCAACGCCTGGACGAGAGTACTGCTGGCCATGGCCTTGGTTTAGCAATTGTGCGTGATATTGTTGAGCACTACCAGGGAAGCCTGGTGTTTGATCAGTCTGATCAGCTCGGTGGTTTCAGGGTTGATGTGGCCTTGCCAGGCAAGACCTAGGCTTATACCCGCAGTCTTTTAAAAGGGCTGTAAGTCGTGCCAGGTATTGACGATTTTACAGAACAGGTCGGCGGTCTTCTCGGCATCATAAATGGCCGAATGGGCCTGTTCGTTGTCCCAGTCCATATCCGCTGATTGAGCTGCACGGGCCAACACAGTTTGGCCATAGGCCAGTGCCGACAGGGTGACTGTGTCAAAGGTGCTGAAATCATGAAATGGGTTTTTAACTTTGGTGCGTTTTACCGCCGCTTTGATGAAACCCAGATCAAACAGTGGATTGTGAGCCACCATGATTGCACGAGTACAGTCGTTTGCCTTTACCTCTTGACGAATCGGTTCAAAAATCTTTTCCAGCGCCGGTTTTTCTTCCAGTGCCTCACGGAAAGGGTGGTATGGGTCTATGCCGGTAAAAGCGAGTGATGCTTGCTCCAGGTTGGCCCCTGGAAAGGGCGCAACATGGCAGGCATGCGTCTTACCGCGGTAGAGCTTGCCATCTTCATCCATGTGCACGATAACGGCGGCAATTTCGAGCACGGCATCAGTTTCGGAGTTGAACCCGGCAGTCTCTACATCAACCACGATGGGCAGGAAGCTGCGGAAACGATCGGCAATTTTAGGAGGGGATTGATACATCTTAAATTTTGCTTTTGGTTGTGTGCTTATACGTCTGTTTCGTTATTTGGAACCAGTTGCCAAATTAGTTCACCACCTGCCCGTAAGGGCACAACCACATCATCACCGAAGGCAAACTCTTTTGGCACCGCCCATTGCTGGCGTGTCAGTGACAGAGTCTGTTGATTGACTGGTAGGCCGTAGAACTGTGGTCCAAAGCGGCTGGCAAAGCCGTCTAGTTTGCCTAGGGCGCCTACCGACTCAAACGCCTCGGCATAGAGCTCGATGGCGGCAAATGCGGTGTAGGCACCAGCGCAGCCGCAACTGCTTTCTTTGGCGCCCTTGGCATGGGGGGCACTGTCGGTGCCAAGAAAGAACTTTGGGTTGCCGCTGGTGGCAACGTCCAGCAGGGCCTGACGGTGTTCTTCGCGTTTCAGTACTGGCAGGCAGTAATGGTGTGGTCGAATACCCCCCACCAGCATGTCATTGCGATTTAGCAGTAGGTGATGCGGGGTAATAGTAGCGGCAATGTTTTCTGATGAGAACAGGACAAAATCAGCGGCATCCTTGGTCGTAATGTGTTCAAACACAATGCGCAGATTAGGGAAACGCTCGCTTAGCGGTTGCAGTTTTTGCTCAATAAAGACCTTTTCCCGATCGAAAATATCGATGTGGGCATCGGTGACTTCACCGTGGACCAGCAACGGCAGGTCAACCTCTTCCATGGCGGCCAGGCTGGCGTATACATTCTCCAGATTGGTGACGCCAGAGTCTGAATTGGTGGTCGCGCCAGCTGGGTAGAGTTTAACCCCGTGGACGTGGCCGCTGGCTTTGGCCTTGCGGATCTCGTCTGGCGAGGTGCTGTCTGTCAGGTACAGGGTCATTAGCGGATCAAAGTCACTGTTTGACGGCTTGGCATCAAGAATGCGGTAACGATAGGCCAGCGCTTGATCGGTGCTTGTAATGGGGGGGGCAAGATTGGGCATGACAATGGCGCGGCCAAACTGGGCGGCGGCATGAGGAACGGTCGTTGCCAGGGCGGCACCATCACGTAGATGAATGTGCCAGTCGTCCGGGCGGGTAATGGTCAGAT